>NZ_DATKFR010000139.1:0-22372 GCF_035511255.1 Parvibaculum sp.
CGAGGCAGAGCTTGGCGAGGAACCAGACGATCCCCGGCACCCAGGTGAAGGGCGCGAAATTCACCGGCGGCAGCCAGCCTCCGAGGAACAGGATCGTCGTCATCGCGCACATCAGGATGATCGACACATACTCGCCGAGCATGAACATCATGTAGGGCGTCGAGGAATACTCGACCATGAAGCCGGCCACGAGTTCCGACTCCGCTTCGACGAGATCGAAGGGCGGACGATTGGTTTCCGCCAGCGCCGAAATGAAGAAGATCACGAACATCGGCAGATGCGGCAGCCAGAACCAGTTGAAGAGCCCGTAATGGCCTTCCTGCGCACGCACGATGTCCGACAGGTTGAGCGACCCCGCCGTCATCAACACGGTGATCAGAACGAAGCCGATCGAGACTTCGTAGGAAACCATCTGCGCCGCCGAGCGCAGCGCCGACAGGAACGGATACTTCGAGTTCGACGCCCAGCCCGCCATGATCACGCCGTAAACGCCGAGCGACGAGATCGCGAGGATGTAGAGAATGCCGATATTGATATCCGAGATCACCCAGCCGTCGGCAAGCGGCACGACCGACCAGGCCGACAGCGCAAGCACCACGGTCACGAGCGGCGCGAGCAGGAACACGCCCTTGTTCGAGCCGGCGGGGATCACGACTTCCTTGAAGACGAATTTCAGAAGGTCCGCGAAGGACTGGAACAGGCCGAAGGCGCCGACGACGTTGGGGCCGCGGCGCAGCTGCACCGCCGCCCAGATCTTGCGGTCGGCGAGCAGGATATAGGCCGTGAAGAGCAGAAGCCCGATCAGCAGCGCAAGGCTCTGCGCCGCGATGATCGCGAGCGGAATGCCGTAAGTGGTCAGAATGTCAGCCATGCATCCTCACTCCGCCGCCTGAACGCGCCGGGTCGCGACACCCCGCGCCGAACATTCGGCCATGACCTTGCTCGCGCGCGCGATCGGGTTCGTCAGATAGAAATCGGCGAACGGCGTCTCGAAGGGCGCCGCATCGAGTTCGCCGGCTGGCAGATCGGGCAACGCGCCCGCCGGAACGATCGTGTCGATCTCCGCGAAATGCGGCGCGTCGGCGACGATCGCCGCGCGGACCTGCTCGATCTTGTCATAGGGCAGCGTCGCGCCGAGCGCGTCCGACAGCGCGCGCAGGATCGCCCAGTCCTCGCGGGCATCGCCCGGCGGGAAGGCGGCCCGCTGGCCGCGCTGCACCCGGCCCTCGGTGTTGACGTAAAGGCCGTTCTTTTCCGTATAGGCCGCGCCCGGCAGGATCACGTCGGCGCGATGCGCGCCCGCGTCGCCATGCGTGCCCTGATAGATGACGAAGGCCGAACCGAGCTTCGACATATCGATCTCGTCCGCGCCGAGCAAATAGACGACGTCGATCTCGCCCTTCGACGCGCCATCGACAATGCCCGCCACGTCGCGTCCGCCCGCTCCCGGCACCAGGCCAAGGTCGAGGCCGCCGACGCGCGACGCCGCCGTGTGCAGCATGTTGAATTCCGCGCCCGTCGCCCTGGCAAGCGCGATCGCCGCGGCCAATACCGCCGCGCCGTCCTTCCGCGCCACCGCACCTTCGCCGAGAATGACGATCGCCTTCTGCGCTGCCTTCAGCGCCTCGGCAAAGCCCGCCCCGCCCGCGAGATCCTTCAGCGTCTGCGTACCGGCGCCGAGATGCTCGTAAGGATAGGTCATGTCGTGGCGCGGACCGATCACACCGATCTTCAATCCGCCGCCCATGCGGAAACGCTTGCGGATGCGCGCATTGAGCACCGGCGCTTCGCGGCGCGGATCGGCGCCGATGATGAGGATCGCGTCGGCCTGTTCGATTCCGGCGATGGTCGAGTTGAAGAGATAGCTCGAACGCGCTCCGCCCTGCTTCGCGCCGTCCTGACGGCAATCGATATTGGCCGAGCCGAGTTTCGTCCAGAGGTCCTTCAGCGCCTTCATCTCTTCGGCGGCCGCGAGATCGCCGACGATCGCGCCGATGCGCTCGCCCTTCGCGCCCTTGAGCTTCGCGGCGATGGCCGCGAAAGCCTCCGCCCACGAAGCTTCGCGAAGCTTGCCGTTCTCACGGATGTAAGGCCGGTCGAGACGCTGCGTCTTGAGGCCGTCCCAGACGAACCGCGTCTTGTCCGAAATCCACTCCTCGTTCACATCCTCGTTGAGACGCGGCAGGATGCGCATGACTTCCGAGCCGCGCGTGTCGACGCGAATGTTCGAGCCGACGGCATCCATCACGTCGACGCTCTCGGTCTTGCGCAATTCCCAAGGCCGCGCCGTGAAGGCGAAGGGCCGGAAGGTCAGCGCGCCGACCGGACAGAGATCGACCACATTGGCCGAAAGCTCCGACGTCAGCGTGTGCTCGAGATAGGTCGTGATCTCCATATCCTCGCCGCGGCCGATGGCGCCGATCTCCGGCGTCCCGGCAACTTCAGTCGCGAAGCGGATGCAGCGCGTGCACTGGATGCAACGCGTCATCACGGTCTTGACCAGCGGCCCCATGTATTTCTCTTCGACGGCGCGCTTGTTCTCGCGATAGCGCGAACCGTCGGTGCCATAGCCCATGGCCTGGTCCTGCAGGTCGCACTCGCCGCCCTGGTCGCAGATCGGGCAATCGAGCGGATGGTTGATCAGCAGGAATTCCATCACGCCTTCGCGCGCGCGCTTCACCTGTTCCGTCGTCGTACGGACGATCGCGCCGTCCGCCGCCGGCATGGCGCAGCTCGCCACGGGTTTCGGCGACTTCTCGACTTCAACCAAGCACATCCGGCAATTGCCGGCGATGGACAGCCGCTCGTGATAGCAGAAACGCGGAATTTCCACGCCCGCCGCCTCGCAGGCCTGCAACAGCGTTGCGCCCGCTTCGACCTCGACCTCGATGCCGTCGACTGTAACCTTGGGCATGCCCTACTCCGCCGCCACTTGAGCGTGGCCACCCTGATGGGTCGCGATCCGCTCTTCAACCACATGCCGGAAATGGCGCATCAATCCCTGGATCGGCCAGGCCGCCGCATCGCCGAGCGCGCAGATCGTGTGGCCTTCGACGCGCTTCGTCACGTCGAGCAGCATGTCGATTTCCTCGACCGCCGCTTCGCCGGACGCCATGCGCTCCATCATGCGCCACATCCAGCCCGTGCCTTCGCGGCAGGGCGTGCACTGGCCGCAGCTCTCATGCTTGTAGAAAGCCGAGATGCGCGCGATTGCCTTGATGAGATCCGTCGATTTGTCCATCACGATGACAGCCGCCGTTCCAAGACCCGTTTGCGCGGCCTTCAGCGAGTCGAAATCCATCAGGATGTCGTCGCAGACCGCTTTCGGGATCATAGGGACCGAAGAGCCACCGGGGATAACTGCGAGAAGATTGTCCCAGCCGCCGCGCACGCCACCGGCATGGCGGTCGATGAGCTCCCGCAAAGATATCCCCATCTCTTCCTCGACGTTGCAGGGCCGGTTCACATGCCCCGAAATCGAGAAAATCTTTGTTCCCGTATTGTTGGGACGGCCGAGTCCCGCAAACCAGGTCGCGCCACGCCTGAGGATCGTCGGCGCCACCGCGATCGACTCGACATTGTTGACCGTCGTCGGCGCGCCATAGAGGCCCATATTGGCCGGGAACGGCGGCTTGAGGCGCGGCATGCCCTTCTTGCCCTCGAGGCTTTCGAGAAGCGCCGTCTCCTCGCCGCAGATATAGGCGCCCGCGCCATGATGGACATAGAGATCGAAATCCCAGCCCGAGCCCGCCGCGTTCTTGCCGAGGAGACCCGCCGCATAGGCTTCGTCGACGGCCGCCTGCAACGCCTCGCGCTCGCGGATGAATTCGCCGCGCACATAGATGTAGCAAACATGCGCGCCCATCGCGAAGCTCGCGATCAGACAGCCCTCGATCAGCTTCTGCGGATCGTGGCGCATGATCTCGCGGTCTTTGCAGGTGCCAGGCTCGGACTCGTCGGCATTGACCACGAGGTAATGCGGACGCCCGCCGGAATCCTTCGGCATGAACGACCACTTGAGGCCGGTCGGAAAGCCCGCGCCGCCGCGCCCGCGCAGACCCGACTTTTTCATCTCCTCGATGATCCAGTCGCGGCCCTTCGCGATGATGTCGGCGGTGCCGTCCCAGTCGCCGCGCTTGCGCGCGCCTGCAAGGCCTTGCTCGCCGAGACCGTAGAGATTGGTGAAGATGCGGTCCTTGTCCTGAAGCATCACTTGCTCTCCTCGAGAGAGGTCAGGCTCGTCAGTCCGCCGACCGGCTCCGACGAATGCCGGCCGTTCTGCGGACCCGACTTCACCGCACGGCCGCTGCGCAGGTTCTCGATGATTTCGCCGAGCTTCGCACCGTCGAGATCCTCGAAGAAGTCGTCATTGATCTGAACCATCGGCGCGTTGGCGCAGGCGCCGAGGCATTCCACCTCGATCCAGGAGAGCTTGCCGTCCGCGCTCACCTGCCCCTCGGGACCGATATGCTTGCGGCAGGCATCCTTCAATTCGTCAGCGCCGCGCAGCCAGCAAGGCGTCGTGCCGCAGAGCTGCACGAAATGCTCGCCGACCGGCTGAAGATTGAACATCGTGTAGAAGGTCGCGACTTCGAGCGCACGGATGTAATCCATGCCGAGAAGATCGGCGACATAACGGATCGCCGGTTCGGGCAGCCAGCCGCCCGCCTGCTTCTGTGCACGCCAGAACAGCGGAATGATCGCCGAGGCCTGACGGCCCATCGGATATTTCGCGATCTGCCCGTTCGCCCACTCGGCGTTCTCGGGTGTGAACTCGAAGCTATCGGGCTGGTTCGCAGCCAAACGCCGCACGCTCATCGATCCACCTCGCCGAACACGATGTCGAGCGAGCCCAGCACGGCGGAAACGTCCGCGAGCATGTGGCCGCGACAGAGAAAATCCATGGCCTGAAGATGCGCGAAACCCGGCGCGCGAATCTTGCACTTGTAAGGCCGGTTGGTGCCGTCGGAGACGAGATAGACGCCGAACTCGCCCTTCGGCGCTTCGACGGCGGCATAAACCTCTCCGGCGGGAACGTGATAGCCCTCGGTATAGAGCTTGAAGTGATGGATGAGCGCTTCCATGGAACGCTTCATCTCGCCACGCGAGGGCGGGAACATCTTCCCATCGGTGGTATGCACCGGACCTTCGGGCATCTTCTCGATTGCCTGCTTGATGATCCTGAGCGACTGGCGCATCTCGTCCATGCGCACGAGATAGCGGTCGTAGCAGTCGCCGTTCTTGCCGACGGGAATGTCGAAATCGAGTTCGGAATAGACTTCATAGGGTTGCGAGCGACGAAGATCCCAGGCCATGCCCGAGCCGCGCACCATCACGCCGGAGAAACCCCAAGTCAGCGCATCTTCCTTCGACACGATGCCGATATCGGCGTTGCGCTGCATGAAGATGCGATTGCCGGTGAGCAGCGTCTCGAGATCGTCGAGCACCTTCTCGCACGGATCGCAGAAATCGTAGATGTCCTGCACGAGCTTCGGCGGCAGGTCCTGATGTACGCCGCCCGGCCGGAAATAGGCCGCATGCATACGGGCGCCCGACGCGCGCTCATAGAAGATCATCAGTTTCTCGCGTTCCTCGAAGCCCCAGAGCGGCGGCGTCAGCGCACCGACGTCCATGGCTTGCGTGGTGACGTTGAGAAGATGCGAGAGCAATCGTCCGATTTCGGAATAAATGACGCGGATGAATTGGCCGCGCCGCGGCACCTCGATGCCCAGAAGCTTCTCGACGGCCAGCGAATAGGCGTGCTCCTGGTTCATCGGCGCGACGTAATCGAGCCGGTCGAAATAGGGCAGCGCCTGCAGATAGGTCTTGTACTCGATCAGCTTCTCGGTGCCGCGATGCAGAAGCCCGATATGCGGATCGACGCGTTCGACGATCTCGCCCTCGAGTTCCAGCACGAGGCGTAGCACGCCATGCGCCGCCGGATGCTGGGGTCCGAAGTTGAGGCTGAAATTGCGGAGTTGCTGTTCGGTCATGGCTTCGGCTCCGCCTTCTCGTCGCCGGGCAGCACATAGTCCCCAGCCCCTTCCCAGGGGCTCAGGAAGTCGAAGCTGCGGAATTCTTGCACGAGTTTCACCGGCTCGTAGACGACTCGTTTCTGGTCGTCGTCATAGCGCACCTCGACATAGCCCGTCAGCGGGAAATCCTTGCGCAGCGGATAGCCCGTGAAGCCGTAGTCCGTGAGGATGCGGCGCAGGTCGGGATGGTCCGAGAACAGCACGCCGTACATGTCGAAGGTCTCGCGCTCGAACCAGTCGGAGGCACGATAGACGCCGACCGAACTCGGCACCGGCGTTTCCTCGTCCGTCTCGATCGTGATGCGGATGCGCGCGTTCTTCGTCATCGACAGCAGGTGGTAAACCACGTCGAAGCGCCGTTCGCGTTCCGGGTAATCGACCGCGGTGATGTCGATCAGCGTCGTGAACTGGCACGCCGGATCGTCGCGCAGAAAAGTGAGCACCGAAACGATCTGCGCGGCTTGCGCGGTCACGTTGAGCTCACCATATGCGATATCGGCGTCAAGGACCGCACCCGCGAGTTTTGCGCGGATGTGATCGCCGAGGTCTGTCAGACTTCCAACCATCGAAGCAGTCTCGAAACTCGTGAACGACCGACGCTCTCAGGTTTGAGCGGGAGCGCGGGTCGCCCGGTTCACGAAAATCACCGGTCTATCGTTCCTGTCCGGCGGATTTTCTTCTGAAGCGCGAGGATGCCGTAAAGCAGTGCCTCGGCGGTGGGAGGGCATCCGGGCACGTAGATGTCGATCGGAACGATCCGGTCGCAGCCGCGCACCACGGAATAGGAATAGTGATAATAGCCGCCGCCATTGGCGCATGATCCCATCGAGATCACATAGCGCGGCTCCGGCATCTGGTCGTAGACCTTGCGAAGCGCGGGCGCCATCTTGTTCGTCAGCGTGCCGGCGACAATCATCACATCCGACTGGCGCGGGGACGCGCGGGGCGCGAAGCCGAATCGCTCGCTGTCGTAGCGCGGCATCGAGGTGTGCATCATCTCGACGGCGCAACAGGCCAGACCGAAGGTCATCCACATCAGCGATCCGGTGCGCGACCAGTTGATGAGGTCGTCGACCGTCGTCAGCACGAAGCCCTTGTCGGCAAGTTGATCCGACATCTGTTTGAAGATCGGATCGTTGATCGGCGGAACATCTCCGCCCTTCGCGACATCGACCGCGCCGGGCGTGTTCGCGACGACAGCCGCGTCTTCGCGCGCTTCGCGGCGGCCGACGGTGCCGGGTTCCGTTCCTACTCCCATTCCAGAGCTCCCCTCTTCCACTCATAGGTGAAGCCGATGGTGAGGACGCCGAGGAAGACGATCATCGACCAGAAGCCGAACATGCCGACATCTCCGAGAGCCACCGCCCAGGGAAACAGGAAGGCGACTTCGAGATCGAAGATGATGAAGAGAATGGCGACCAGGTAGTACTTCACGTCGAACTTCATGCGGGCATCGTCGAAAGCGTCGAATCCGCATTCATAGGCGGAGAGCTTTTCGGTGTCCGGCTTGCTCGGAGCGATCAGGAAGGGGGCAATGAGCAGCGCAAGACCGAGCACCAGCGACAGGCCCATGAAGATCAGGATGGGCAGGTATTCGCGGAGAAGGTCTTCCATAAGTCGTCCTCGTAACTCGCAGGCATCTTCCCCGAAACCGCTATCGGGTCACGCCTCTGCCGACTCGTTTGTTGCTGAACGCCGGGTCGAAATCCGCGCGCAGTATATCCCTCGCATCCGCAGAATCAAACACCACGTTGACCATGTTCAACGTGAAAAAACCTTTATGCTGATTGATCTTGCGGGAAGCGAAGCGCAGTGCAGCAAATGCTCTGCGGTGCGGCAGCGCGGCGGCGGCCAGCGTCCTTTTTGGCGATAGAGTGGCGGGAGTGACGGGGCTCGAACCCGCGACCTCCGGCGTGACAGGCCGGCGCTCTAACCAACTGAGCTACACCCCCGACGCGAACGGTGGAACCGCCCGGAAAGAGTGCGCGGTTGGTACGTCAAGCCCCCGCCACTGTCAAGGAAGGTTTGGCGGAAATCGGCCAACTTAGCCCGATCCCTTGGCCTTTCGGCGACCATCGTCTCGGCGTTGAACTGAAACCGCGCCCAAGCAGTCTCTGTTCCCGTCGGTACGGGGTATCAAATCGCGAAAGATGTATGGAGAAACTGGTGGGCGGTGAGAGACTCGAACTCCCGACATCCTCGGTGTAAACGAGGCGCTCTACCAACTGAGCTAACCGCCCTGCCCGGCAAGCGCCTGTCCTATCGGATGGGTCCCGGCTTTTCAATCCCTGTCCCCTTTGCGGCGCCTCTCCACGTTGCTTTCCGGCCGCGAAGGCCCGATGTTGTGGCCATGTCGCCCCGCCTCCGGCGCACGAACCAAACCGCCGCCCTGGTGCCAAATTGAGCCGGACCATAGCTCCCGTCTTTTCGCTGCTTCTGGCAACGTCGATCCTGCTCATCGGCAACGGGCTGCAAGGCACGCTGATTCCCATTCGGGCCGACATCGAACATTTCGCGACGACGACGGTCGGCTTCATCGGCAGCGTCTATTTCGCGGGATTCATGGCGGGCTGCGTGCTCGGCCCCTTCATCGTCCAGCGCGCGGGCCACATCCGCAGCTTCGCCGCCCTGGGGGCCCTCGCGGCCATCGCGCCGCTCGTCCATGCTCTCGTCGTCCATCCGGTTGCCTGGGCGCTGATGCGCGGCCTCACCGGCTTCTGCTTCGCCGGTCTCTATATGGTGATCGAGAGCTGGATCAACGAACGCGCGACCAACGAAACGCGGGGCCGCCTCTTCGCGGTCTATCTGGTCGTCAACTTCGTCTCGCTGACGCTCGGCCAGTTGATGCTCAATACGGCGAACCCCGCCGGCTTCACGCTTTTCGCGATCTGCTCGATCCTGACCTCCTTGGCGCTCGTGCCGATTTCGATGACGACCTCCGTCCAGCCTGCGCCCATCGCTTCGACCCGCATCTATATCGGCCGACTCTACGCCGTTTCGCCGGTAGGCCTGATGGGAAGCCTCGTCGTCGGTTTGACCAACGCACCCTTCTGGACGCTCGGGCCTGTCTTCGCGCATGACAGCGGTCTCGATGTCTTCGGCGTTTCGCTGTTCATGACGGCGGCCATTCTCGGCGGCGCGATCGCGCAGGTCCCCATCGGCCGTTTGTCCGATCGGACCGACCGCCGCCGTATCATTCTCGGCATCAGCCTGGGCGCGGCGCTGGGCGAGATCGGCCTCATCGCAGCGCGCGGGCTTGGCGCCGAATGGGTCTTGCTGCTCGCGGGCTTTCTCTTCGGCTGTTTCGCGCTGACGCTCTATTCGGTCTGTGTCGCCCACACCAACGACCATTCGGGCAAAGAGAGTTTCGTCAGCATCTCGAGCGGACTGCTCCTCGCCTACGCGGTCGGCGCCGTCATTGGTCCTTTCGCCGCCTCGATCGGCACCGAGCGCTGGGGCATGTCTTTCATCTTCATGTTCTCGGCCGCCGTCCACCTCGTCTTTGCCGGCTTCACGCTTCTACGGATGAAGGCGCGCGCACCGCTGAACGCGACCGAGCGCGGCGAATTCGTCGCCATGCCTTTCCCGCCGACCGATCCGGCGCCGCCCGAACTCGATCCGCGCTCTGGCGATAACGCGGAAGGGAACGGCCGCCAGATTTCCTGACTGTCCGAATTTCCGCTTTCACGAAATGAAAGAGGCCGGCTGCCCTCACGGGCGACCGGCCTCGAAACTCGCGGATCGCAGTCGCGCCGATCAGGCGTTGACTGCGTCCTTCAGCCCCTTGCCCGCCTTGAACTTCGGCTGCTTGGAGGCCGGGATCTTGATCGTCTCGCCCGTGCGCGGGTTGCGACCTTCCGTGGCGGCGCGATTCGAAACCGTGAAGGTCCCGAAGCCGACCAGACGCACTTCGTCGCCCTTCTTCAGCGAGTCGGTAATCGTGTCGAACACATAGTCGACGGCCTTGGTCGCATCGGCCCTGGATAGACCGGTCCGGTCCGCCACTTCTGCAATGAGATCGTTTTTATTCACGTCAGGCCCCTCTGGATGCGGTCGCGGGAATTGGTCCCTCGCGACATTCATGACTTTACCCGTCGGCCAAAGACAGGGTCAAAGTAAAAACTGCGGGATTCCGCGCTATTTTGGCTCACGGGGAAACGAAAACGGAGGCCCGAAGGCCTCCGTTCCGCTTCCTGGGCTCCTCAGTGAGCCAACTTCAATGCGCGACGACCGTCTCGCTGGTCTCGCCGCGCCGCTCGGCAGCCTGCTGGGCGGCATAAGCGGCTTCGTCCCATTCGATGGGCTCCGGTATGCGGGTGAGCGCATTCCTGAGCACGTCGTCGGCCGTCGACACCGGCACGATCTCGAGCGCGTTCTTCACGTTGTCCGGGATGTCGGCCAGATCCTTGGCGTTGTCCGCCGGGATCAGCACCTTCTTGATGCCGCCCCGAAGCGCCGCCAGGAGCTTCTCCTTCAACCCGCCGATCGGAAGCACCCGACCGCGCAGCGTGATCTCGCCCGTCATCGCCACGTCCTTGCGGACCGGGATGCCGGTCATGACGGAAACGATCGCCGTCGTCATCGCGACACCGGCCGAGGGACCGTCCTTGGGCGTCGCGCCTTCCGGCACGTGCACATGGATGTCCTTGCGGTCGAACAAGGGCGGCTCGATGCCGAAGCGCGTCGCCCGCGAACGGACATAGGAGTTCGCGGCCGAGATCGACTCCTTCATCACGTCGCGCAGGTTGCCGGTGACCGTCATGCGGCCCTTGCCGGGCATCATGACGCCTTCGATCGTCAGCAATTCGCCGCCGACTTCGGTCCAGGCAAGCCCCGTAACCACGCCGACCTGGTCTTCGCCTTCCGCCTCGCCGTAGCGATACTTCGGCACGCCGGCGTATTTCTCGATGTTCTCCAGCGTCACGGTGATCGACTTCTTGTCCGAAGTCAGGATCTCCTTGACCGCCTTGCGGGCGAGATTGTTGATCTCGCGCTCGAGGCTGCGGACGCCCGCTTCCCGCGTATAGACGCGGATCAACTGACGCAGCGCGGCATCGTCGATCGACCACTCGCCGCTCCGCAGGCCATGCGCTTCGAGGCCCTTCGAGATCAGGTGACGCCGGGCGATTTCGACCTTCTCATCCTCGGTGTAGCCGGCGATGCGTATGATCTCCATACGGTCCATCAACGGTCCGGGGATGTTCAGCGTATTCGCCGTCGTCACGAACATCACGTCCGAGAGATCGTAATCGACCTCCAGGTAATGGTCCGCAAAGGCATTGTTCTGCTCGGGATCGAGCACTTCCAGCAGCGCCGACGAAGGATCGCCACGGAAATCCGCACCCATCTTGTCGATCTCGTCGAGCAGGAAGAGCGGGTTGTTGTGCTTCACCTTCTTCATCGACTGGATGACCTTGCCGGGCATCGAGCCGATATAGGTCCGCCTGTGGCCACGGATCTCGGCCTCGTCACGCACGCCGCCGAGCGACATGCGCACGAAATCGCGACCGGTCGCCTTGGCGATAGACTTGCCGAGCGAGGTCTTGCCGACGCCGGGCGGGCCGACGAGGCACAGGATCGGCCCCTTCAGCTTGTTGGCGCGGCTCTGCACGGCCAGATACTCGACGATGCGTTCCTTGACCTTGTCGAGGCCGAAGTGATCCGTATCGAGAATTTCCTGCGCGCTCCGCAGGTCTTTCTTGACGCGGCTCTTCTTGTTCCACGGAACCGACAGCAGCCAGTCGAGATAATTCCGCACGACCGTCGCTTCGGCCGACATCGGGCTCATCTGCTTCAGCTTCTTCAGCTCGGCCTGCGCCTTCTCGCGCGCATCCTTCGACAGCTTGGTCTTCTGGATGCGATCGTCGAGTTCGCGCAGATCGTCCTTGCCGTCCTCGCCGTCGCCGAGTTCCTTCTGAATGGCCTTCAACTGCTCGTTCAGATAGTACTCGCGCTGCGTCTTCTCCATCTGGCGCTTGACGCGCGAGCGGATGCGCTTCTCCACCTGGAGAACGCTGATCTCGCCTTCCATCAGCGAGTAGACGCGCTCCAGCCGGTCGGCGACCGACGGCAGCTCGAGAAGCTCCTGCTTCTCGGCGATCTTGATGTTGATATGGCTCGCGATGGTGTCGGCGAGTTTCGCCGGCTCGTCGATCTGGCTGACCGAGCCGAGAACTTCCGGCGGCACCTTCTTGTTGAGCTTCACATAGCCTTCGAACTGCGACACGACCGAACGCGCGAGCGCTTCGAGCTGTTCGCTCTCCGTCTCGGCTTCCTCGATCGGCTCGACTTCGGCTTCGAAGAACTGGTCGTTCTCCGTGTAACCGGCGACGCGCGCGCGCTTCACGCCCTCGACCAGCACCTTCACGGTGCCGTCGGGAAGCTTCAGGAGCTGCAGCACGGAACCGATGGTGCCGACATCGTAGATGTCGCCAATGTCGGGATTGTCGTCCGCGGCGTTCTTTTGGGCGACCAGCAGAATCTGCTTGTCGTCCTGCATCACGTTTTCGAGCGCCCGCACCGACTTCTCGCGCCCCACGAAGAGCGGCACGATCATGTGCGGGAAGACGACGATATCGCGGAGCGGCAAGACCGGCAAAACGAGCTTGCCGCCCTTTGCGTCCGCTTGAGATGTCTGTTCGTCTTTGTCAGTCATTCTCGGGTACCTGCTTTCACTAGACGCCCCTGATGGCGCTCGAATCTAGCATTCGAACCTGAATGAATGCTGATCGATTGGGACGTGCCGCTTAAGTCTAGCCGGATTCGGCTCGGGGACGCTTGCTCTCGCGAGGGCGGACCGGAAATCGGATCCTCTGGACGGCATGTCCCGGCGCCAGGCAGCGCGGCCGGAATTGGCCTGTTGGAAAGAAAATGGCCCTGAAAGCTCTCGCTTTCAAGGCCACCTTGTTTCGATAGCGAAACTGCCCCGAAGGGCGCTCGCCCCCCGTTCACACGGGGGTGAGGGAACGATCAGGCGCTCGTGCCGACGTCGCCCTTGCGCTCGGCATAGATGTAAAGCGGCCGGGCCTTGCCCTCGACCACCTCGTTGCTGATGACGACTTCCTCGACACCTTCCAGCGTCGGGAGCTCAAACATCGTATCGAGGAGGATCGACTCCATAATGGAGCGAAGTCCGCGGGCACCCGTCTTGCGCTCGATCGCCTTGCGGGAAATCGAGCGAAGCGCCTCTTCGGAGAAGGTAAGCTTCACATTCTCCATTTCGAAGAGACGCTCATACTGCTTCACCAGCGCGTTTTTCGGCTCCGTCAGAATCTGCATCAATGCCCCTTCGTCGAGATCCTCGAGCGTTGCGAGCACTGGCATGCGGCCGACGAATTCCGGGATCAGGCCGAACTTCAGCAGATCCTCGGGCTCCAGCTCCTTCAGCACGTCGCCCGTCCGCCGGTCCTCGACCGAGCGCACGGCGGCACCGAATCCGATACCCGACCCCTTGCCGCGCGACGAGATGATCTTCTCCAGGCCGGCGAAAGCGCCGCCGCAGATGAAGAGGATATTCGTCGTGTCGACCTGCAGGAATTCCTGCTGCGGATGCTTGCGCCCGCCCTGCGGCGGAACCGAGGCAACCGTGCCTTCCATGATCTTCAGCAGCGCCTGCTGCACGCCTTCGCCCGACACGTCGCGCGTGATCGACGGGTTGTCGGACTTGCGGCTGATCTTGTCGACTTCGTCGATATAGACGATGCCGCGCTGCGCGCGCTCGACATTGTAGTCGGCCGATTGCAGCAGCTTCAGAATGATGTTTTCGACGTCCTCGCCGACATAACCGGCTTCGGTCAGCGTCGTCGCATCGGCCATTGTGAACGGCACGTCGAGAATGCGGGCGAGCGTCTGCGCGAGCAGCGTCTTGCCGCAACCGGTCGGACCGATGAGCAGGATGTTCGACTTCGCCAGTTCGACGTCGTTGTTCTTGGCCGCGTGATTGAGGCGCTTGTAGTGGTTATGCACCGCCACCGACAGCACGCGCTTGGCATGCTGCTGCCCGATCACATAGTCGTCGAGGACTTTGGAGATTTCCTGCGGCGTAGGAACACCGTCTCGCGACTTCACCAGCGAGGATTTGTTTTCCTCGCGAATGATGTCCATGCACAGTTCAACGCATTCGTCGCAGATAAAAACGGTCGGCCCCGCGATAAGCTTCCGCACCTCATGCTGGCTCTTGCCGCAGAAGGAACAGTAAAGCGTATTCTTGGAGTCGCCGCCGCTCACCTTGCTCATTGGAACTCCTTAGGCATCTGCCGGCAGTACAACCGGATCGCCTTGACCTTGCATCGATCATGCCTGCCGATGGTGCCGTATCGTTAAACCCTTGTCTCTCCTTACGTTTGAGAGACTCATCCGGATCCGTGACCCGTCACCACTTCGACATACGAGCATGTTATTCGTCGAGGGATCAAGATTTCATTACAATTTGCAGGTCGCCAGCCCGCAACCTGCCTGCGAAGCAGGCAGACAGAGGCAATATTCGGCAGCCTGTCGGAAACGGCGGTTGCAGCCAAGCGGAGCGGAACGACGTCCGCACCGTTGAAAATGGCCACTTTTCGTCGCTTATTTCGGCGCGTCTTCCGAGCGCGGCACGCCGACATGATCGACGATACCGAACTCCTTGGCGCGTTCCGGGCTCATGAAGTTGTCACGCTCCAGCGCGTCCTGAACTTCCTTCAGGCTCCGGCCAGTGTGCTTCACATAGATATTGTTCAGCTTCTCGCGAATCGCAAGGGTCTCGCGGGCGTGGATTTCGATGTCCGTCGCCTGGCCCTGGAATCCGCCCGACGGCTGATGGACCATGATTCGCGAGTGCGGCAATGCGTAGCGCATGCCCTTCTCACCCGCCGTCAGGATCAGGGAGCCCATCGACGCCGCCTGGCCCATGCAGACCGTCGCCACCGGCGGACGGATATGCTGCATCGTGTCGTAGATCGCGAGACCCGAGGTGACGATGCCGCCCGGCGAATTGATATAGAGCGAGATTTCCTTCTTCGGATTTTCTGCTTCCAGAAAGAGAAGCTGCGCCGCAACGAGCGTCGCCATGCCGTCCTCGAAAGGACCGGCGATGAAGATGATCCGCTCCTTCAGGAGGCGCGAGAAGATGTCATAGGCGCGCTCGCCCCGGTTGGTCTGCTCGACCACCATCGGCACGAGGTTCATGTAGGTCTCAAGGGGATCTCTCATTCTCTCTCCTGAAGGTCAGCAGGCCGGCGGTTGCTCACTGGCCCCTTGCGGGCCGGCCGGGCGCCATCATGGCCGATAGTGCTCATAATGGCATAGCGGGATTCGGTAAATGGCTGGTGGATGCATAATAGCCCACCGCCCATATAAGGCGAGCCCCGCCGGTTTTCAGCCCCTGAAAGGCCCACCCGTGATCTGGTGCCTCGGCCGACGAAAATGCTCTGAGGTGCGCGGGGAGGATTTCAGCCCTTCCCCGCGCACACCCGGCAAGCCCGCGGCGCAGCCGGAGCGAAAGCTCCGGGCCGCGCGGGCCGACCTCATCGTGGATCAAGCAGCCAGAACCGCTGCCTCTGCTGCCGCTTCGCTCGGCCTGCCGATCATGCCGCTGACACCGGCCATCGCACCGGCCGCGAGCTCGCGGGCCAGAAACCGCTTCCTGTCGACCCAGCCCGGCAGTTTTAACCTGCGGGCAAGTGCCCGGGTGAATCCGAAACGGACGTAATAGGGCTCGTCGCCGACGAGCACGACGATCCGATGCCCTTCGGCGGCTGCGCGCGCCAGACCTTCCTGCATCAGCCGGGTGCCAATGCCTTCGCCCTGCCGATCGGCAGCCGCGACGAGCGGCCCGAGCAGCAGCGCCGGCGTCGTCCCGCCGATGAGGATCGGCCAGAAGCGCAACGTGCCGACGACCTCCTCCCCGTCGGTCATGACGAGCGACAGCGACGGGATCGGCGCCACGCCGTCGCGCAGCCGGTAGACCGTCTTCGCGAAGCGGTCCGGCCCGAAAGCCTCGGCGACCATTTTATCGACCGCCGCTTCATGAGCGGCCGTCTCGACGACAATGTTCATCGGATGACTCCATCCAGCGGGCGTCGCGGTCACCCGCGCGCCCTGCCTTCAAGGGTTCTTGTTCGTGGAAAGCCCGTCGCTCAGATGCAGATGCTGGCGAGCGGCGGGAAGCCGTTGAACGCGACGGCCGAGTAGGTCGTCGTGTAGGCGCCGGTCGCCAGGATGCAGACCTTGTCGCCCGCCTTCAGCGCCACCGGAAGGCGATAGTCGGCCTTCTCGTAGAGGATGTCGGCGCTGTCGCAGGTCGGTCCGGCGAGAACCACCGGCGAGGTCTCTTCGCCGTCATGCGGCGTCTGGAGACGGTACTTGATCGCCTCGTCCATCGTCTCGGCGAGGCCGTGGAACTTGCCCACGTCGAGATAGACCCATCGTCGCTGGTCGCTGCCGCCCTTCTCCGAGACGAGCACGACTTCCGACTGGATGACGCCGGCATCGCCGACCACGCCGCGGCCCGGCTCGACGATCACGTCAAGCTGGCGATCGCCGAAACGACGCGCGAGAGCTTCGCGGATCGCGGCGCCATAGGCCTCGATCGACGGCACGTCGGTGCGGTAGCGCGACGGGAAACCGCCGCCCATGTTGACCATGCGCAGTTCGATGCCGCGCTCACGCAACGTCTCGAACAGCGCGACCGTCTGGACCAGCGCCTTGTCGTACTGACCAAGATCGGTCTGCTGCGAGCCGACATGGAACGACACGCCGTAGGGATCGAGGCCGAGATCGCGGGCGCGCACGAGCAGGTCGGCGGCCATCTCCGGCTCGCAACCGAACTTGCGCGACAGCGGCCACTCGGCGCCTTCGCATTCCATCAACACGCGGCAATAGACCTTCGAGCCCGGCGCGGAGCGCGCGATCTTCTCGAGCTCGGCGTCCGAGTCGAACGCATACATGCGCACGCCCTTGGCATAGGCGGCGGCGATGTCGCGCTCCTTCTTGATCGTGTTGCCGAAGGAGATGCGATCCGGCGAGACGCGGTGGCGCAGGCAGAGATCGATCTCGCCCATGCTGGCCGTGTCGAACGAGGAGCCGAGGCGAGCGAGCCGCGAGACGATCTCGTTCGCCGGGTTCGCCTTCACGGCATAGAAGATGCGTGCCTCGGGCAGCGAGCGCGCAAGCTCGAGCCAGTTATGTGCGACGAGGTCGACGTCGACCACGAGGCAGGGCGACGGAAGGTCGGCCGTCTCGAGGAAGCGCGCGATCTTGGGCGGCATGCCGCCGCGCTCCGTCGGGAGCTCCGCTTCGCGATGGACGAGGGCGAGCTTCGCCCGGCGGCGCGGCGGGCCTGCCTTGGTCGTGCCATGCGCGGCCTCGCCCAGCGGCTTGGTCGCAACTTCGGATTTCGTGGAGAGGCGCGAACGGGCACGGCGGCCCGGCTCGGAAGCGAACATCGTCAACACCCTTTAAGACCCGGCAATGCCGGCGTGATCAAAAAGGACGCTTCCGTCGTTGCATAAACCAACTAAGGGCCAGTGGCACGTGCGTGTGCGTCTTGTGCGCGGAGACATAGGGTCATCGCTGAGTCCGCGCAATAGTTTTTTGCGCACCGGCCAAAGTTTTTTCTTACCGAAGCGTTAAGGTCGGCGCCTACATTTCGTCACAATCGGCGACGGGCGATCCGCGTTGACGCCGGCATGTCCGCCAGCCGAGTATTCCGCAGGGTGACGATGCGCGAGGAGGGCCGATGAGCTTCCGTTTCAAGTCCGTGGCGATCGCCATCGCCGGCACGGCGGGCGCACTTCTCGTCGCCGTCGGTCTCGCCTATGGCGCCTTCCTGGTCTGGGGCGACGGCCCGCGCGCTGGCCGCGCCATGGCGAACGGCAACTACGCCGACGCCCTCCGCTACTATGACGGCGCGCTTTCGGCGAGCTATTGGCCACGTTCTTACCGGACGCAACTTCTTGTCGCGCGTGGCAACGCACAACTTGGGCTGAAGCACCCGGACCGGGCCATCGCCGACTTCAGCGCCGCGCTGGCGCTCGACCCTGCGTCCGAACTCGCACTTGTCCTGCGCGGTCTCGCCCGTTCGGGCGGCGGCGATCTCGCCCATGCCCTCTCCGACTTCAGCGCCGCGCTGGCGCTCAATCCCGACAACGCACAGGTCCTGATGTGGCGAGCCCAGACCTACGACAGGTTGCTCGACGTCGATCGCGCCATAGCGGACTACGCATCGGTCACGCATCTGGCGCCGCAGATCGGCCAAGCCTATCTACGGCAGGCCTACAACCTCGCCCGCAAGAACGACAGCGCCGCGGCCGCCGACGTCATCTCCAACCTGCCCGTCACCGACGCCTACAATGCAGACGCATATGTTCAACGCGGCGGCGCTTACGACATGGTCGGCGCCTCGGATCGCGCAATCGCCTCCTACGATCAGGCAATCCGGATCGACCCGAATTCCGCTCTCGGATATGGCGAGCGGGGCCTTGCCTATGCGAGCCAGGGCGACCACGCGCGCGCCATGGCGGATTTCGGGCGCGCAATCGAACTCGACCCTGCCGACGGCCGCGCCCACTACAATCGCGGTCGCGAAGAATATCTGAGCGGCGACTACGGAGCCGCGCGCGACGATTTCAAGGCCGCCATCAAACGGCGACCAGACGATGCGTATCAGCCGCTCTGGCTGCATCTAGCCCTTGTCCGGCTCGGCGAGGCGGACACGAAGACATTCACCGACCTCGTCGCCAGGATGGATCGCAAGAACTGGCCCTGGCCGATTATCGAGTTCTATCTCGGCAAGCGGGACGAAAGCTCTCTCTACGTCGCCGCCCGCGCGGACAAGGAACCGTCCACCACCGCCGACCGTGTGTGCGAGGCGGAATATTATGTCGGCGCGCTCCGTCGCGCGGAGAGAAAGACGGCGGCGGCCCTGCCGCTGCTGCGGCGGTCGGCCGAAACCTGCCCGCCGGGCTTCGTCGAACTCGTCGCTGCCCGGGCGGACCTCCGACGGATCGGGAATTGAAACGGAACCGGGTGCGCCGCGAGGGGTTGATCGGACGAACGCAATTCTTGCAGGCGCCTCCGATGAGCTATTCCCGCTTCGCGGCCATGATCGCGACATCCGCCGTCGTCATGTTCGGTCTGATGTATCTCAATACCTACGCGCTCGACCACGTCGAGTTCAGCGAGACGCGCGTTTACATGGCGGTCATGATGGGTGCGGCGATGGCGATCGTCATGCTTCTCTTCATGATGAAAATGTATCCGAGCCGGGCAACGAACATCGCGATCCTCGCCGGCGCCGCCCTCGTCTTCGCGGGCGCTCTCTGGCTTGTACGCAGCCAGCAAACAGTTGACGACATTTCCTATATGAAGGCCATGATCCCGCATCATTCGATCGCGATCATGACAAGCGAAAGGGCCCGGATCCGCGATCCGCGCGTCCGCAAGCTCGCCGACGGGATCATCGAGGCGCAGGTTCGGGAAATCGGCGAGATGAAGCAGCTGATTGCAACGCTCGAACGAAACCCCGTTCCGAAGGGCGCGCCGGACCTTCCTCCCCGGCCGGCGCGATAACGGAGCCCGCAAAAGAAAGCAAAAGAAAAAGGCCCGGATCATATCCGGGCCTTTCATCTGAAAACGGAGCCTCGGCTCAGTCTTCCTTTTTCTTCTTCGGCGCTGCCTTCTTGGCGGCGGGTTTCTTCTCTTCGCCCTCGTCCTTGGCGGCCGCCTTCTTCTTCGCCGGCTTCTTCGCCTCTCCATGATCGTGGTCGTGATCATGGTCATGATTGCAGTTCTCGTCGTGAACATGCCCATGATCATGGTGATGATCATGGTCATGATCGTGATGAGTATGATCGTGTTCGTCGGCATCCGGATCGGCGAAGAGTTCGTCGCGTGTCACCGGCTTCTCGGTCACCTGCGCGAGCTCGGCGATGAAATCGATCACCTTGTCCTCGAAGATGGGCGCACGCAGTTCGGCGATCGCATTCGGTGTGCGCTGGTAGAACTCATAGACCTGCCGCTCCTGGCCGGGGAACTGACGCGCACGCTCCATGAGCGCCTGGTTCAGCTCCTGCTCGGTGACGGAAATCTTGTTCTTCTCGCCGACTTCGGCGAGCACGAGGCCGAGGCGCACGCGGCGCTCCGCGATCTTGCGGTATTCGCCGCGGATCTGCTCTTCCGGCTCTTCGAGATCGGCGGCCGTCTTGCCCTGGTGCTGCAGCTCATGCTCGAACTGCGACCAGATCTGCGTGAATTCCTGCTCGACCATCGACGGCGGCAGTTCGAAGCTGTGCGCCGTGTCGAGCGCGTCGAGCAGCGCGCGCTTCAGATGCATGCGCGACATGCGCGTGTAGTCCGACTTGATCTGCTGCGTCAGCGCTTCGCGCAGCTTGTCGAGCGCGTCGAAGCCGAAACGCTTGGCGAAGTCGTCATCGACCTTTACCTCGGCCGGCCCCTCGACGGCCTTGACCGTGACCTCGAAGACCGCGTCCTTGCCGGCGAGGTTCTCCGCGCCGTAATCGGCCGGGAAGGTCACTTTGACGTCGATCTTGTCGCCGGCCTTCGCGCCCTTGAGCTGCTCTTCGAAACCCGGGATGAAACGGCCGGACCCGATTTCGAGCTTGGCGTCTTCCGCCGTGCCGCCTTCGAAGGCTTCGCCGCCGATGCGGCCGATGAAGTCGATGGTGAGGAGGTCACCCTCCTCCGCCGCCACGCCTTCGGCCTTCGGCTCGAAGTTCTTCTGGTTCTCGGCAAGACGCTTCAGCGCCTCGTCGACGTCGGCGTCGGTCACTTCCGAAACCGGCTTCTCGACCGAGAGCTTCGCGAAATCGGTCATCTCGAACGGAGGGATGATTTCGAAGCTCATCTTATAGGTGAGGTCGGCCTTGCCTTCGAGCACCGGCTCGATCTCGCCTTCAAGCGCGATCTCGGGCTGGAGCGCCGGGCGCAGCGTCTCTTTCTGCAGCGCCTCCTGGCTGGTCGAGCCGACCGTCTCCTGGATCACCTCGGACATGACCTGCTTGCCGAAGGTCTTGCGCAGATGAGCGACCGGAACCTTGCCGGGGCGGAACCCCTTCAGCCGGATCGAATTCTTCATCTCATCGAGCTTCGCGCCCACGCGTGCCTCGAGATCGCCCGCCGGAACCTGAACCGTCAGTTCGCGCTTCAGTCCGTCCGCGCTCGTTACCGTAACCTGCATCTTGCAATCCGTTCTTTCAGCTTGGCCGCTTCGCTGTTCCGGCCATTGTAATTGCTGGCTTTTCGGCCTGGTGCGGGCGGAGGGACTCGAACCCCCACGGTTGCCCGCCAGAACCTAAATCTGGTGCGTCTACCAATTCCGCCACGCCCGCAAGGCCGCGCGGGCACGACCCTCGGGAAGGCTAGCCCACGTCCAAATCGGGGCCCTCTATAGCAAGCGTACCCCCGGAACGCCAGCGAAAGAGAACGCCGGCGAAAGAGCGGGCGGGAGCGCCATAAATAGGGTGTCAGAGCGGCGTCTGGGCCAATTCGCGCAGAACTGGGGGCAGCATATCGGCCAGGTCCTCGGAAATGAGGCCGGGGCCGAAGCGCCGTCCCGCCTCCCCATGGAGCCAGACGCCCATCGCCGCCGCCTCGAAGGCCGGAACGCCCTGCGCCAGAAGCCCCAGTATAATGCCGCCCAGCACATCGCCGCTGCCCGCCGTGGCGAGTTCCGGCCCCGCATTGGAGTTGACGATGGCCCGACCGTCCGGCGCGGCAATGACCGTGTCCGGCCCCTTGAGCACCACGATCGCGCCGGACTCGGCCGCCGCCGCCCGCGCCCGGGCGAGCTTGCTGCCGGAAATGTTCGGGAAGATTCGCCGGAACTCGCCCTCATGCGGCGTCAGCACCGTCGGCCCGGCGAAATAGCCCTTAATGGCAACGAAGAGATCGCGCGGAATTTCCTGAAACGAGGTCAGCGCGTCGGCGTCGAGCACCATCGCCGCGCCGGATAGAAGCGCCGCCAGCACGTTCTCCCGCGTCGACGGGCCGATGCCCGCGCCCGGGCCGATGAGGCAAGCATTCTTGCGCTTGTCCTCGAGAAGCTTCGTTAGCGAGTCGGCCCCCGCGAAGGGCTTCAGCATGATCGCGGTGAGTTGCGCGGCGTTGATCGCGACCGCATTGGGCGGCGACGCGACCGTGACGAGGCCCGAGCCGGCCCGCAGCGCGCCCCGCGCGGCAAGCCGCGCTGCGCCCGTTGTCGATGGACCGCCCGAAACGACGACCGAATGCCCGCGCGAATATTTGTGGCCGTCGACACGCAGGCTTGGAAACGCCTCCCGCCAGACATCGGGCGCGTTCTCGAGAATCGTCGGCTTGATCTCGTCGAGCACGCCGTCCGC
>NZ_DATKFR010000140.1:0-30479 GCF_035511255.1 Parvibaculum sp.
CGCATATTCCTTGCCGAGCGCCACCATGATCGCGCCCGTGAGCGTCGCAAGGTCGATCATGAATTTCGGCTTGAAACGGTTCTGCGTGTACCAGAGCGCATCGGCGAGGACGAGGCGTCCTTCGGCGTCGGTATTGATGACTTCGATCGTCTGGCCCGACATCGACGTCACGATGTCGCCGGGCCGCTGCGCGTTGCCGTCCGGCATGTTCTCGACGAGGCCGATGACGCCGACCGCATTGACCTTCGCCTTGCGTGCACCCAGCGCATACATCAGGCCGGTAACGGCGGCCGCGCCGCCCATATCGCCCTTCATGTCTTCCATGCCGGCCGGCGGCTTCAGCGAAATGCCGCCCGTGTCGAAGCAGACGCCCTTGCCGATGAAGGCCACGGGCTTGTCCGTCGCCTTGCCGCCGGTCCAGCGCATGACGACGAGCTGGCTCTCGCGCACGCTGCCTTGACCGACGCCGAGGAGCGAGCCCATTCCAAGCTTCTTCATCTGCGCTTCGCCGAGCACCTCGACCTTGACGCCGACCTTCGTGAGCGCGCGCACGCGCTTGGCGAATTCGGCCGGGTACAGAATATTCGCCGGCTCGTTGACGAGATCGCGCGCGAGAAACGTGCCCTCGGCAATCTTGTCGAGTGTCGTGTAAGCTTTCCGCGCCGCCGCGTTCGCCTTGGTCATGACGGTGACGGCCTTCATCCTGCCGCCGTTCTCGTCCTTCTTCTTGGTCTTGTACTTGTCGAACTTGTAGCTGCGGAGCTTGGCGCCGAAGGCGATGCGGGCCGCTGCCTCGCCGGCCTGGATCTTCGCCGAATGCGCGCCGTCGACGATCACCGATGCGGTCGCCTCTTTCGCCCTCTCCAGCCTGCCGACGAGTTCGCCGCCCGCATTCTCCAGCGCCTGGACGGCAAGATCGGATGCCTTGCCGACGCCGAGCAGCAGAACGCGGCTCGCCGCGATCCCGTGCGGCGCGATGATTTCGAGAACGCTACCGGTCTTTCCGGTGAAGTTCGCCGACTTGACCGCCTTTTTGAGCGCCCCGCCCGTCTTGCGGTCGAGTTCGCCGGCGGCGCCTGACAATACGTTTCCGTCTGTCACCACAAGCGCGACGGCGCCGGGCTTCGTCAGCGAAACGTCGGCAAAGGAGATATTCATGGATAGACCTTTCTGGCTCTCTCGAAGCGGGCCCGCCGGTAATAAGCGGGCGAATCGTCAATGCGGCCGTGAACACCCCTCCCCGCGAACGCGCCCCAGGGGAGAGGCAGCGTCCGGGGCTTTATGAGCGGCCGGCTTTTCCGGTCGGTCAAAATGGGATAACCATTCATCTCGGCCAAGGAGGCATCCTAACGGAAACCCTTGGGAGGAAAAACAGTTCGTCGCTCCTCGACCCTCGCGCCTTTCCACAAACCTGCCCCTGAAAGCCGGGACGGATGCCCCTAGCCCTCATACGATACATCTTCTGGCAATCGGCCGGGCCTTTCGCCATCGCGACATTCGTGTTGTCGGGCATCATTTGGCTGACCCAGGCCTTGAAGATGCTGGACGTGCTCATCAGTCAGGGCCAGAGCCTTCTCACCTTCTTTCAGTTGAGCCTGCTGGCGTTCCCCACGGCGGTCAACACAGTGCTCCCGATCGCGCTTTTCATCGCGCTGATCTACGCGCTGAACAAGCTCATCACCGATAGCGAGTTGATCGTCATGTTCTCGGCCGGTGTCAGCCGCTGGACGGTCACCATTCCCGTGATGATGCTGACCGCGGTGACCGTTGTCATCGTCCTCTTTCTCAATCTGTGGCTGATGCCCGCCGGCATGCGAGAGCTCAGGACGAAGCTTTTCGAGATTCGCGGCGATGTCGCGACCTCGCTTATCCGCGAAGGCGCCTTCACCAATCCGGTCAAGGGCCTCACCGTCTATGTGCGCGCCCGGACACCGGACGGCGGCGTCCGCGGCATTCTGGTGCATGACGGCCGGGATCCGGCACTTCCGGTTACCTACATGGCCGAAACGGGCGAGATGGTGCGTACGCCCAACGGCCCGCGCCTCGTGATGTACAATGGCAATATCGAGCGCGTTACCCGCCAGGCGACGAAGACCGAGAGTCCGGTCACGCTCCTCTATTTCGACAAATACACCTACGACCTCTCCCAGTATTCCACCGACGAGCCTGGCGTGATCTGGGAAGCGCGCGAGCGTTACCTGGGTGAGCTCTTCCATCCGGCGAGCAACGATCTGTACGGCCAGACCTCCCGGGCGCGGCTGCGCGCCGAAGGTCACGACCGGCTGATCGCCGCGGTCTATCCGATCATGTTCGCCCTGATCGCTCTCGCCGCTCTGCTGCCGGCGCCGTTCAATCGGCGAGGCTATACGCTCCGCATCGCGATGGCCGCCCTTGTTGCCGTGATCGCGCGGGTGATCGGCTTCGGCCTCGTCAACGCCGCCGCCGGGCAGGCGATGCTCATTCCGGTCATCTATCTGCTGCCGATTGTAGTCGGCGCGGCCTCGGTCGCCGTTATCGCCGGTATGCGTTTCGACCAACTCTGGCGCCAGCTACTGACATGGGCGGACCGGCTGCCGCTGATCGGCGCGAGGGGATGAACGCATGAACCTTTCCTGGACCCTGTCGCGCTATCTCGGACGCCAGTTCCTCGTCACGGTGCTGATCACCTTCGCTATTGTCCTTTGTCTCATCTACATGATCAGCCTCGTCGAACTGACTCGGAAGGCCGCCGATCACACCGACATCGCCTTCGGCACACTCGCCTCCATGGCGCTGCTCGAACTGCCGACGGTCGGCGGCGACACGCTGCCCTTCGCCGTGCTCTTCGGCGGCATGGCCTCGTTCCTGCGGCTGACGCGCAACCACGAACTCGTCGTCGCCCGTGCCGCGGGCGTATCCGCGTGGCAGTTTCTAGCGCCCGCCCTCGCCGTCTCCCTCGCCATCGGCACGGTGATCATCACTGTCTACAATCCGGTCGCTTCCGCAATGTCGGCGCGCTACAGCGAACTCGAGGCGAAGTTCCTGCGCGGTCGGCCGAGCCTTCTGGCCGTCTCGACCAATGGATTGTGGCTGCGGCAGGCCGACGCTGGCGGGCAATCCGTCGTCCACGCGCTGCGCGTCAGCGAACGCGGCCTCCGACTCGAGGACGTCATCATCTTCCTCTACGGCAGCGGCGACAATTTCATCGGCCGTATCGACGCGCGCAGCGCCGTCCTCGCCGATGGCTATTGGGACATGAAAGACGCCTGGGTCACACATACCTCCGAGCAGCCGCGGCACTACGACACGTTTCGCCAGCCGACGACCCTGACCCTGACCCAGGTGCAGGAGAGCTTCGCCGATCCCGACACCATATCCTTTTGGGACTTGCCCCATTTCATCGACATGGCGGAGGCGGCCGGGTTCTCGGCGCAGCGCTACCGACTGCATTTCTACGACATCCTGTCGACACCGGTCCTGCTCTGCACCATGGTCTTCCTCGGCGCCGTCTTTTCACTTCGGGCTTCGCGGCTCGGCGGGCTCGTCCAGTTGGTGGTCGGCGGCGTTTTTGCGGGCTTCCTGCTCTATTTTCTGAGCGCCCTGTCGCTCGCGCTAGGACTTTCCGGCGTCCTTCCGCCCTTCCTGGCGGCCTGGGCGCCGGTTATCGTGGCGATGCTTTTGGGGCTTGCGGTTCTCTTTCACCTCGAAGACGGTTAAACATCGGGGACGAATCCAAGTTGCAGGGGGTTATTTTGAGGGGATCGAGGATGGGGTCAGCCGGCCGACGGGTCGCAGCGATTGCCGCGGCCGCCGCAGTGTCGGCCCTTGCCGCCTGGCCGATCGACGCATCCGCCCAGACCAACCCCGTGGCTCAGAACCCCGCAGGGAACCCGGCGATGTCCGGCGGCCCGACCGCCACCCCCGTGGACAATGCATCCAAGCCCTACCCGGAGTCGGGCGAGGTACTGATGCAGTCCGACGATCTCACCTACGACCGCGAGGCCCGTGTGGTGACCGCCACCGGCCATGTCGAGATTGCCTATGGCGACCGTATCCTGATGGCCGACAAGGTCACTTACGATCAGAACACCGGCGTCGTAACGGCGGACGGTCACGTCTCGTTGCTCGAGCCGGAGGGCGACGTCGCGTTTGCCGAGCACGTCGTCCTGCGTAACCAGATGAAGGATGGCGTCGTCCAGACGCTGCAGGTGCTCCTCACCGACAAGTCGCGCCTTGCCGGTCGCGATGCGGTGCGCCAGGGCGGCGTGGTGACGACGGTGCATCGCGGCGTCTACAGCCCCTGCGAAATCTGCGAGAAGCAGGGCCAGACCACTCCCGTCTGGCAGATCAAGGCTTTCCGCGTCGTTCACAACAAGGAAGAGAAGCGGATCATCTACGAAGATGCCACGATGGAAATGTTCGGCATCCCGGTCTTCTACATTCCGTTCTTCTCGCACCCCGATCCGACGGTGAAGCGCCAGTCCGGTTTCCTGACGCCGGGCTTCGCAAGCTCGACCGAACTCGGACAGCAGTTGACGATCCCCTACTACTGGGTGATCGCGCCGAACATGGACGCGACCATCGCGCCGCGCTTCACCACGAAGGAAGGCATCGTTTATCAGGGCGAAGTCCGCCACCGCCTCGAATCCGGCTCCTATCAGTTCTTCGGCACGGCTACCTGGCCCGAGACGCGGACGGCCGGTACGCCGGGTGACTCGACCTTCCGCGGCAGCCTCTTCGGCAATGGCGAATTCAAGCTCGCACCAACCTGGAGTTGGGGTTTCCAGACCGAACTTGTCTCGGACAATACCTATCTGCGTAGATACGGGCTCTCGGATGCGACCGACCTGACGACCAATATCCACCTCAATCAGGTCGACGGGCGCGACAGCTTTTCGGCGAACGCCTACTACTTCCGCAACCTGCTGGCCGGTACCGACAACGACAACACGCCCTGGGTCGCACCGATCGTCGACTATGAAAAATATCTCGGCGACATACTCGGCGACGGCCGGCTGAAATTCTCGAGCGACGCGATGGTGCTCGGTACACCGGCCGGACTCGACTCCCGCCGTCTCTCGGCGAGCTTCGATTGGGACAAGCCCTTTACCTCCCAGGGTGGCGAGGTCTATCGCGTCTTCGCGAGCCTGCGCGGCGATGCCTATTCGACCGACAAGGCTCCCAATCCGGCGGCGCCCGGCACCTACTTCGGCCAGGAGACGATCTTCCGCGGCCTTCCAACCGTCGGTGCCGAAGCGAGCTACCCCTTCGTCCGGCCCGATCCCGCGCTCAAACAGGTGATCGAACCGATCGTGCAGGTGATTTATTCGCCGAACATCGGCAACAACGAACGCATTCCGAACATGGACTCGATCAACATCGAGTTCGACGACACCAATCTCTTTTCCGACAACCGCTTCCCCGGTCTCGACCGCTGGGAAACCGGCGCGCGCGCCAATGTCGGCGTCCGGTATTCGGTCTACGGCGCCGGCGGCGGACAGGCGAGCGTATTGTTCGGACAGACCTATCGCTTGAAAGAAGACACGTCCTTCTCCGAAGCCAGTGGATTGCGGGACCAGGCTTCCGATTATGTCGGCGCTATCCAGATTGCCCCCAACGACAATCTGGTCGCCGTCCACCGCTTCCGCATCAGTGAGGACGATTTCAAGTTCAGCCGCAATGAATTCGACGTTTCGGCGCGTACCGGTCCGCTCACGAGTTCGCTCGGTTATGCCTACTTCGCCGCCGATCAGGCGGTGACCACCGCCACCGGCGCTCGCGAACAAATATCCTTCGGCTCGACCCTCAAGCTCAGCCAGTACTGGCGTCTGTTCGGCCGAACCGTCCGCGACCTGGCCAACAGCGCGACGATCTCCAACCAGCTCGGCGTCGGCTATCAGGACGATTGTTTCGGTCTGGTGCTCGGCTTTTATCAGTCGAACATCAGCTACCAGGACATTCAGCGATCGAACACCTTCCTGGTCCAAATCACCTTCAAGAACCTCGGTTCAACGGGCGTTGGCAGCCAGGGAAATCTCACCGGCAAAGCGACCAATATGGGTATCGTCAACCCGGGCACCTCCGTCTTCGGCGACCCGGACACCTCGCTTTTCGGCGATCCCCTGACCGTCATGACCAGCAGCCGGCGTCCCGGCATCGGTCCGAACAGATAAGCGCCGGTCGGGCAGCCAAACCGCTGAAACTTGCGGCTTTTTCGCCCCCGTCGTCGGTTGATTAGAGCGTCGATTGCAGTATTCTGTGCGCCTCAGGCCAGGGGCGTCCAGGCCAACACGGGAGGGGCTTCGCCCCCTTTGAAACAGTCATGAAGCCATCCAAGCTCGCGTGCTCGCTCGCGCCTGCCGTAATTGTTGCCTGCCGGGTCCTCTCCGCCTTCGCCTTCGTTTCGCTGGTGGGACTGGCCGGAATTTCGCCCGGACGGGCGGCCGATAGCCTCGGCGCTCCGTCGCCCGACAGCCTCGGATTGTCCACCGACGAACCGTCAGCGACGAGCGCCGGCGATACGCAGGGCATCGTCGCGATCGTCAACGACCACATCATCTCGAGATACGACCTCAATCAGAGGGTCAAGCTCGTGATGGTCACGTCCGGCATTCCCAACTCACCGGAGATGATCGACCGCATCCAGAAGCAGGTTCTCCGCAGCCTCATCGACGAGGCGCTGGAAGTCGAAGAAGCAAAGCGTCTCGATCTGAAGGTTGAACAACGCGAAATCGATCAACAACTCGCGCAGATCGCCGCGCGGGCCAACATGACTCCCGCGCAGATCGACGATTATCTGAAGGAAAACGGCGTCTCCAAAGATGCATTGATATCGCAGCTCTATGCCGACATCGCCTGGAACAAGGTCATCGGACAGCAATACGCGCCACTGGTCACCGTCGGCGACGACGAGATCGACGAGACATTGAAGCGGATCGAGGCGGAAGCCGATCAGCCGCGCTATCTCGTCTCGGAAATCCTGCTGACCTTCGACAATCCGCAACAGGAGGCCGAGGTGATGGCCGGCGCGCAGCGTCTGGTCGATCAGATGCGTCAGGGTGCACCTTTCGCAGCCGTGGCTCGTCAGTTCAGCCAGTCGGCGAGTTCCGCCAATGGCGGCGACATCGGTTGGGAACATGCCAGCCAGATGCCGGCCGAGATCGTTCCCGTCGTTCAGCAGATGACGA
This sequence comes from Parvibaculum sp., assembly GCF_035511255.1. Classification (GTDB taxonomy): domain Bacteria; phylum Pseudomonadota; class Alphaproteobacteria; order Parvibaculales; family Parvibaculaceae; genus Parvibaculum. The sequence goes on from NZ_DATKFR010000140.1 coordinate 7,167, forward strand.
TCGGCGGGATTTCCGATCCGATCAGGACGCTGAACGGCGTCTATATAATCCAGGTCCGCAACAAGCAGACGGGTCTTGGTCCCGATCCGCTGCAGGACCGCTGGACACTTGCCCATGTCCTGTTGCCTCTGACGCCGGATGCGCCGGATGCGCTGGTCGCGCGCCGTGCGGCCGAAGCGCAGAAGTTCATCAGCGAATTCAAATCCTGCGATGCCATCGCCGATCAGGTAAAGCAATTCGTGGGCGGCATGGCGCAGGCGCCGCGAACCGTCGTCTTCGGTCAGCTCGATCAGCGGCTGCGCGAGGGCCTCTCCAAGGCCAAACCCGGCGATGTGTTGAAGCCGGTGCGCAGCCAGCAGGGCATCGAGATGATCGCCGTCTGCGGCTATCAGGCGGACAGTGGCGGCGCCCCCACGCGCGATCAGATCGAAAACAGCATCTACTCGCAGCGTCTCGACATGATGGCTCGGCGGCATCTGCGCGATCTCAGGCGGGACGCGGTCGTCGACATCCGGTGATATGAAGCGCGATCCGCAAGCCGCGGAGTGGGATTTGCCATGACCAGTGCGGACAGGCCGCTCGCTCTCAGCATGGGAGAGCCGGCTGGCATCGGCCCCGAGATCACGCTGAAAGCCTGGGCCGCGCGGAAGGCGGAACGGCTTCCCGTCTTCTTTGCGGTCGGCGCGCCCGCGCTCTACCGCGCGCAGGCCGCCCGCCTCGGCCTCGACGTTCCGCTGCACGAGATCGGATCGCCGGAGGATGCCGCGCGCGTCTTTGAAAGAGGCCTTCCCGTCCTGGCGGTCTCGCTGGCCACCGATGTTGAACCGGGCATCCTTGCGCCGCGGAATGCGCCTGCGGTCATGCAGGCGATCGACATCGCCTGCGACCTCACGCTGGCGGGCCGGGTCGCCGGCATGGTGACGAACCCCATCCACAAGCGCGCGCTCTACGAGGCCGGTCTCCAGGTTCCGGGCCATACGGAATATCTGGCTGCGCGAACCGGCGGCGCGACGCCGGTCATGATGCTTTCCTGCCCCGGCCTTCGGGTCGTGCCGGTGACGGTCCACGAACCGCTCGCCCGCGTCGCGACGTCGCTCACGACGGCGATGATCGCCGAGAAAGGCGTCATCCTTGCCAAGTCGTTGAGGCGCGATCTCGGCATCGCCCGCCCGCGCATCGCCGTCGCCGGGCTCAATCCTCATGCTGGCGAGGAGGGGCACATCGGCCGCGAGGAAATCGACATCATAACGCCCGCGCTGGCCGCGGTCCGCGAAGCCGGTGCCGAGGTCTTCGGTCCGTTGCCGCCCGACACCATGTTCCACGCCGCCGCCCGTACGCGTTATGACGCGGCACTCTGCATGTATCACGACCAGGCGTTGATCCCGTTGAAGACCCTGGACTTCGAACGCGGCGTCAATACAACGCTCGGCCTTACCATCGTGCGCACTTCGCCCGACCATGGCACCGCGCTCGATATCGCCGGCCGAGGCCTCGCCCATCCCGGTAGCCTCATCGAGGCGATCCGTCTCGCGGGTGAAATCGCCCGCCATCGGGCGACTTCATGACCGAAAAAGACGACGGACTGCCGCCGCTGCGCGAGGTCATCTCGAAGCACGGCCTCGGCGCGCTGAAGGCGCTCGGCCAGAACTTCCTGCTCGACCTCAATCTGACCGGCCGCATCGCCCGCGCCGCGGGCCCGTTGCAGGGCTATGAGGTCATCGAAGTCGGCCCCGGCCCCGGCGGCCTCACCCGTGCCTTGCTCGCCGAGGGCGCGGACCGCGTCATAGCCATCGAACGCGACCGGCGCTGCCTGCCCGCGCTGGTGGAAATCTCCGCCGCCTATCCGGGCCGCCTCACCGTCGTCGAAGGCGACGCGCTCGAAACGAACATGGCGAGCCTCGTCAAAGGCCCGGCGCGGATCGTCGCGAACCTGCCCTACAACATTGCCACGCCACTCCTCGTACGCTGGCTTCAGACGGAGCCCTGGCCGCCCTATTACGCGAGCCTGACGCTGATGTTCCAGAAGGAAGTCGCAGAGCGCATCGTCGCGCCGCCGGGCGGCAAGGCCTATGGCCGGCTCGGCGTTCTCGCCCAATGGCGCTCGAAGGCCCGCATGCTCTTCGATATCAACCGCAGCGCCTTCACGCCGCCGCCAGCGGTGACTTCCACCGTCGTTGAACTCATACCCCGCTCGGAACCCCTCGCGCCAGCCGACCCAGCCATCCTGGAGCGCGTCGTCGCCGCCGCCTTCGGCCAGCGGCGCAAGATGCTTCGCTCGAGCCTCAAGGCGCTCATGCCCGATCCCGCCGGGATCATCGAACAAGCGGGCGTCGATCCGACGCAGCGCGCCGAGGAACTCTCCGTCGAGGAATTCTGCGCCCTCGCCCGCGCCTATGCGGCGACACGCTGACAGGTTGTGGAGCTTGGCCCCGCATGCCAAATTGCCGGAAACAGGCGGCGAAGACCGCCCATGTGAGGATAGGAGCCCGTCATGAAATCCCAGGCCATCATCGATTACGGTCAACCGTTGCAGGAAGTCACGAGCGACACGCCGCAGCCAAAGGGCACCGAAGTGCTCCTCAAGGTTACGCATTGCGGCGTCTGCCATTCGGACGTTCATCTTCATGACGGCCATTTCGACCTCGGCGGCGGCAACAAGCTCGACGTGCGCGGCGGACGCAAGCTTCCCTTCACGCTCGGCCACGAGATCGAAGGCGAAGTGGTCGCCATCGGCGACGATGCCGAAGGCGTGACCATCGGCCAGCGCCGCGTCGCCTTTCCCTGGATCGGCTGCGGCCAGTGCCCGACCTGCAAGCGCGGCGAGGAGCAGCTCTGCAACCGGCCGGTCAATCTGGGCATTCAGGTCGCCGGCGGTTATGCGACGCACGTCCTGGTGCCGCATCCGCGCTACCTGATCGACTATACGGGCGTGCCGCAGGGCCTCGCCGCCACCTATATGTGCTCCGGCCTCACCGCCTATGGCGCGATGAAGAAGCTCGGCGACATCAGCCCGGAAGAGCGCGTGCTCGTCGTCGGTCTCGGCGGCGTCGGCATGATGGGCCTGCAATTCGCCAAGGCGATGTTCCCCTCCGCGCCGCTCGCGGCCGACGTCGATGAGCAGAAGCTGCAATCGGCGAAAGGCGCCGGTGCACACGAAGTCTACAATCCGAAGGATCCGGAGGCGCTGAAGAAGCTGCTCGCCGACACCAATGGCGGCGTGCCGGCGGCGGTGGATTTCGTCGGCTCCGAAGCCTCGCTCAAATTCGCGACCGGCGCGGTGCGCAAGGGCGGACAGGTCGTCGTCGTGGGGCTCTTCGGCGGCGGCTTCTCGATGCCGATCCCGATGTTCCCGATGCGCGCCATCTCGATCGGCGGCTCCTATGTCGGCTCGCTCGGCGAGACGCTTGAAATGATGGAACTGGTCAAGGCCGGCAAGATCGATCCGATCCCGGTGCAGGAACGTCCTCTCGCCGAAGCCTCGAAGACGCTCGACGATCTGCGCGCCGGGCATGTTCTCGGCCGCGTCGTATTGCGCCCCTGAGGCACATGAAATCATGACCTCCCGGCCTGAACTCTCGGTCAGCTTCCACAACTTCGAGGGGAATTTCACGCCGACGAAATCCGCACTGCTGCGCGGGCTTGCCGAGAGGTTCGAGTTGAAGGTGGAGGTCCTCGGCAAGGACCTCCAGTTCTTCAGCGTCTGGGGCAAGGATCTCATCCCCGCGAAGAACAGGCCGCGCGCGCTTCGCGTCTGGGTGACTGGCGAGCCCTACGAACCGCGGCACATGATCTACGATCTGCACTTCGGTTTCCTGCCGGAGTCGCTGATGGGCAAACGCTGGATACGCTACCCCTACTGGTCGACGCAGATCGACTGGTGGGACCCGGCCTCGCCGCTCTCCCCCGAACGGTTGCTGGGCGAACGGCGTTTTTCGCCGCGCGAGAAATTCTGCAATTTCATATACACGAACCGGACGTCGTTCCGGACCGAATTCTACGATCAACTCAACCGGCGCCGTCCGGTCGACAGTCTCGGCCGCGTTCTGAACAACACCGGCGGGCCCTGCGCCGACAAGATCGAAACGATCGGCAACTATCAGTTCACGATCGCCTTCGAGAATTCCCTTTCGCCGGGGTACGTCACGGAAAAGCTGATCGATCCGATCGCGGCGGGCTCCATCCCCATTTACTGGGGAGCTTCGGAAGCAAAGACCGACCTCAATCCGGAGGCCTTCATTTTCGCGCGCGACTTCGACTCGTTCGAGGCGCTAGCGGATCGCGTCATCGACTTGAGCGGATCGAACGAAGCGATGGAACGGATCGTCACCGCACCGGTCTTTCACGGAAACAGGATTCCCGAGCAATATACCAATCGCTACTACGTCGACAGGATCGTCGAGGCCCTGTCTTCTTCCGCCGGCATGCCGGAGCGCCACACGCTCAACGACGTGCTGATCGCCGATCAGGCGATCTACGGGACCCGCCGCACATCGAAACAGCGCTTCCGCCAGAGCTTCCGCAAACGCGTCGACAAGATCGCCCGGCTTCTGGCCCGCTGACGCCTAAAGCGTTTCCCTCAACTGTTTGACGAAGTTCGACAGACCCGTCAGCCTGCGACGACGGAGCCGCTCGGCCTGAAGGATCGAGCGCAATTCGATGAACGCCTGATCGATGTCGTCATTGATGATGATGTAGTCATATTCCAGGTAGTGGCTGATTTCGTCCGAAGCCTTCGCCATGCGCGACGCAACCACTTCCGCCGAATCCTGCGCGCGCCTCTTCAGCCGCCGCTCCAGATCCTGCGCCGACGGCGGCAGCACGAAGACCTTTACGAGGTCCTCATGCGCGACCTCATCGATCTGCTGCGTCCCTTGCCAGTCGATATCGAAGAGCACGTCCCGGCCTTGTGCCAGCGCCCGATCGACTGGCGCGCGCGGTGTGCCGTAGTAATTGTCGAAGACCTTGGCGCTTTCCAGAAACTCGCCGCGATTGCGCATCAGTCCGAAATCCTCGGTGCTGACGAAATAGTAGTCGCGGCCCTCGACCTCACCCGGACGCGGCCGGCGCGTCGTCGCCGAAACCGACATGGTGATCATCGCATCGCCCTCGAGCAGCATTCGCGACAACGTCGTCTTGCCCGCGCCCGACGGCGAGGAAAGCGCAAGCATCAGGCCCCTGCGGCCGACATGATCTTCATTCGACATTTTGAATTTGCTCGCGCAACTGATCGATCACCGCTTTCAATTCAAGACCGATGCGGGTGAGGCCGACATCCGCCGCCTTGGAGCACAGCGTGTTCGCTTCGCGGTTGAATTCCTGCGTCAGGAAATCGAGCCGGCGACCCGCGGGTTCCGTCCCGGCGAAGAGCTCGCGCGCCTGGGCCACATGCGCGATCAGCCGGTCGATCTCCTCGCGCACATCGGCCTTGGTCGCGAGCAGCGCCGCTTCCTGTGCCAGCCGCTCCTCGGAAAGCGCCGGCGAAGCCCCGAGCAATTCGGCGACCTGCGTCCTGAGCCGCGCGCGCATCGCCTCGATACCGGCGGAAGGCGAAGCGGCGGCCTGCCGCGTCAGCCGTTCGATCTCGTCAACCTGTTCATGCAAAATGCCTTCGAGCCGCCTGCCCTCTTCGGCGCGGGCGCGGGCGAGCGAAATGACGGCTTCGGCAAAAGACGCAAGCACGAGTTTTTCGAGCGCCGCGTGATCTTCCTCGCCCTCCTCGCCCTCGCTGGTCTCGAGAATGCCCTTGAGCGCCAGAATGCCTTCCGGCCGCGGCGGCATCAGCTCGATGCGCTGTTGGAGCGCGGCGAGCGCGGCGAGAACGGCGTCCATCGCCTCCTCGTTGACGCGCAGCGGCGCCGCCGCGCGAACGCGGTCGATAGTCAGCGTCGCTTGCACGTTGCCGCGCTTCAGATGCTTTGCCATCTCCTCGCGAAGCCGCGGCTCAAGCCCTTCGAAGCCGGAGGGCAGACGGAAACGCGCATCGAGGCCCTTGCCGTTGACGCTGCGCAGCTCCCAATGCCAGCGCGTCAGGCCGGCCTCGTTGCCGGTCTCCCCATCAGCGCGGCCAAAGCCTGTCATGCTGGTCAACGGCATCTCGCGGGCCTTCCTGGAATCACTTTGAAACGGAACTGGAGTATAGCAGCGCCTCTGCGCGCCGGCGTCTTCACCTAATGGCCGGCATGGCCTGGCGGTGCCTGCAGCGGAATGACGGCGGCGTCCTTGGCCGACGCTTTCTCGGCCGGCTTTTCGGGGCTTTTCGTCGACTTCTTTTCGACCTGCCGCCAGCGCGAAACATTTCGCTCATGTTCGCCGAGCGAGCGTGAAAAGGCGTGGCCGCCGGTACCGTCGGCGACGAAATAAAGATCGTCCGTCGCTGGCGGGTTGAGCACGGCCTCGATCGAGGCGCGCCCGGGATTGCAGATCGGCGTCGGCGGCAAACCGTCGATCTGATAGGTGTTGTAAGGCGTCAGCCCGTCGAGCTCGCTGCGCCGGATCGGACGGCCCAGAGGACCTTTGCCGCCCGTGATCCCGTAGATGATCGTCGGATCGGATTGCAATCGCATCGGCTTCCTGAGCCGGTTGACGAAAACGGCGGCGACCTTCGGTCTCTCCGAGGCGATGCCCGTCTCCTTTTCGACGATCGAGGCGAGAATGATCGCTTCCTGCGGCGTCCTGACAGGCAGGTTCTGCGCCCGATTGGGCCACAAATCGTTCAGCAGCGCGGTCGCCGACTTCTGCATCCGCTGCACGATCTGCGCTCGCGTCGTGCCCCTGGAAAAATTGTAGGTCTCCGGCAGCAGAGAGCCTTCTGGCGGCAGCAACGGCATTTCGCCCGTCAGAACGGGGTCCGCCTTTACGATCTCCATCGCCTGGATGCTGGTCAACCCTTCAGGAATGGTGATCTGGTGAACGATCGACTTGCCTTCCCTCAGGATACGGACGATATCCGCCATGCTGGCGCGCGCCGGAATTTCATACTCGCCGGCCTTGAGCGAGCCGGACGCGCGGCCAAGCCGGACGCCCGTGCGAAAAATCAGCGCCTCTTCCACGACATGAGCGTCGTGGAGCTTTGCGGCGATGGCCGAAAGCCCGAGGCCCGGCGTCAGCCAGACGACGGTCGGCGTCTCCGCCGGACCCGGCGCGTTGAAACGCCATTTGCCGTAAAGGAAAACGCCGCCCGCGAGGAGGGCGGCGACGACCGGGAAAAAGACCAGCAGCGTCAGAAGGGGGCGAAGAAAACGACGTCTCGGCCGCACCTCGAAGCGGCCGGACGTCTCGTCCCCCGTATTCCCGTCCTCGGTCAATCAGTTGACCTTTTTCAACACCAGCGACGCGTTGGTTCCACCGAAGCCGAAGGAATTGGAAAGCGCGTAATTGACTTCCTTCTGGCGCGCCTTGAGCGGCACCAGATCGAGTTCGGTGTCGACTTCCGGATTGTCGAGATTGAGCGTCGGCGGAAGGATGCCGTCGCGGATCGCGAGCATGCAGAAGATCGCCTCGACAGCACCGGCGGCGCCGAGCAGATGGCCGATCGACGACTTGGTCGACGACATCGACACCTTGCTCACGGCATTGCCGAGAAGCCGTGTCACGGCGCCGAGTTCGATCGTATCGGCCATGGTCGATGTGCCATGGGCGTTCACATAGTCGATGTCGGAGGCCGAGATGCCGGCGCGCTTCAGCGCCATCTGCATCGAGCGGAAGCCGCCATTGCCGTCTTCCGGCGGCGCGGTGATGTGGTGCGCGTCGCCCGAAAGACCGTAGCCGACGACCTCGGCATAGATCTTCGCACCGCGGGCCTTGGCGTGCTCATATTCCTCGAGCACGACGACGCCCGCACCTTCGCCCATGACGAAACCGTCGCGATCCTTGTCGTAGGGACGCGAGGCGCGCTCGGGCGTGTCGTTGAAACTGGTGGAGAGCGCACGGCAGGCGGCAAAGCCCGCGATGCCGATCCGGTTGATGGCGGACTCGGTGCCGCCCGCGACCATCACATCGGCATCGTCGAGCGCGATGAGCCGCGCCGCGTCGCCGATCGCGTGGGCGCCGGTCGAGCAGGCGGTGACAACCGCATGGTTCGGCCCCTTGAGGCCGTGCTGAATGGAAACATAGCCCGATGCGAGATTGATGAGGCGACCGGTGATGAAGAAGGGGCTGACGCGGCGCGGGCCCTTTTCCTTGAGGGTGATCGCGGTTTCGGCGATGCCTTCAAGGCCGCCGATGCCCGAGCCGATCAGCGTGCCGGTGCGCCATTGCTCTTCGTCGGTCTTGGGATGCCAGTTCGCGTCGTCCAGCGCTTGGGTGGCGGCGGCGACTGCAAAGACGATGAAATCGTCGACGCGCTTCGATTCCTTGTGGTCCATCCAGTCGTCCTGGATGAACGCGCCCTCACCTTCCCGCGGCACGGGCATGGCGATCTTGCAGGGGAGGTCCGAGACGTCGAACTTCTCGATCGTACGGGCACCGGACTCACCTTTGAGGAGCCGGTTCCAGGTTACGTCGACACCGCATCCAAGCGGTGAAACCATGCCAAGTCCGGTAACGACTACCCGTCTCATATCGCGCCCTATTCCCACGTCGCCCGCCGCCAGGAAACGCGGGACGGGACCTCAACTTGATACCGAAAGCAAAAATCCGGCGGGACCGGTATGGGCGCGCCGGATCGGCAGACGTCGCGGAGCGGGGCGCAGGACGCGCCCAACGCTCCGCAGTCCGGGATCAGGACTTCGCGTTCGCCTTGACGAACTCGATCGCGTCTTTGACGGTCAGGATCTTCTCGGCCGCATCGTCCGGAATCTCGACGCCGAATTCTTCCTCGAACGCCATCACGAGTTCGACGTTGTCGAGACTGTCCGCGCCGAGATCATCGATGAAGCTCGCGTTCTCGGTCACCTTGTCGGCGTCGACGCCGAGGTGCTCGACCACGATCTTCTTCAAGCGTTCCGCGATATCACTCATTTTAAGTCCTCAGATTCCCTGTTTTGACCGGCTTCACGCCCCACTCCCCGAAGCCTCAAGCCCGAGGAAACAACGCGATTGAATTCGGTGGAAAGACTGCACCTCTTCTGGCCCATTTCAAGGCTGGATCGCAAGCCAAATCGAGGGGCCTAGGTAACACACTTTTCAGCATGGTGCCAGCAAAGGCACCCCTTTGAAACACGTCTCTAGCGCACTGTTTTTATTAACGTTTCCGCGACGGAAAAATACGCGGGCACTCAGATCATCGCCATGCCGCCATTAACATGGATCGTCTGGCCCGTCACATAGGCGGCTTCGTTGCTGGCCAGAAACACCACGGCGGCGGCGATTTCAGGCGCCTCGCCGAGCCGCCCGGCCGGGATCGTGCCCATGATCTTGCCCTTCTGATCGTCATTGAGCGCATCGGTCATCGCGGAGCGGATGAAGCCCGGCGCGACGCAATTGGCGGTGATGTTGCGGCTCGCGACTTCCTGCGCCAGCGACTTCGTCATGCCGATCATGCCGGCCTTGGAGGCGGCATAGTTGCCCTGCCCCGGATTGCCCATCACGCCGACGACGGAGGTGATGCCGATGATGCGGCCGAAGCGGCGCTTCATCATGCCGCGCAGCGAAGCGCGCGACAGGCGGAAGGCGGCGGTGAGGTTGACGCGGATCACCTCGTCCCACTCCTCGTCCTTCATGCGCATGAAGAGATTGTCGCGGGTGAGGCCTGCATTGTTGATGAGGATGTCGAGCGAACCCATCGCTTCCTCGGCCTGCTTCGGCAACGCATCGACGGCGGCGCCGTCCGAGAGATTGCAGGGCAGCACATGCGTGCGCTCGCCCAGCTCGGCGGCCAGTGCATCGAGCGCTTCCTTGCGTGTGCCGGACAGCGCGACGACCGCGCCCTGCGCGTGAAGGGCGCGCGCGATGTCGGAGCCGATGCCGCCCGACGCGCCGGTGACGAGCGCGTTCTTGCCTGTGAGGTCGAACATGTGGGTTCCCTGACTTAAAGTGTTTTCAGAAGAGCTTCGACATCCGCGGGCGTACCGGCCGCGGAAATCTCGGGCTCCTGCGCGATGCGTTTGACCATGCCGCTCAAGGCCTTGCCCGCGCCGACTTCGACGTAACGCGAGACGCCCTGCGACTCCATATAGAGCACGCTCTCGCGCCAGCGGACCATGCCGGTGACCTGGCGGACGAGCAAGTCGCGGATGGTCGCGGGGTCGGCGACACGGGACGCGGTGACATTGGCGACCAGCGGCACGGAGGGCGCCTTGATCTCGACCTGCGCCAGCGCGTCGGCCATCTCGTCGGCGGCCGGCTGCATCAGTGCGCAATGGAAGGGGGCGCTGACCGGCAGCAGCATGCTGCGCTTCGCGCCCCTGGTCTTGGCGATCTCGATGGCCCGCTCGACGGCGGCCTTCATGCCGGAGATGACGACCTGACCGCCGCCATTATCATTGGCCGCCTCGCAGACCTCTCCCTGCGCCGCTTCCTTCGCGATCTCGGAAGCCGCATCGAACTCGACGCCGAGCAGAGCCGCCATGGCGCCCACGCCGACCGGCACCGCGCGCTGCATGGCAAGGCCGCGCCGCTTCAGCAGGCGGGCCGCATCGGAAATCGTGAAACTGCCGGCCGCCGCCAGCGCCGAATATTCGCCGAGCGAATGGCCGGCGACGAAAGCGGCCTTGTCGGCCAGCTTGAAGCCGCCTTCCTTCTCGAGCGTCCGCATGACCGCGAGGCTGACCGCCATGATGGCCGGCTGGGCATTCTCGGTGAGCGTCAGGTCTTCCTGCGGGCCGTCCCACATCAGCTTCGAGAGCTTCTGGCCAAGCGCGTCGTCGATCTCCTGAAAGACCTCGCGGGCCGACGCAAAGGCCTCGCCCAGTTCCCGGCCCATGCCGACCGCCTGCGATCCCTGCCCCGGAAAGATGAAAGCCCTGCTCATCGACGCTCCCTGCCCTTGTATCCGGACCGATTCCGGCCCGTTTTGCCGCGCCAAGAGATACCGGCTGAGAGGGGCAAGTCAAGGCGACCCGGCCCCATTCGGTCCTTGCTTTCACTTGGACTTTCCGTATATTCCGCCCCTTCTGAAGGTCTCGGCTGGAGGCTGAACGGCGCACCGTGCCCGAAAGGGTGCGGCAGGGAGAAATCCCGGGCTCCGGTGTCTCCGCTTCTTTGGTGGTCCTTTCGAGCCTTTTCGGGGCTCAAAGGGGGCTTTGCGCCGGGGCTGGATCATAGAGTAGGAAAAGGCTCAATGGCTCTTTACGAGCATATTTTCATTGCGCGTCAGGACGTGACGCAGCAACAGGTCGAGGCGCTCGTCGAGCAGTTCTCGAACATCCTCAAGGAAAACGGCGGTTCCGTCGCGAAGACCGAATATTGGGGTCTGCGCAATCTCGCCTACAAGGTGAAGAAGAACCGCAAGGGCCACTACGCCCTCATGAACATCGACGCTCCGTCGGCGGCCGTGGCCGAGATGGAACGTCAGCAGGGCATCAACGAAGACGTGCTCCGCTTCCTCACCACCCGCGTCGAAGAGCATGAAGCCGGCCCGTCGGCCATGCTCCAGAACCGTGGCAGCCGCGACGAGCGCGGCGGCAGCGGTGGCCGTGGCGACCGCTTCGATCGTGGCGACCGTCCGCGCGGCGAGCGTTTCGACCGTGGTGGCGATCGTGGAGACCGTCCCCGCTTCTCGCGCGACCGCGACGAAGCTGCCGCAACGACGGAAGGGAGTGACGAATAATGAGCACCTCAGCGCAGCCCGCTCGCCGGCCCTTCTTCCGCCGCCGCAAGACCTGCCCGTTCTCCGGCGCCAACGCCCCGAAGATCGACCACAAGGACACGAAGCTCCTGACGCGCTACGTCTCGGAGCGCGGCAAGATCGTGCCGAGCCGCATCACGGCCGTGTCCGCCAAGAAGCAGCGTGAACTCGCCCGCGCCATCAAGCGCGCGCGCTTCCTCGCTCTCCTGCCCTACGTCATCGGCTGAGCCCGGAAAAGGAGAGAGACATGCAAGTCGTACTTCTGGAACGGGTCGAAAAGCTCGGCCAAATGGGCGATGTGGTGAAGGTGAAGGACGGGTTCGCCCGTAACTTCCTGCTGCCTCGCAAGAAGGCGCTCCGCGCCACCAAAGAAAACATGACGCGTTTCGAAGCGCAGCGCGCGCAGCTCGAAGCCCGCAACCTCGAGCTGAAGTCCGAGGCCGAGCAGGTCAAGGCGAAGTTCGACGGCCAGACCTTCATCATCCTGCGTCAGGCTGGTGAAACCGGTCACCTCTACGGTTCGGTCAATGCCCGCGACATCGCCGAAGTGGCGACCGCCGGCGGCTTCTCGACCAACCGCAACCAGGTCACGCTCGAGCACCCGATCAAGACGATCGGCCTCCATGCGGTCCGCGTCGTTCTCCACCCCGAAGTCTCGTCGACGATCTCGATCAACGTCGCCCGCTCCGAGGAAGAGGCCGCGCGCCAGGCAGCCGGTGAAGACCTCACCCGCCGCACCGACGAGGACGAAGACGAGATCGAGGCTGCCGAGTTCTTCGAATCCGAAGAACTCGCGGCGGCAGCCGAAGGCGAGAACGCCGAGGGCGAGGCGGAAGCGGAATAACCGCCATCCGAACAATCGTTTAAAAGGGCGTTCTCGCGGGAACGCCCTTTTTTATTGTCCCGCGCGAAGTCGCCCTTTGCGACCGGCATCAATTTTTTATTGATTCCAAACTGGCTTTAACTTTTCATAGTGGCGTTATGGGGGAGGTACGAACCGGGTCGGGTCCGGTCGTGTACTGACTGGAGCCGATCTCGCGTCAACTCTGGCGACGGAGGTTCCATGCTGTTCGGCGTTCTACTCAAGCAAGTCGTCTCGCGGGGTACAGTCCACGTCATCGACTGGAATGGCAACACCAAGACCTATGGGGACGGTACCGGCCGGCCGCTCACCATCCGCCTGCACGACAAGGGCCCGCATCTCGCCCTCGCCCTCAATCCCTATCTGAAGCTCGGCGAATATTACATGGACGGCCTGCTCACCGTCGACGAGCCCGCCACGATCTATGATCTCCTCGATGTCATTCTCGGCAATCTCGGCACGGGCTATCCGAGCACGGCCTACAAGGTCTATGGAGCGCTCCGCCGTGCCAAGCGCCGCATCGATCAGCACAATCCGATCGGCAAGGCACAACAGAACGTCGCCCATCACTATGATCTCGACGGCGGTATCTACGATCTCTTCCTCGACGCCGACAAACAATATTCCTGCGCCTATTACGCAGATTCCTCGATGACGCTCGAGGAGGCGCAGACGGCGAAGAAGCGGCATATCGCGGCGAAGTTGCAGATCGAGCCGGGGATGAAGGTCCTCGATATCGGCTGCGGCTGGGGGGGCCTTGCGCTGACGCTCGCGGAGGAGACCGGTGCCGATGTCGTCGGCGTGACGCTGAGCCAGGAACAGCACAAGGTCGCCACAAAGCGGGCCGAGGAACGCGGCCTTTCCGACCACGTGAAATTCCATCTTCAGGATTACCGCACGCTCGACGACACCTTCGATCGCATCGTCTCGGTCGGCATGTTCGAGCATGTCGGCGTCGGCCACTATCCCGAATATTTCAGCGGCGTAAAACGCTTGCTGACGGAAGACGGCGTCGCCCTCATCCATACGATCGGCCGGCTCGATCCTCCGGGTTCGACCAATCCATGGATCGCGAAATACATCTTTCCCGGCGGCTATATTCCGGCGCTGAGCGAGATGGCGGCGGCGGTCGAAAAGACCGGGCTCTTCATGACCGACCTCGAAGTGCTGCGCCTTCACTACGCCGAAACGCTGAAGGAATGGCGCCGCCGTTTCATGGCCAAGCGCGACATCGCGGCGAAGATCTACGACGAACGCTTCTGCCGCATGTGGGAATTCTACCTCGCGGGCTCCGAAACCTCGTTCCGGCACGAAGGCATGGTCAACTTCCAGCTCCAGCTCGCGAAGAAGATCGACGCCCTGCCCCTCACCCGCGATTATATGGGCGAGCGGGAAAGGCAACTCGGCGCAGTTCCGATGCAGCGGCGGTTGCGCGCGGGCGAATAACGCCCGCGCCGCCGTCGATAAGATTCAGAGCTTGCCGCGATTGTCGATGCTGAAACCGCCGGCTCCATGCGCGACGATCTGCAGGAACCCACCCGCCATCGCGAGGTTCTTCATGAAGTTGATGAATTGCGCCTGATCGGCGAAATCGTTGTGGAACGCAAATCCCGTGACGATGCAGAAACCGGCGAGCACGAAACCCGCGACACGCGCCTGGTAGCCGACGAGGATCAGCAGACCGCCGCCGATCTCGACAATCAGGGAAAGCGCATAGGCGACCTGGGGCAACGGCAGTCCATGAGAACCGATATAGGCGATGGTGGCCGCAGGTGCTGCTAGCTTGCCCGCGCCTGCAATGAGAAAAATCAGGCTCAGCAGTACACGGCCCAAGGGTGCCGCGAGTGGAATCAGCTTGTCCATATCGATCTCCTCCCATACGCGCCGCTTCGGCACGTTTCGTCAGAACCCTAGGCGGAGCAAGGCCGCGTTGACTACTGCCGACGCCGCAAAGAATTGTTTCAGCAGTCGAAACAATCGGCGGCGTCGGGCGACTCGGCTTATAGTCATTCGGTCCACAGGCTTTTCGTGCCGGAAACTCCTTTCCAATCAGGGTATTGGGACGGTTGGACAAAGTTATCAAAGGCTGTGGAGAAGTAAGATGGGGACGGCCTTCGAAACGCTACAAATCGGCGCTTCAGCCTGGTTCGCCTTCGCGTAAAACGAGACCATGGAAAACACATCGCAAGCCTTTGCCAGCGTGCCCGACGACGAAGGCACCGAGGGCTACCGCGTCCCGCCTCACAACATCGAGGCGGAGCAGGCACTGCTGGGCGCCATTCTGGTCAACAACGAAGCCTATGACCGGCTATCGAGCTTCCTCGAACCGACGCATTTTTTCGACGCGCTGCACGGCCGCATCTATGAGGCATCGGCGAAACTGATCACGGCGGGCCATCTCGCCTCGCCGGTCACTCTGAAAAACTTCTTCGAGCGCGACGAGGCGCTGACCGAGATCGGCGGTCCGCAATATCTGGCGAGGCTTGCCGGCGCGGCGACGACGATCATCAACGCGGAAGAATATGGCCGCACGATCTACGACCTTGCGATCCGCCGCGAACTGATCCAGGTCGGCATCGGACTGCACAACCGCGCCTATGACGCACCCGTCGACGACACGCCGGCGGCGCAGATCCTCGAAGCCGAACAGCAGCTTTATCAGCTCGCCGAACGCGGCAAGTACGAGGGCGGCTTTCGCAGCTTCCATGAATCGCTCAAGGGCGCCATCGACATGGCGGCGGCGGCCTATGAGCGCGACGGCGGCCTTTCCGGCATCTCCTCGGGCCTGCGCGATCTCGACAAGATGATGGGCGGCCTGCAGCCATCCGACCTCATCATCCTCGCGGGACGCCCGTCGATGGGAAAGACGGCGCTCGCCACCAACATCGCTTTCAATGCGGCCAAGGCCTACAAGGCCGAACATCACACCGATGGCACGGTCGAGGTGAAGGACGGTGCCATCGTCGGCTTCTTCTCGCTCGAAATGTCGGCGGAGCAGCTCGCCACGCGCCTTCTCGCCGAGCAATCCGGCGTACCCTCCGAAAGCATCCGCCGCGGGCGCATTCAGGAAGACGAATTCCACGCATTGGTCGACGCCTCGCGTGAGTTGCAGAGCATTCCGCTCTATATCGACGACACGGGCGGCCTCACCATCGCGACGCTGGCGGCCCGCGCTCGTCGGCTGAAACGCCAGCGCGGCCTCGGCCTCCTCGTCATCGACTATCTGCAATTGCTCGCCGGTTCCGGCAAGTCGGGCGAAAACCGCGTGCAGGAAGTGACGCAGATCACGACAGGCCTGAAGACGCTCGCCAAGGAACTCAACGTACCCGTGCTGGCGCTGTCGCAGCTCTCGCGCCAGGTCGAAAGCCGCGACGACAAGCGGCCGCAGCTCTCGGACTTGCGTGAATCGGGTTCGATCGAACAGGACGCCGACGTCGTGATGTTCGTCTTCCGCGAGGAATATTACGTGCAGCGCCGCGAGCCGCGCGAAGGCACGCCCGAACATCTCGCCTGGCAGGAAGAGATGAACCAGGTCCACGGCCTCGCCGAAGTCATCATCGGCAAGCAGCGCCATGGACCGACCGGCACCGTTAAACTACAGTTCCAGGCCAATGTGACGCGCTTCGCGGATCACTTTGCCGAAGATCACCTGCCGGACCACATGTCTTGAGCTTGCCTGAACCCCTTCGCGACGGACCGGCCGCCTTGTCCGATCCGGCCTCGACCTCCGCTATTCTCACCGTCGATCTCGACGCGGTGGCCGCGAACTACCGCCATCTCCGGTCGCTCGCCGATGGCGCCGATGTCGCCGGGGTGGTCAAGGCCAATGCCTATGGCGTCGGCATGGTGCCGGTGGCACTGACGCTCGCTCGCGAGGGATGTCGGAACTTTTTCGTCGCGGATCCCGATGAAGGTGCAGCCCTGAGGGCGGCGCTTCCGGACGCTGCGATCTATGTCACCAATGGACTGATGCCGGGCGCCGGCGCCGCTTATCGCGCTCATGCACTGTCGCCCTGCCTGGGAAGCCTAGCAGAGATCGAGGAGTGGCGCCGGGAGGCGGCGCTTGCCGGGCGCGCACTTCCCGCCGCGCTCCACTTCGATACCGGCCTCAGCCGCTTGGGCTTCGACGAGGCGGAAACACATCGCCTGATCGGCAGTGCCGCTTCCCTTGCCGGCCTCGACATCGCCCTCGTTATGAGCCACCTCGCCTGCTCGGACGAGCCGGAGCATCCCCTCAACGCGCTGCAACTCAGTCGCTTCAAGCCCATCCGGGCGGCCTTCCCGTCGGTTCCCGCAAGCTTCGCCAATACGGCCGGGGTACTGCTGGGGTCGGAATACCGCTTCGACATGGTCCGGCCGGGCTATGGCCTCTATGGGGGCATTCCCGCCGAGGGACAGCCAAATCCCTTCCGGCAGGCGATCCGGCTGGAAGGCCGCGTCCTGCAGATTCGTGATGTGCCCGCCGGGACCACGGCCGGCTATGGCGCCACCTGGAAGGCGGAGGGCCCTCGCCGCCTGGCCGTGGTCGCGACGGGCTATGCGGATGGCTATTTCCGCAGCCTCGCTTCGGCCAGGGGCGCGGGCCGTGTCCATATTGGCGGGCACTACGCGCCAGTCGCCGGACGGGTCTCCATGGACCTGCTGATCGTCGATCTGACGGGCCTCCCGGAGGAGGCCGTCCGCCGGGGCGACCTTGCCGAACTGATCGGGGAACATGTGACCCTGGACGAAGTCGCTGACCGGGCCGGCACAATCGGCTATGAGGTGCTGACGCGCTTGGGAGATCGCGCCAAGCGGCACTACACTGGCGGCCATCTTGGGGCCACAGAATCATGAATGATGGCCGGCGTCGTTTGAGCGTCCGGTCAGCCACCCGCGGGGAGCAGCCTTGAATTTTTTCGCAATTATCGGCCGGGTCGTTCTGGCACTGCTCGGCGAGATCGGCCGGCTTGCGCTCTTCACATGGTCGAGCGTCAGCCACATCTTCCGCCCCCCCTTCTTCTGGCGTCTTCTCGGCCAGCAGATGATGCGGATCGGCTACTTCTCGCTGCCGGTCGTCGCCCTCACCGCCTTCTTCACCGGCGGCGCGCTGGCCCTGCAAATCTACTATGGCGGCAGCACGATCAACTCCGAGAGCATCGTCGCCACCATCGTCGCGCTCGGCATCACGCGGGAACTCGGACCCGTCATGGCGGGCCTGATGGTCGCCGGCCGCGTCTCGGCGGCGATCGCTGCCGAACTCGGCACCATGAAAGTGACCGAGCAGATCGATGCGCTGACCACGCTCTCGACCAACCCGTACAAATACCTCGTGGTGCCCCGTGTCGTCGCGGCCGTCATCACCCTGCCGCTCCTTGTCTTCATCGCCGACGTGATCGGCGTGATGGGCGGCTTCATCGTCTCGACGGCAAGCCTGCATTTCAATCCGGCCGTCTACGTGCAGAACACCATCAACTTCCTGAAGGCCGACGACGTGACCTCGGGCCTCATCAAGGCCGCCGTCTTCGGTTTCGTCATCGCGCTGATGGGCTGCTTCCAGGGCTTCAACTCGAAGGGCGGCGCGCAAGGCGTCGGCCGCGCGACGACCAATGCGGTCGTCACCGCATCCATTCTCATTCTGGCGTCGAACTATGTGATGACGTCGCTCCTCTTCGCGAAGTGAGACTTCAGAATGACTGACACACCCAAGATCGAACTGAAGAACGTCACCAAGCGTTTCGGCTCGAAAGTCGTGCTCGACAATCTGAGCCTTACCGTGCCCAAGGGAAAATCGCTCGTCGTCATCGGCGGCTCCGGTACCGGCAAATCGGTGATGCTTAAATGCGTTCTCGGCATCCTGCGTCCCGAGAAAGGCGAAATCTACGTCGATGGCGAGAATGTGCTGAAGATGTCGACGACCGAGCGCGAGCAGTCGCTGCGCAAGTTCGGCATGCTCTTCCAGGGCGCGGCGCTCTTCGACAGCCTTCCCGTCTGGCAGAACGTCGCCTTCGGCCTCATCCAGGGCCGCAAGATGCGCCGCAAGGAGGCGAAGGACATCGCCATCGACAAGCTCGGCAAAGTCGGCCTTGGACCGGAAGTCGGCGAGCTCTATCCGGCGGAACTTTCGGGCGGCATGCAGAAGCGCGTGGCTCTCGCCCGCGCCATTGCGACGGAGCCTGAGATCATATTCTTCGACGAACCGACGACGGGCCTCGATCCGATCATGGCCGACGTCATCAACGATCTCATCGTTGCGAGCGTGAAGGATCTCGGCGCAACGGCCCTCTCGATCACTCATGACATGGCGAGCGCGCGCAAGATCGCCGACGAGATCGCGATGATCTACAAAGGCAAGATCATCTGGGCAGGTCCGCGCGCGGATATCGATTCCAGCGGCAACGACTATGTGGACCAGTTCATTCATGGCCGCGCCGACGGCCCGATCAAGATGGACGTGCTGAAACCCTGATGGCCCGTGCCTCGCGCACCTTCGTCTGCCAGTCCTGTGGCGCAGTGACCCCGCGCTGGGCGGGCCGGTGCGAGTCCTGTGGCGAGTGGAACACCATCGTCGAGGAGCAGGCGGAAAGCTCAGGCGTCGGCGGAGGCCCTTTGAAAGTTGTCGGCAAGAAGGGCCGCCAGATCGAACTCGTGTCGATGGCGGGCGAAACGGCGGACCCGCCGCGTCTCGTCACCGGCGTCACGGAATTCGACCGCGTCTGCGGCGGCGGGCTGGTACCGGGCTCCGCGCTCCTCGTGGGCGGCGATCCGGGCATCGGCAAATCGACGCTGTTGCTGCAGGCGATGGCGGCGCTCGGCCGCAAGGGCGCTGACGTGGTCTATATCTCGGGCGAAGAAGCAATCGCTCAGGTCCGCATGCGCGCGCGCCGGCTCGGCCTCGCCGATGCCGCGGTGCAGCTCGGCGCGGAGACGAACCTCAAGGACATCATCGCGACGCTGGAAACCGGTAAGGCACCGGCCGCCGTCGTGATCGACTCGATCCAGACCATGTGGAGCGAAGCCCTCGAATCCGCACCCGGCACGGTCAGCCAGGTCCGCGCGACCGCGCAGGACCTCGTCCGCTTCGCCAAGCGCCATGGCACGGCGATCATACTCGTGGGCCACGTGACGAAGGACGGCCAGATCGCCGGCCCCCGCGTCGTCGAGCACATGGTCGACTGCGTACTTTATTTCGAGGGCGAACGTGGCCACCAGTTCCGCATCCTGCGCGCGGTGAAGAACCGCTTCGGCCCGGCGAACGAGATCGGCGTCTTCGAGATGGGCGAACTGGGCCTCCAGGAAGTGCCAAATCCCTCCGCCCTCTTCCTCGGCGAGCGCGATGGCGAGACGAACGGCTCGGCTGTCTTCGCGGGTATCGAGGGGACGCGGCCGGTGCTGGTCGAAATTCAGGCGCTGGTCGCGCAAAGCTCGCTCGGCACGCCGCGCCGCGCCGTCGTAGGCTGGGACTCGGGCCGGCTCTCGATGGTCCTCGCCGTACTGGATGCGCGCTGCGGGCTGACGCTCGGCGGGCAGGACGTCTACCTCAACGTCGCCGGTGGCCTGCGAATCAATGAGCCGGCGGCCGATCTCGCCGTGGCCGGCGCGCTCGTCTCGTCGATCACCGGCAATGCCCTCCCCTCCGACTGCGTCATCTTCGGCGAGATCAGCCTGTCTGGCGCGATTCGGCCGGTGAGCCAGATGGAGGCAAGGTTAAAAGAAGCTGAAAAACTGGGCTTCAAACGCGCCATCCTACCCACTTCGACCGCCCGGCAACGGCCTTCGACGGGGCTCGCTCTGACCGAAATTTCCGACCTCGCCGGCCTCGTCGCCTACCTTGCTGCGGGCGAAACCAGACGCCCGCGCGAGCGGCGCAGCAACGACCTGTGATAGGATCACCGCATCAGGGAGTGGAGGATTGATGCTTTTCGACGGCATCGTCATAGCGGTTCTGCTGATTTCCAGCGTACTCGCATTGCTGCGCGGCTTCACGAACGAGGTTCTGTCGATCCTTGCCTGGGTCGTCGGCGCGCTCGCCGCCATCTGGCTCTTTCCCTATGTGACGCCGCTCTTTCGCACGTTGATATCGCCGGCCTGGCTCGCCGCAGTCGCCGCCGCGCTGGCTGTTTTCGTCGTTGGCTATGTGCTGGTTGCGGCCTTTACCGCACGCTGGGCCAACCATCTGCTGGCTCTGCACGAGCAGGCCGAAAGCCTCGATCGGACGCTGGGCTTTCTCTTCGGCCTCGTACGCGGCCTCTTGATTGTGACGGTTGCGTACCTATTTTTCGCATGGCTGGTACCCAATCCCGCCGATCAACCCGACTGGATCAGAAACGCCCGGTTACGTCCTCTCGTTGAGAGGTCCGCGGCCGCCCTTTTCACTCTGGCACCCTCCGGGGCGCGAATCGATGCCGTCGATCGTACGCCGCGGACGAGCCCTCCGCAGCGGCAGACAGCGGCCCCGGCCGCCCAGCCCAGCGCGCCAGCGGCAAATCCGCCACCGGTTTCATCCGGCAAATCGGGCGCTGACACGGGCAACGCCCCCGGCTATAACACCTCCGAACGGAGGGGGCTCGACAGGCTGTTCGAGAACACTGAGTAACGGATATCCCCTTTGGGAGCGCATCGGATGTACCAGCAATTGTCCCTCCCTCTTCCGGATGAGGCCCGAACGAACGGGCCGCGGAAACGCAGCGCCCTGATCGAGGGCGGGCTCACCGAGCGGGACCTTGACGGAGACACGCTGCGCGAAGAGTGCGGCGTGTTTGGCGTTTTTGGCCATCCCGACGCCGCCGCCCTGACCGCGCTCGGCCTCCATGCGCTCCAGCATCGCGGCCAAGAAGCGGCCGGCATCGTCGCCTATGACGGCGAGCACTTCCATTCCGAGCGGCGCCTCGGCCTCGTCGGCGACCACTTTTCCAGCGAGAAAGTCATGCACCGGCTGATGGGCGATATCGCCATCGGCCATGTCCGCTATTCGACGACGGGCGAGACGATCCTCAGGAACGTGCAACCGCTCTTCGCCGACCTCTGGGGCGGCGGCTTCGCCATCGGCCATAATGGCAACCTCACCAACGCCATCACGCTGCGCAACGAGCTCGTGCGCGCGGGCGCGATCTTTCAGTCGACCTCCGACACGGAAACCATCCTGCAGCTCGTGGCCCGCAGTCGCAGCCCCCGCGTCATGGACCGCTTCGTCGACGCACTGCGCCAGATCGAAGGCGCCTATGCCCTCGTCGCGCTGACGCCGAAGAAGCTCATCGGCGCCCGCGATCCGCTCGGCATCCGTCCGCTGATCCTCGGTACGCTCAATGGCGCGCCGATCCTCTGTTCCGAAACCGTGGCCCTCGACATTATCGGCGCCGATTTCGTGCGCGAGATCGAGCCCGGCGAGATCGTCGTCTGTACGCGCGAGGGCATCGAGTCGATCCGCCCCTTCCCTCCGCAACGTCCGCGCCCTTGCGTCTTCGAATACATTTATTTCGCGCGCCCTGACAGCATCGTCGATGGCCGCAGCGTCTATAATGTCCGCAAGGAGCTGGGTCGCCAGCTCGCGATCGAGAGCCATGTCGAGGCGGACGTCGTGATCCCGGTGCCCGACTCCGGCGTGCCTGCCGCGCTGGGCTACGCTACGGAATCCGGCATTCCGTTCGAACTCGGCATCATCCGCAATCACTATGTCGGCCGCACCTTCATCGAACCGACGCAGCACATCCGCCAGCTCGGCGTGAAGCTGAAGCACAATGCGAACCGTGCGATCGTCGAGGGCAAGCGCATCATTCTCGTCGACGACTCGATCGTCCGCGGTACGACGTCGGTCAAGATCGTGAAGATGATGTACGAGGCCGGTGCGAAGGAAGTGCACATGCGCATCGCCAGCCCGCCGATCACGCATCCGGATTTCTACGGCATCGACACGCCCGAGCGCGAACAGCTTCTCGCCGCGCAATACGACCTCGAAGGCATGCGCGACTATATCGGCGTCGACAGCCTCGCCTTCATTTCTGTGGACGGCCTCTATCGCGCGCTCGGCTACACCGGCCGCGACCAGGAATACCCGCAATTCACCGATCACTGCTTCACGGGCGACTATCCGACGCCTCTCACCGACAAGGCCGGCGAACAGCGGACCAGCCAGTTGTCGCTGCTCGCCGAAATCGCGTAAGGCTTCAAAACAATGGCAGGACGTCTTCAGGACCGCCTCGCGGTCATCACCGGCGCCTCGCGCGGCATCGGCCGCGCCGTGGCGCTCGGCTATGCCGCCGAAGGCGCGCATGTGATCCTCGTCTCGCGCACCGTCGGCGGGCTTGAGGAGGTCGACGATGAAATCCGCAAGGTCGGCGGCAAAGCGACACTGGTACCGCTCGATCTCACCGACTTCGACGCCATCGACCGGCTCGGCGCAACGATCTTCGAACGTTGGGGCAAGCTCGACATCCTCGTCGGCAATGCCGGCACGCTCGGCACACTGACGCCTGTGAGCCATCTCGAAATCAAGGCCTGGGACAAGCTCCTCAACACCAACATCACCGCCAACTGGCGCATGATCCGTTCTTTCGAGCCGCTGCTGAAGCGCTCGGAAGCCGGCCGCGCGATCTTCGTGACGTCGGGCGCCGCGCATAAGGCGAAGCCCTATTGGGGCGGCTACGCGATGAGCAAGGCGGCGCTCGAAGCCCTGGTGCAGACATGGGCCGCCGAATGCGCGAATACCAGCGTCCGAGCGAATCTGCTGAGCCCCGGCCCGACCCGCACC
>NZ_DATKFR010000141.1:0-2898 GCF_035511255.1 Parvibaculum sp.
CGCTTGCCGGCGACCGTTTCGGGGTGGTCGAGGATATAGCGGGCGAGCGCCTGACCGCCCGCCCAGGCGAAGGCCCAGAAGGGCGGGGGGAGGCCCGACTTCTCGAGTTCTTCTTCCGTCATCTGCCAGATCGGCACGATCTCGCTGGCGAGGTGGAGCTTCACCTCCGGCACCAGCGGCGGCTCGTGGAGCATGGTGTTGGCGCGGATGAAGGCGGCGGGGTCGCCCATGCTCATGAGGAGGCGCTCATGCGCCAGCGAAGGCGGCGGGCGTCGCGGCCAGCAGCGCGCGGGCGCGGGCGCTGTCCTTCGCGATCTGTTCCTTCAGCGCGTCGAGGCCGGAGAATTTCTGCTCGGGCCTGAGATAGTCGATGAAGGAGACGGCGGCGTGCCGGCCGTAGATGTCGCCTTCGAAGTCGAAGATATGGACTTCGAGCACGACGTCCTGCTTGTCGAAGGTCGGGCGGCGGCCGAGATTGGCGACGCCGTCATAGACGCCCTTGAAGGGCCCGTCCTCGAGTTCGATGCGGACCGCATAGACGCCGAGCGCCGGCTGTACGTGATCCTCGAGCGCGAGATTGGCGGTCGGAAAGCCGATGGTGCGGCCGCGCTTGTCGCCGGTGCGCACATGCGTCTCGACCGTCCACCAATGGCCGAGGAGGCGCGCGGCGCCTTTCGGATCGCCGCTGCCGAGCCGCTCGCGGATGCGGGTCGAGGAAAAGGCTTCGCCGTCGAGCGAGGCTTCCGGGACGATCGACACGCCGAAGCCTTCCATCTCGCCCATGTAGGAGAGCACCGCCGCATCGCCGGCGCGGCCCTTGCCGAAACGGAAATCGTAGCCGGCGACGACATGGACCGCGTTGAGCCCGTTCACGATCACGTCCATGACGAATTCCGGCGCGAGCTTCCTCGACATGTCGGCGTCGAAAGGAAGGGCCGCGAGAATGTCGACGCCGAGGCTTTCGAGAAGGCGCGCCTTGGCGCGGAAGGGCGTCAGGCGGAAGAAGGGTTCGTCGGGAAAGAAGAACTGCTTCGGGTGCGGCTCGAAGACGAGCACGCCGAGCGGCACGCCCATTTCGCGCGCGACGGCGGCGGCTTCGGCGATGACGCGCTGATGGCCGAGATGCACGCCATCGAAATTGCCGAGCGCGAAGACGCCGCCCTGAAGCGGCTGCGGCACGCCGGCATAGTGGCGGAGGATCTGCATCAGGACGTGGCGCCCTTCTGCTCGCGCGACGGGACCATCACCTGCGCGTCGCCGTCGATGACCAGCGTCTCGCCGACATGGCAGGTGCAGGCAAGCGTGACGCGGTTGCGGGCGCGGTCGAGCGTGGCGACACGGACGCGCGCCGTCACGGTGTCGCCCGGTTTCACGGCAGCGCGGAAGCGCAGGTTCTGCGAGAGGTAGATCGCGCCGGGTCCGGGGAGCTTCGTGCCGAGCACCGCCGAGATCAGGCTCGCGGTCAGCATGCCATGCACGATGCGGCCGCCAAAGCGTGTGCCCGCCGCATAGACCGCGTCGAGATGCACAGGATTGGTATCGCCCGAGACGCCGGAAAACAGAACGATGTCGGCATCGGTCAGCGTCTTCGAGAAAGACGCTTCCATGCCTTCGTTCAGGTCTTCGATGCAATAGCCGGCGGGTTCGGTCATGGGACTCGCGGGGGGAATATGTTTGCGGCGCACTCTATCGCGTGGCTATGCGAAATCACAAGCGATGAACGCGTATTCAGGGTGTTATGCGAGATGGCAGTTTTGCAAAGGCGGATCGTCGCTTACCTCCCCCCCTTGAGGGGGAGGTCGATCAGCGAAGCCGATCGGGTGGGGGGCTTCTTCGCAAAGACTCTTTCCTGCAGCCTACCCCCCTCCCAACCCTTCGGCGGGCAATCGGTCCACAGGACCGATTGCTGTTCCGCCTCAGCCCTCAAGGGGGAGGGCTAGCCGTCTACCACACCAATCTCGGCAATGCCCCCACGGGCGCGATGTCCGCCGCCGCGCAGAGTTTCGCGACGAGGGCGGGATCGGGATGTTCGGGATCGGGCCCGCAGTCTTTCGCCGCGATGCCGCCCGTCACGAAGAGCGCCGGTATGCCCTGGCCCTTTGCGCCCTTCATGTCGGTGGCGAGGCCGTCGCCGACGGCGAGGATATGGGTATCGGGAATGGCGCGGCCCGAAATTTCCATCAGGCGATGACGGGCGACCGAATAGATCGGCCCGTGCGGCTTGCCGAAATAGGTGGCCGAGCCGCCGAGTTCTTCATAGAGCCGAGCCAGCGCGCCGGCGCAATGGATGTGGCGCGGTCCGCGCTCGACGACGATGTCGGGATTGGCGCAGACCAGCGGAAGCGCGCGTTCGGCAAGGCGTGTGAATTGCGCGCGGTAATCCTCCGGGCCCTCGACTTCGTCATTGAAAGGGCCGGTGACGAGGATGAAGCCCGCGCGATCCTCGTCGACGAGATGGACGCCCGTGTCGTCGAAGAGCGGCAGATCGCGGTCGGGGCCGATGTGATAGCAGTTGCGGCCGAATGTGTGGCTCTTCAGGCAATCGCGCGTCGCGTCGCCCGAGGTGAGAATGCCGTCATAGGCGTCGGCCGGAATCCCGAAGCGCGTCAGCATCGCCGGGAGTTCGGTCGACGGGCGCGGCGCGTTCGAGAGCAGCAGCACATGGCCGCCCTTGGCGCGGAATCTGCCGAGCGCGTCGGCGACGCCCGGATAGGCCTCGCGGCCATTATGCAGGACGCCCCAGACATCGCAGAGCAGCGCGTCGTAGCGATCGGCGAGGGCGGAGAGGCCGGGGATCAGAGGCACGGGATTGTCGACTATCGGATTCATTGGTGGACTCAAATCAGGAGAATGTCGTCCCGGCACTCGTTGCCGGGACCCAGATGGGTCGGCGGATGC
>NZ_DATKFR010000142.1:0-4478 GCF_035511255.1 Parvibaculum sp.
TCGAGCAGCACACCGGGCGGCGACGTCACATCGTTGACGAGAAAGAGAATACGCATGGGGGAGGGGAACTTTTCTACTTAAGTGTCATCCCGGGCTTGTCCCGGGACCCAGGGGCGGCTCGCTCGGCGCAGGCGAAATCAGATCGCCATACAAATCCCGCCACTGCGGATTGAACTCTTCGATAGTATTGATCTTCCACGCGCGCGACCATCGCTTCATCGTCTTCTCGCGCTGAATGGCCGTCGACATCCGGCGTCTCACCGAACCATACCAATTTGTCGCCGCCGTATTTTTTGGTGAAACCGTCCGCCTTGCCGTCCTTGTGTTCATGGACGCGCCTGACGAGATCGTTTGTCACGCCGATATAGAGCGTGCCGTTCCTGCCGCTCGCAAGAATGTAGACATAGTAACTGCCCATTGCGCTCGCGGCCCCTGGGTCCCGGCACAAGGCCGGGATGACACATCAGTTGGATTTGTCTTAACCCGCAACTGGGTACTCGTTGTCCGCCCTTTTACCTAGCTTGTCATCCCGGCCTTGTGCCGGGATCCAGGGACGGTACGCTCGGCGCTTGTCGCGATCCTTCGAGACGCACGCCTGATGGCGCGCTTCTCGGGATGAGGCTGCGGCAAAACCAAACTCCTCACCCCTCCGCGAACCGGTCGCTCGCCCTCACCATCACATCGACGATTCCCGGCTCCGTCGCCGTGTGGCCCGCATCCGGCACGATGTTCAATTCCGCGTCCGGCCAGGCCTTCGACAATTCCCAGGCCGTGAACATCGGCGTCACCACGTCGTAGCGGCCTTGCGCGATCACGCCCGGAATGCCCTTGAGCTTGCCCGCGTTGCGGATCAACTGGTCCTGCGGTTGGAAGAAGCCCTCGTTCATGAAGTAGTGGCACTCGATCCGTGCAAAGGCGATCGCGAAATGCCCGTCGGCGAAGCGCGCCACGCGTTCGGCATCGGGAAAGAGCGACAGCGTCGTCCCCTCCCATGTGCTCCAGGCTTTGGCGCAGAGAAGCTTCTCGGCCTCGTCGTCGCCCGTCAGCCGCTTGTAGTAGGCGGCCATCAGATTGCCGCGTTCGGCCTCCGGGATCGGCGCCACGAAATGTTCCCAGGCGTCGGGGAAAAGCGCGTCGGTACCTTCCTGATAGAACCAGTCGAGCTCGCGCTTCCGAAGCGTGAAGATGCCGCGCAGGATGATCTCGCTGACGCGCTCCGGATGCGTCTCGGCATAGGCGAGTGCCAGCGTCGAGCCCCAGGAGCCGCCGCAAAGCTGCCAGCGCTCGATTTTCAGGTGTTCGCGCAACCGCTCCATGTCGGCGACGAGATCCCAGGTCGTGTTCTCGCGCAGTTCGGCATGCGGCGTCGACTTGCCGCTGCCGCGCTGGTCGAACAGCACGATCCGGTAGGCCTTGGGGTCGTGCGTCCGCCGCATGGTCGGGTTCGATCCGCCCCCCGGCCCCCCATGGATGATGGCGACGGGCTTTCCCTCCGGATTGCCGCATTCCTCGAAATAGATCGTGTGGAGGTCCGAGACCTTGAGCATGCCCGTCCGGAAGGGCTCGATTTCGGGGTAAAGTGTCCGTCGTGCGGCAGTGTCGAACATGAAGAATCCTGCGCTTTCGCTGCTGGCAAATGGGTGGGGAATCCCGTCCGGCATTCCGCCGCGCGTGAGGCTTTCCGTCAACCGGAATCAAGCTCTTGATAATGCGAAGTTTTTCGCCTCGACGCTGCGTCCGTGTGGCTTCGGTTAACCACTTTTTTGTCTTTCGACTGACACAAGTCGTTGACGAGAATCAAAGCTGAGCTACTATATCTGGACGCGTCGCGCTTCGGCGAAGCACTAGATAGAGCAGAAGCCGGCGTCATCATCGAAATCTGAATTCTGCCCGACACGCCGGGCGGATAGACGGCGAAGGTTTAGGCCTTCTGCCGGCGGGGATTTGTCGCGCTTTGCCGTGGCGGCGGACGAAAGCGCGGAGAGGGCCAAGGGGAACCAAAATGCTGAACGACACGTCGAAGGCAGTCGAGTTGAACGAGATCGAGGCGACGCTGTCCGGCCTCATCACGGGCGACCGCGCACCGAAGCGCGCCGAAGCGCGCCGGCCGCGCGCCGACCTGCTGCAGCCGGAAATGCCTTTCGGCGAGATGGATCAGGCCGTGCAGCACGAGCACGGCTATCGCGTGAAAGTCGATCATGGCCGCGACGCGCTGCTGACCGAATTCGGCAAGGCGACGCTTCGCGACCGCTATCTGATGCCCGGCGAATCGTTTCAGGACCTCTTCGCCCGCGTCGCGTCCTATTACGCCGACGACGAGGCCCATGCCCAGCGCCTCTACGATTACATCTCGAAGCTCTGGTTCATGCCCGCGACGCCCGTTCTGTCGAATGGCGGCACCAAGCGCGGCCTGCCGATCTCCTGCTTCCTCAACGAAGCGTCGGACAGCCTCGAGGGCATTGTCGGCCTCTGGAACGAGAATGTCTGGCTCGCGGCCAAGGGCGGCGGCATCGGCTCCTATTGGGGCAATCTGCGCTCCATCGGCGAGACGGTGCATGGCAACGGCAAGACCTCCGGCATCATCCCCTTTATCCGCGTCATGGATTCGCTGACGCTGGCGATTTCGCAAGGCTCGCTCCGTCGTGGTTCGGCCGCCGTCTATCTCCCGGTCGATCACCCGGAGATCGAGGAATTCATGGAAATCCGCCGTCCGACCGGTGGCGATCCGAACCGCAAGGCGCTGAACCTCCATCACGGCGTCCTCGTCTCCGACGCCTTCATGCGTGCCGTCGAGGCCGATGCCGACTGGGAGCTGAAGAGCCCCAAGGACAAGGCGGTCCAGAAGACCGTCTCCGCCCGCGGCCTCTGGATTCGCATGCTGACCTCGCGCATCGAAACGGGCGAGCCCTACATCGTCTTCAAGGACACCGTGAACAACGCGCGGCCAGAGTACCACAAGCTCGCCGGCCTCGAGGTCAAGACCTCGAACCTCTGCGCCGAGATCACGCTGCCGACCGGCATCGATCATCACGGCCAGAACCGCACGGCGGTCTGCTGCCTCTCCTCGCTCAATTTCGAAACCTTCTTCGAATGGCAGGATCACCCGACCTTCATCGAGGACGCGATGCGCTTCCTCGACAACGTCCTCTCCGACTTCATCGAACGCGCCCCCGACGAAATGGCGCGGGCCAAATACGCCGCCGCGCGCGAGCGTTCGGTCGGCCTCGGCATCATGGGCTTCCACTCGTTCCTCCAGGCCAACATGATCCCCTTCGAGGGCGTGATGGCGAAGGTCTGGAACAAGCGCATGTTCAGCCACATCAAGACGCAGGTCGACGCCGCCTCGAAGAAGCTCGCCGACGAACGCGGCGCCTGCCCGGATGCGGCGGAATACGGCTTCCACGAGCGTTTCTCGAACAAGACGGCGATCGCGCCGACCGCCTCGATCTCGATCATCACCGGCGGCACCTCGCCGGGCATCGAGCCGATCGCGGCCAACAGCTTCACGCACAAGACGCTGTCGGGCTCCTTCAACGTGCGCAACCGTCACCTGACGAAGCTTCTCGAGGAGAAGGGCCAGAACACGGACGACGTATGGTCCTCCATCGTCACCAATGGCGGTTCCGTGCAGCATCTCGATTTCCTTTCGGATGATGAAAAGGACGTCTTCAAGACGGCCTTCGAACTCGACCAGCGCTGGGTGATCGAGCATGCCGGCGACCGCGCCCCGATGATCGATCAGGCGCAGTCGGTGAACCTCTTCCTCGCCGCCGACGTCCACAAGCGCGACCTCCACCAGCTTCATCTGCAAGCCTGGAAGAAGGGCGTGAAGAGCCTCTATTACTGCCGCTCGCTTTCGATCCAGCGCGCCGAAAAGGCCGAAGTGGTCTCGCTCGTGCCGGCCAAGAAGCTCGAAGTCAAAACCCTCGACCAGGTCGCTTCCGAAAGCCGCCGCGAAACGGTCGAATACGACGAATGCCTGGCCTGCCAGTAATTCATTTGCAGTGTCATCCCGGCCTTGTGCCGGGATCCAGGGGCGGCAAAGAACGGCGTTCGCTCTTTGCCGTCATTGCGAGGCCGAAGGCCGAAGCAATCCAGTCTTCCCTCGATGCCTCTGGATTGCTCGTCGGCAAAGCCTCCTCGCAATGACGACAACAAAAAGCCCCCGCAAGGGAGGCCGCTGGGCACCGGATACACGTCTGGAGATATCGAATAAGTGGGAAGGAGCGTCACGCTGGTCAAGGGGTGACGTGCACGTCAAGAAGTTTCTGTGGAAAAGCCTCGGCTGGCGCGCTTCCCGCGACTCCGGGGGCTTCCGGGACGCTAATATTTATCCTCCCTCTCCCCGTCGGGGAGAGGGCAGGGTGAGGGGGAACCCTCTCCGTATATTGAGGAGCCTGCCCATGTCCCTTCTCGAAGAACGTCACGTCTACAAGCCCTTCCGTTATCCCTGGGCCTATGAGGCCTGGCTGACGCAG
>NZ_DATKFR010000143.1:0-13388 GCF_035511255.1 Parvibaculum sp.
CCGGCCGACGCAAAGACGGTGAACGCGGCAATGGACAAGTATTCCGGCCGCATGCGGACAGGCGAGAAGGACGAGGCGAAGAAGATCGCCGACGACTGGGTCGCCAAGCACGAGGGAAGCTGAGGACGAGGCTTAGCCGAAAATCACTTTCTCCTCGCCGAACCAGAGCGGGGATTTCGCGAAGTCGATGAACTTCGCCTCATCCTCCAGGAGCGCACGACCTGCTTCCCGGGCTTCGGGGGTGTCGGTCATGAGATCGTCAAGACTCTCCCACCAGAGTTGCGCGACACCGTCATAGATCGCGGGCGCGGCCTCCAGGCTACCCGCGCGGGCAATGCGGACTGCATCCGTCATCGCGAAATCGCCGGTGTGAAGCTGGACGTAACGTTTGATGCGCAGCGCCGCGCGATGCGTTGCGACCAGCGGCGCGTGGCTGTTGAACCAGTAGTCCTGGAAATCGGCGCGACTCATGCCGGGTTTGCGGGTGAGGCAAAAGGTGATCTTGATCATGTCGTCCTCCCTTTTTTCGACTCGGCATGCTGCGATGCTTTAAACTCCGCGTCAGGCACACAAGAGACTTCAAATCATGCGCATAGCGGTCGGCGGATTTCAGCACGAGACGAATACATTCGCACCTTCGAAGGCGCCCTATGCGGCCTTCGAGCAGGCGGATTCCTGGCCGGCTTTGCAGAAAGGGCCGAAGCTTCTCACCGCCTTCAAGGGCATGAATGTGCCGATCGCCGGTTTCATCGACGCCGCGGAGGCGAAGGAACATGAACTGCTGCCGCTCGTCTGGTGTTCCGCCACGCCGTCGGCACATGTGACAGAAGAGGCTTATGAGCGCATCGTCGAGATGTTGCTCGACGCGCTTGGTTATGCGGGCGAGATCGACGCCGTCTATCTCGATCTTCACGGCGCGATGGTGACGGAGCATCTGGAGGACGGCGAGGGCGAATTGCTGAAGCGCATCCGCGCTGCGGTCGGGCCGAAGGTTCCCGTCGTCGTAAGTCTCGATCTCCACGCCAATGTGACGGCGGACATGGTCGCGTATTCGGATGCGTTGATTGCCTATCGCACTTATCCGCATGTGGACATGGCCGAAACGGGAGCCCGCGCGGCGGCGCATCTCGACGCGATCTTCGCCGGCCTGCCGCGTCAGGCCAAAGCGATGCGCAAGATAGATTTTCTGATCCCGCTCACCGCGCAATGCACACTGGTCGAACCTTCCGCGGGCATCTACCGCGACGTTGCGGCACTCGAAGGCGCGGTGCTTGGAAATGGCCGCGTCAGCACGGTTTCCTTCGCCGGCGGTTTTGCGCCGGCCGACATCAAAGATTGCAGTCCGACCGTGATCGCCTATGCGGATACGGAAGCGGCAGCCGCCGAAGCCGCCAACCGCGTCGCGCGCGAGGTGAACGACGCCGAGAGCCGTTTCCGCGAGAAGCTCTGGTCGGCGCATGACGCGGTTGCGTACGGCATTGCCAATGCCGGAGCGAGCGGGCCTATCGTTCTCGCCGATACGCAGGACAATCCAGGCGCCGGCGGCAATGGCGACACGATCGGCATCTTGCGGGAGTTGATCGCGCAGGACGCGCAACGCTCGGCACTCGGCGTTCTGTTCGATCCCGAATCCGCGAAGCAGGCCGCAGCAGCGGGCGAGGGCGCGCGAGTTCGCCTGAAGCTCGGCGCGAAAACCGGCGGAGCCAATGAAGAACCCGTTGAGGAGGAGTTCGACGTCGTCCGCGTCACCGATGGCGAATTTCTCGCAACCGGACCTTTTTATGGCGGCTCGCGCATGTCGCTCGGAACGACGGCACGGCTGCGCAAGGGCGGCGTCGAGATCGTCGTCGCCTCGCGCAAGGCGCAATGCGCGGATCAGGAAATGCTGAAGCACACCGGCATCGAGCCCGCGAAACTCGGCATCCTCGTGGTCAAGAGCTCGGTGCATTTCCGCGCCGATTTCGGTCCGTTGGCGCGCGAGGTGCTCGTCGTCGCAAGTCCCGGCCCGAACATCGCCGACCTCGCAAAGCTTCCCTACAGGCATCTGCGCAAGGGCGTCCGCGTCATGCCGCTCGGGCCTGCCTACGCGGGATAGCTTCAGTCTTCGAAGGTGCCCTTGCCGACAGGCAGGCCATTATCGAAGCCGTGCATCCATCCGATGCGCGAACCGACATAGATCTGGAAGGTAGGTTCGACCGCATCTGGATCGTCGAGGCTTGCTGCCGTGACGTCGACACTCTGTCGGCCGTCCTTGAAATACCGGAACACGATCTGCGTCCCGCAGTCGCCGCAGAAACCGCGCTCGGCATGTTCCGACGATTTGCGGAATTTCAGCGCGCCCTTCACGATATGGAAGTGATCGCCCTTGATGGTGAACCACGGCACGACCGGAGCGCCCGAGGCCTGCTGACACATCCTGCAATGGCAATGCGCGCAGCCGTCATAGCCGCCTGTCGCTTCATAGCGCACCGCGCTGCAGAGACATCCGCCGGTGAGAGGAAACTGGGGCACCCGGACCTCCGTCAGAAATCGAACTCCGCCCAGATCGGCACATGGTCGGACGGCTTCTCGCGATCACGGATATCCTTGTCGATATCGCAGGCGACGAGCCTGTCGGCCGCTTGCGGAGAAAGCAGCAGGTGGTCGATGCGAATCCCCTGATCCTTTTGCCAGCGGCCCGCTTGATAGTCCCAGAACGTATAGCGATGGGGCTCTGTGTGGCAGGCCCGGAAGGCGTCCGTCAGGCCGAGATTGAGCAACGTGCGGAAGCGGGCACGCGACTCGGGCCTGTAGAGCGCATCGCCTTCCCATGCTGCCGGATCGTAGACGTCCTCGGGCATGGGAATGACGTTGTAGTCGCCGGCCAGCACGAAAGGCTCCTCGTATTTGAGGAGGTTCTTCGCATGGCGCGCCAGCCGGTCCATCCAGGCGAGCTTGTAGGCGAACTTCTCGGTATCGACCGGATTGCCGTTGGGCAGATAGATCGACGCGACGCGAACCGCGGCGCCGTTCACCGAAATCACGGCTTCGAGATAACGCGCGTGATCGTCGCCGTCGCCCTCGGGCAGGCCGGGCGCCGCATCCTCGATCGGATGCTTCGAGAGAATGGCGACGCCGTTATAGGTTTTCTGGCCGTGGATCGCGAGGTTGTAGCCGAGGTCCTCGAGCTCGCCGCGCGGAAAGGTGTCGTCCGTACATTTCGTCTCCTGCAGGCAGACCACATCGGGATCGGCGTCCTTCAGCCAGTCCTTGACGTTGCCAAGCCTTGCCTTGAGCGAATTGACGTTGAAAGACGCGATTTTCAGCATGGGTCTCAGATCCCCGATCGGGCTGGTACACTCGACCTGCGACGAACGAACAGTGATTTGTTCGCACCTGCAGCAAACTATTGACGACCGAGACGATATTAACCGGAACCGCAAAAGGGAATTGACGACATCACGGCGAAGCCTCAGCATAACCCAGCCAGTCTATTGGCTCGGGGGAGGGAATGGCAAAATGGTTACGCGCGTCGTAGTGCCGGCAAGATCCAAGGCCCATCAATCGAGCCGCGCTCGTCATGTGCCGGGGCATCTGACCGAACGCTGCCTCCTCAGCATTATCGGTATTCTGGCGGCTTTCATGATGCTCGTGCATGGCATGGTAGCTGTCTCGACCTTGCCGCCTGTGGCACTTCGCCAGGATATCGAAGTCTACTGGACCGTCGCGGCGCTCGGCGTCTGGGTGCCCGCGATCTGTCTGTTCGCGTCGATTCTCGGCGTCGTGATTCGAGGCAAGGGGACGATGGCGATGCTCATTTTGTCGCCGGTCGCATCCATCGGCGGTTATCTCTTCTATACCTATGTGAAGATCGAACCCCTGCTGGCGCAACTCGCGGCCAACTGACGCCGCGCATTCGGTTCAGATCGAGAAAGACGTTCCGCAGCCGCAGGACGCCGTCGCATTTGGATTGCGGATCTTGAAGGCCGAGCCGATGAGATCGTCCACGAAGTCGATCTCGGACCCTTCGAGATACATCACCGAAACTGAATCGATCAGCACCGTCGCGCCGGCCTTTTCGATCGCGAGATCGTCGTCGTTTCGATGGTCGTCGAGCGTGAAACCGTATTGAAATCCCGAGCACCCGCCGCCCGAGACCGAAACGCGCAACATCGTGCCTGCACCTTCGCCGGCAATAATTTCGGCGACCCTGCGCGCGGCCCGGTCGCTCAGCGAAATCGCCTTGCCGTCGCCGGGTCTCGTTTCGGTCAGCGTGTCGCTCATGATCTCTATACTCCGGCCCCGCAAAGGGAGGGGCTTTCACTCTGGAACGATACTAAGTATAGCCTGATCGAGATGTAGTCGTCGCGGGGTAAGATTTCAAACCCCGCCTTCAGCTCCGGTGCCGCCTTGCTCTCAAATCCCGCCGCGACCGCCCCCTACGCGACCCTGGCCGAAGCGAGCCGGGGTCGGCTCCATCCAGAGCCCGAAAGTGCCACCCGCACGGCCTTTCAGCGCGATCGGGACCGCATCATCCATTCCGGCGCCTTCCGGCGGCTCAAGTACAAGACCCAGGTCTTCGTCTATCACGAAGGCGACAATTACCGGACGCGCCTCAGCCACTCGCTGGAGGTCGCCCAGATCGCGCGCTCGATCAGCCGTGTGCTCGGCCTCGACGAAGACCTCGCCGAGACGCTGGCGCTTGCCCATGATCTCGGCCACACGCCCTTCGGCCATGCGGGCGAGGTCGCGCTCGACGCTTGCATGACGGGCTTTGGCGGCTTCGATCACAACGCCCAGACTCTCAGGATCGTGACGAAGCTCGAACGGCGATATGCCGAATTCGACGGGCTGAACCTGTCATGGGAAACGCTTGAGGGACTCGTCAAACACAACGGTCCGCTGCTGACCCCGAACCGCTCGATGGACGACCTACCGCGCGCCCTCGCCGAATATGCCGAGACGCAGGACCTTGAACTTGCGACTTATGCCGGACCGGAGGCGCAGATCGCCGCGCTTTCCGACGACATCGCCTATGACAATCACGATATCGACGATGGTCTCCGCGCCGGCCTTTTCACTGTCGACGATCTGATGGCGCTGCCGCATGTCGGCGACATTTTCCGCGCCGTCATCGACAAATATCCGGGCCTCGAAACCACACGCGTCATCCACGAATCCGTGCGCCGTCTGATCGGCAGCATGATCGGCGACGTCATCGCCGAAACGAAGTCGCGCATCGCGGCGGCAAAGCCGCAATCGGCGGCCGATGTCCGTGCGCTCGGCCATCCGCTGGTTTCCTTCTCGCGCGAGATGAACGATTACAACGCAACGCTGAAGGAATTCCTCTTCACGCGCATGTACCGCCACTATCGCGTCAACCGCTCGATGAGCAAGGCCAAGCGCATCGTGACCGATCTCTTCGGGTTGCTGCATGGCGAGCCGGAGCTTCTGCCGCCCGAATGGCAGCAAGGGTGCGATGGGGGCAAAGGCATGAAGACGGCGCGCCGCGTCTGCGACTACATTGCCGGCATGACGGACAAATTCGCGATCGAGGAACATCAGCGCCTGTTCGACCTCGACGATCCACGCGCCTGAGGCAGGTTCAGAAATATGTTTTTCAAAGCGGGCAAGGACAGATCGTCCAGGCTCGCGGCTTCTTCGGGCTCGAACCAGCGTAGCGCGGAATGCTCGTCGTCGTGAGCCTCCGGTTCACCCTCCCATTCGGTGACGAGAAAGATGTGATAGGTTGCAGCGCCGTAGACGTCGGGGTGTGGCTCCGGCAGCTGCGCAATTTCGGACGCCGCGCGCGGTTTCACGCCCAGCTCCTCGCCGAGTTCGCGCGCGAGGGCTCCTTCCAGCGTGTCACGCGCCTCGGCATGGCCGCCCGGAAGATCCCAGCGATCGGGATATTTGCTCCGCTGCGGGCCTCGTTTGGCGAGAAGCAAGCGACCGTCGCGGACGAAGAGCGCGCAGGCAATGTCTTTCAAGGAAGCCTCCTCGAAATCCATACGCTTCGCGTCGCCCTTCGTTCCGCGGCGGCGAGCACTTCAATGGTCCATATGGCCCATGCCGTCATGCGCGCCCATCAGGTCGAGCGCGGGGGCCGGATTTGCGAGTTTGTGCGGATCCTCGCCCGGCTTCGCGATCTGGTTCCAGCTCACCGAGACCTTCCCGCATGTCTGGGTCACCGGGAAGAAGAGGCGCATGATCTCCTTGTCGTCGGGGAGCTTCGCCAGAAAGACAAACTCGTCGAACTCATCATCGGGCAGCGAACCGCTCGACCACTCGACGCGCTTGACGCCGTCGCTCACCGGCTTGCCATGCGACGTGTAGGTTTTCGCATATTTGCCTGTGACCGTGGCGAGCTTCCAGCCGGGTTTCGGCATTGGCTTCACGGAAATGACGCCTTCTGGAATCTCGACCGAGACTCCCGTGGTGGCGCTGCCGTCGCAACCATGCGGCACGCGGAAGACAGCCTTGTAGTAGGAGCCCCAGCTCGCCATGCCCGTTTCGAGCGTGACATGAGCCGAGGCAGGAACGGTGAGGGCGAGAATTGCGACGCCCGCAAGGAGAAAGCGTTTCATGGGATGTGTCCTCAGAATGAAGCTGTAAGACCGACGAAGACGCTGCGGCCCTCGCCCGGATAGAAGTCTTCCTGCGACGGCGCGTAGGTCGTGACCGTCGTGTAGTTCGAGATGTAGCGGCGATCCGCGAGATTGCGCGCGTCGGCGAAAATCCGCAGTCCTTCCGTCACGTCGACGCCGCCCTCGATGCCGAAAGTCACATAGCCCGGCGCCTTGAAGGTGTTCGCGTAATCGACGTAACCGCCATCCGGCACCCAGTCGATTTTCGGTGCGATGTCCCAACCGCGATGCGAGCGGTAACGCAAGGCCGCCGCATAGACGTGGGGGACCGTGCCCGCAAGCTTGTTATCGCCATAGACGGCGTCGTCCTCGAACGAGAAATCGCTCCAGGTATAGACCTGCTCAAGGGTGAGCCTGTCGTCTTGCGGCAAGAGCTTTTCGAGGGCGAGCGCGCCAATGTCGAGCGCGAGGCTCGCCTCGACGCCCTGATGCAACGTCTTGCGGGCGTTGAAGGTCGCCGCCGGAATGCTCGGGCTCGTGGTGAAGTTGACGAGTTCATCGCGTATCTCGGCGCGATAGGCGGTGATGTCCCAGGTCACGGGACCTTCGCTCCCGCGCGTTCCCGCTTCGTAGGTGAGCCCGCGCTGCGGATCCATCGGCGTGAACTGTGTGCCGGCGCCGAGCGACTGAGTCAGGTCGCTCATGATCGGCGGCTCGTAGCTCCGCGTCACATTGGCGAAGGCCTGCGTCGTCGGCGTTACATCCCATAGAAGTCCGAGCTTCGGGCTCGCCGAAGTGAAATCCGCATCGTCTTTCTTGTGTGCGCCGGACGAGACCACGTCGGTCGTGTAGCGCCGGACCGCATTCAACCCCTGAACGCCCGTGACGACGGCGATGTCCGGT
Source organism: Parvibaculum sp. (assembly GCF_035511255.1). GTDB lineage: Bacteria > Pseudomonadota > Alphaproteobacteria > Parvibaculales > Parvibaculaceae > Parvibaculum. The sequence goes on from NZ_DATKFR010000143.1 coordinate 7,470, forward strand.
ACGACGTAGAAAGCGTTCTCTGCGTAAAGAACAGCCGTGGTCGATATCTGCGTGCTTTCCTGAAGCAGCGCGCCGCGGCTTCCCTTCACGTTCTGGTAATTGTTACCGGTGAGCGCCGTGCGGCCGTAGCGCGCGCCGACCGTGACGACGTCCCGGTGTCCGAAGAGTTCGCCTTCATCGGTGTAACGCGTGAAGGCACCGAGATTGGTCGCGCCCTGATCGAGCACCTGATAGATCGGATGGAAGAGATGGTAATAACCCGCATAGGCGCCGATATCGAGCTTCGCATCGCCGTCGAGCGCGAAACTCGTCTTGTTGGCGAAACGCAGGGTGCGCGTGTTGCGCTGCTGGTTGCCGCTCAGGGCTGAAGCGGAAGCCGATTCCGGATCGCTCTGCGCCTTGGAATAGGTCAGCGTGCCCGGCAGTTCCTGGTCGACGGAGTTGGCGTTCAGGTAGAAACGCGTCTCCACATCGGTATTGAACTTGTGGCCGACATTGGCCGAGATGCGCGCGGTCTTTTCCTTGCTGTGATCGCGCCAGCCTTCCGAGGTAAGACCCGTGAGGGAGGCGAAGAAGTCGGTATCGCCGAGGATGCGCGCGACCTCGCCATGTCCGCGCACCGTGCCGAAGCTGCCACCTTCGATGCGCAGCAAATTCTCGGCCTGTGCTGTATAGGCGGTCGGGGAGACGATGTTGATCGCGCCGCCGAGCGAGGCCGCGCCGTACTGAAGGCCGTCACCGCCGCGATAGACCTCGATGTGCTGGACGGTCGCGGGATCGACCTCCTGAAAATCGCCGCTGCCATCGGCCAGGTTGAGCGGAACGCCATTGGACAGGAGTTCGATGCTGCGCAGGTGATAGCTGCGGCTGAGCCCGGCGCCGCGAATCGAGAGGCGGACTTCCTGCCCGTAGCGTTTGGTGGCGAAGACGCCCGGCGTGAACGCGAAGGCATCTTCGAGATTGGCGGTGTATTTGTCCTTGAAGCTGTCCGGATCGACGACCGTGACGGCGCCCGGCACACGGGACAATTGCTGTATCGCCTCGTCGATTCCCGGCGCGGTCAGCGTGCCGGTCTTTTTGGCGGTCACAACAATCCGGTCCATCGTCAGGGGCTCTTTCACCGGCGCTTTCGTCGCCGCAGGTGCGGAGGCGTCTTCGGCAAGGGCGGATGTGCAGATAAGCGCGGCGGCTGTGGCCAGCCCGCGCGAGAAGAAGGCATGCATGAGTTTTGAATCCCCGGTACGCGATTGACGTCCGGCGCTGCCCGCGCGGACGTCAGGTGATCTCTATGGGTGACTGTCTTTGGAGATCAGGCCGGGGGCCCGCGGGGATGCGAGGCGCCGGCGAACTGGGCATCGGCGGACGACGAGGCGACCAGCGTACCGAGCAGGATCGCCCAACTCGGCTTGACGAAACCGATCGTCGAGACGAAGAGGGCCGCGCAATGATGCAGGCAGGAGGTCTTGCAGCCCTCGTGGTCGCCGGCCTTCGTCGGAACGGGCTTGCCGTTCTCGTCGAGATAGACTTCCTTGGCCATCCCGCCCGAGCAGATGACGGTCTTGATGAGGCCCTGCGTGGAAGACGCGGACAGGTCGTAGGCCGTCGGCACCACGACATGAAGGAAGATGGCAAGAAGCGCGAGAAGTCCCGCCGTCCGGTTCCGGACGGTGTGGAGGAGATTGCTCCCGAGATATGCCCCAGCGCTTTGCATGACCTCAGACAAACATGTCGCGCGGGTCCTTGAAAGGTGCAATTTGTCGCTACGGACTCGCCCTTATAAGGCGGGTGGGCTGGAAAGCCTTCGGGGCAACGGTTAGAGTGCGCGCCCAAATCGGGGTTAAGCGACGGATACAATGAACATTTTTCGGCACTTTGAAGAGCGGGTGAAGGCGGGGATCGATGCCCTGGCGAGCGAGGGAGCGATTCCCCCGGGGCTCGATACCGCACGCATTGCCGTCGAGCCGCCTCGCGATCCGTCACATGGGGATCTTTCGACCAACGCTGCCATGGTGCTGGCGAAGCCCGCCGGCATCCAGCCGCGCCAACTCGCCGAAAAGCTGGCCGCGAAACTGGCGGGCGAGGAGACGGTGACGGAAGTCGCCATCGCCGGGCCGGGCTTCATCAATCTGCGCCTGAAGGAAGACATCTGGCGCGCCGCCGTTCCTGCAATCCTGCGGAGTGGCGCCGCCTTCGGCGCGAGCGACCTCGGGGCGGGCAAGCCGGTCAACGTCGAATATGTCTCGGCCAATCCGACGGGACCGATGCATGTCGGTCATGTGCGCGGGGCCGTTTTCGGCGACGCGCTGGCGAACCTCCTCGAAAAGGTCGGCCACACGGTTTGCCGCGAATATTACATCAACGATGCCGGCGGACAGATCGAGGTGCTCGCGCGCAGCGCCTTCCTGCGCTATCGCGAGGCGCTCGGCGAGACGATTACGATTCCGGAAGGTCTTTATCCCGGCGATTATCTCAAGCCCGTCGGCGCCATGCTGGCGGCCGCACATGGGAACGAACTTGCGAAGATGGGCGAGACGGAATGGTTGCCCATCGTCCGTAACGCCGCAATCGATGCAATGATGGAGTTCATCCGCGGCGATCTCGCGGTGCTCGGCATCGAGCATGAGGTCTTCTTTTCGGAGCGCACGCTCCATGCCTCCGGCGCCATCGAGGCGACGCTGAAACTGCTGGAGGAGAAGGGCCTCATCTATACGGGCGTGCTGGAGCCGCCGAAGGGCGAGCTCCCCGACGATTGGGAGCCGAGGCCGCAGACGCTCTTCCGCTCGACCCAGTTCGGCGACGACACGGACCGGGCGCTGAAGAAGTCCGACGGTTCCTGGACTTATTTTGCGCCGGACATCGCCTATCACTTCGACAAGTTCAATCGCGGCTACACGACGATGATCGACGTATGGGGCGCCGATCATGCGGGCTATATCAAGCGCGTGAAGGCAGCGGTGGCGGCCATCACAGACGGCAAGGCCGAGATCGACGTCAAGGTCTGCCAGCTCGTGCGCCTCTTCCGCAACGGCGAACCGGTCCGCATGTCGAAGCGCGCGGGGGACTTCGTAACCTTGCGCGACGTCGTCGACGAGGTCGGCAAGGACGTCGTGCGTTTCATGATGCTGACCCGCAAGAACGACGCGCCGCTCGACTTCGACTTCGCCAAGGTGATGGAGCAGTCCCGCGACAACCCGGTCTTCTATGTGCAATACGCTCACGCCCGCATCCATTCGGTTCTGCGAAACGCGAAGGAAGCCGGCTTCGACATCTCGGACGAAGGCCTGGCGGCGGCCGGGCTGACGCCGCTGACCGACGAAGCCGAAATGGGCCTCGTCAGGTTGATGGCGGCCTTCCCGCGCCAGATCGAGCAGGCGGCGGCGGCGCATGAGCCGCACCGCATCGCTTTTGCCCTCTACGACCTCGCCTCGGCTTTCCATGGCCTCTGGAACAAGGGCAAGGACGAACCAGGCTTGCGCTTTATCCTCCCCGAGGACAGGGATGCTACCCTTGCGAGACTCGCGATGATTCGCGCGGCGGCCTATGTGATCGCCGCCGGATTGGGGATTCTAGGGGTGGAGCCGGCTGAGGAGATGCGCTGATGTCGGACAGTGACCGGGGACGTGGGTACGAATACGAGCCCGAAGAAGATGACGACTACTACACCTACGACGCCACGGACGAGGACGACGAAGGCCGTCGTCGCCCGCTGGTCATGCTGGCAATCGTCGCGCTCATCGTGGTTTTCGCGGGCGTGGTCTTCTTCGCTTACAAGCAGGGGCTGAAGCAAGGCGCGCAGGGCAACCCGCCCGTTATCCGCGCCGACGACAGCCCCACCAAGGTTGCCCCAACCAATCCGGGCGGCATTGAGATTCCGCATCAGGACAAGACCGTCTACGACCGTATTTCGGGCGACAAGAGTTCGGGCGCCGAACACCTGCTGCCGAGCCCGGAAGAACCGATGGCTGTGAAGCCAGCACCGGCTCAGCCGGCGGCACCGTCTTCCCCGACGCCTTCGGCCCCCGTCGGGCCCTCGATTTCGCCCGCGCCGTCGGGCGATGTGAGCCAACAGGCTCTGCCGCCGACTTCCATGGGAAATCAGCCGGGCATCGAGTCTGCGCCGGCCGCGCCCGTCGAAGCGGCCCCCTCTGCGGCCTCGACGGCCGGTGGTTACGTCGTCCAACTCGCTGCCTTTCGCGACGAGGCCTCGGCGCGCGCCGAGTTCAGAAAGCTGCAGAAGAAATATACAGCGCTGGCCGGGCTCTCGGCTGACATCCAGAGGGCCGATCTGGGAGCCAAAGGTATCTATTATCGCCTGCGTGGCGGCTATATGGACAAGGCCAAGGCCTCGGACCTTTGCGCCAGCCTGAAGGCGCAGGGTCAAGCCTGCCTCGTGAAGCCCCGCTGATGGCGCCGAGCGCGGCGATCTATGGATGTGCGGGACTGTCGCTCGACGAGAGCGAAAAGCGGTTCTTCGCCGAGAGCCGCCCTTGGGGCTTCATCGTCTTCGCCCGCAATATCGAGACGCCGGATCAGCTTCGCCGCCTTGTCGCCGAACTGCGCGAGGCGGCCGGCCACGACGCGCCCGTCCTGATCGACCAGGAGGGGGGACGGGTCGCGCGGCTGAGGCCGCCACATTGGCGGGCCTATCCGACGGGACGGCGCTATGGCGAGGTCTATGCGCGGTCGAAGGAGCAGGGGCTCGAGGCCGCCCGTCTCGGGGCGAGATTGATCGCGGCGGAGCTTCACGCGCTCGGCATCAATGTGGATTGCCTGCCGGTGCTCGACGTGCCCGTACCCGGTGCCCACGACGTCATCGGCGACCGTGCCTATGGGTTGACGCCCGATCCCGTCATCGCCCTCGGCCGGGCGGCGGCGGAGGGGCTGCTGGCGGGCGGCGTGCTGCCGGTCATCAAGCACATTCCGGGGCATGGCCGCGCCGGCGTCGACAGCCATCTGAGCCTGCCCATCGTCGATACAGGCCATGCGGCTCTGGCGGAAACCGATTTCGCGCCCTTCAAGGCGCTTGCCGACATGCCGCTCGCCATGACCGCCCATGTCGTCTATTCGGCGCTCGACGCGAACGCGCCGGCGACGACCTCGGCCAAGGTCATCTCGCGCGTGATCCGGCAGGAAATCGGCTTCGACGGCTTTCTGATGTCGGACGACCTCTCGATGCAGGCGCTGGCCGGTACGCTCGGAGAGCGGACGCGGGCGAGCCTCGCGGCGGGATGCGACATCGTCCTCCATTGCAATGGCAAGATGGACGAAATGAAGGCAGTGGCCGCTGAGGTGCCGGCCCTCGCCGGCAAGGCCCTCGCGCGTTCCGATTCGGCCCTGGCCCGGATCGGCACGCCGGACGCTTTCGACGAAGCGGCGGGCGTTGCACGCCTTGCTGAACTTCTCGGCGGCACCGCCTGATGATCGTTCTCATGGCTGGGGATAAGCCTAGAAACGGGGTACCGTGGCAGGGGAGCGCGCGGTATAAGACGCGGACGGTCCATGTCAGTTGTATGGCGGGGCTGACGCGGGACCTTTGAGATCAACGACATAGGCGGGCATGAGCGAGGCGCCCACACAGAACGAGGCGGAGGCCGGGACACCGGCCGCGGCGCTATCCGCGCACCCGGCTGGCGACAGCGGGGAAGGCAGCGTTGCGCCCGGCGAGGTCTTCGAGGAAGGCCGCCCGATTGCGGCCGCCGATCTCGATCCGACCGAAATGCTGATCGTCGATCTGGATGGCTTCGAGGGGCCTCTCGACGTCCTGCTTACGCTCGCGCGCAACCAGAAGGTCGATCTCACCCGCATCTCGATCCTGAAGCTTGCCGAGCAATATCTCGACTTCATCAACCGCGCCCACCGGATGGAGCTCGACCTCGCCGCCGACTATCTGGTCATGGCGGCCTGGCTGGCCTATCTGAA
>NZ_DATKFR010000144.1:0-5879 GCF_035511255.1 Parvibaculum sp.
TTCCGTCTTCGGCGCGGATGGCGCGTTCTTGATCTCGACTTGCGGCTCCGGCGCCTCCTTCGCCTCCGTTTTCGGTGGCGCCCCCGGCGTGCGGCTGAGGTCCGTGCCGCCGGATTCGCGATGAAGTGACGGCTTTGGCGGCTCAGGTTCCGTTTGCGGAAGCGGCTTCTGCGGCTCGGGCTTCTTTTCGTGCTCTGGCAGCTTCGGCACCGGACGGGGCTTCGGTGGCACCAGTTCCACGGAAATGGCCGGCGGTTCCACGGGACGGTGGGGCGGCGAAGGCGGCAGCCGAATGAAAAGGGCCGCCAGGATCGCCGCATGGATGAGCAATGCCAGCAGAAGCTCGGTCGCGAACGCCGGCCCACTGGTTCGGACCGTCGCCGGCTCGTCGAGGACCAGTCGGCCGGTCCCATGGGGTCCCGCCTTCAGCTCAGGCAAGCCGGCATCCACTCCGCGCAACTCCACTCACGACGCCCCCGGGGGCGCAGTCTGCCGGGTCGCCGGGTTTTCCGAAAGGGGGCAAAGGTTGAAAGACGGTAACGAACGCCGTCAACGAACACTGAACCGCTTCAGCCGTCCGCGCGAGCCGCGCGACTACTGCGACAGGCCGATCTGATGCTGATGACCAATGTGCCGAAGGATTGTCGCGGCTAGGCGCCGTGCCTCGCCCGATAGGCGAAGGCCGACAGCAGAAACCGCGCACCGAGAATGAGCGCGTCGGCATCGACCGCATGGGCGAGGTTCGGCATCGCCTGCCCGGCCGCGACGACACCCGCCTCGGCGAGCGCCTTCACCGCGACATGCATCCCGTAGACGGGCGCGATCTCGTCGAGCTCGCCGTTGATGAGCATGACGGGCGGCCGCGAGGTGACGTCCTTCTTCAACTGTTCACGACCGACGAGCCCGCCCGCATAGCCGAGCACGGCGGCCGGCGCCATCTCGCGCCGCAACCCGACATGGAGCGCCATCACGGTCCCCTGACTGAACCCGACCAGCGCAAGACGGGAACCATCGAGACCGAGCCGCGCAAGTTCGCCGTCGATGAATTGATCGACGACCGGCTGCGCGGCCACCGCGTCGTCATAGAGGCGCGGGTCCGTGCCCGGCCGCTTGCCGATCCATTGAAAGCCGCCATCCTTCGCAACCGTCGGCCCATCCGGTGCGACGAAGGCAACACCGGGCATCGACGCCTGCCAGTAATCGGCAAAGGATATGAGGTCGGCGCCCGTCGAGCCGTAGCCATGCAGAAAGACGACGAGCCATCTTGCGTCGCTGTGGTCCGGATCGCGCCGAAGGGTGTTGAGCATTGCAACCTCACTCGCGGGCAGCATAAGCCTTCAACCGCGCGCTCGCTTCCGTGATGATCGCGTCCTGCTTGCAGAAGCAGAAGCGCGAGGTGATGGGGCGCGGCGGCGGGATTGCCGTAGAACGCCGAGAGCGGGATGGCGGCGACGTGCGCCTTCAGAGGCGGCTGTTATCTCCGCTCTCTCCCTCCGCCCTATTCCTGAGGTTCCCTAAAACAACGCAACGGGAAATTTCTCAAGCGATCGATCTACATCAACCCCAACTGCGGAAAGAGACCGACCCTGATCGGCAGCGAGATTTATCAAAAGAAGCAGCAGTTGAGATGTTGTTCGAGTGCACTGAACATCTCCACCGTAGCTTAGAACCAGATCGAAGCTATCGGCCGATGACGACGACCTACGTGCCCGAATGTCTAACCCCTCTCCGACGGGCAGAAAAAGTTCATCGTCGCGCTCAAAGAGATAAATGCTTGCAATAAGCGCATGCAGAAACGGAAAGGAATCCACCTTAACAAGAACTGCGGTGCCTTTAACCGTGACGTCCGTGATTGCACAGGCAAATAACTCATCAATGCTCTTTATAGAATCCAAGGAAATTGTCGCGGATTCATCTAAAGGTTGGGAGGCGCCAATCTTGATCATTCGCCCGTAACTTTCTTAGCATATCCCTTCAGCCGCGCACTCGCTTCCGTCAAAATCGCGTCCTGCTTGCAGAAGCAGAAGCGCGCGAGGTGATGGGGCGCGGCGGCGGGATTGCCGTAGAAGGCCGAGAGCGGAATGGCGGCGACTTTCGCTTTTACGGTGATGTCGCGGCAGAACTCTTCATCCGTGCCGTTGAAGCCGAGCGGACGGAAATCGGCGGAGATGAAATAGGTGCCATCGGTCGGCAGCACGTCGAAGCCTGCTTCGCGCAGACCCTTCGCCATCAGGTCGCGCTTGGCTTCGAGCGATCCGGCGAGGCCGGCGAAATAGCTGTCGTCCTTGCCGAGCCCGTAGGCGACGGCGGATTGCAGCGCCGGCGGCGTCGTGAAGGTCACGAACTGGTGCGCCTTGATGATCGGCGTCATCAGATGCTCGGGTCCGGTGATGTAACCGATCTTCCAGCCCGTCAATGAGAAGGTCTTGCCGGCCGAGCCGATGCGGACGCAGCGCTCGCGCATGCTGGGCAAGGTCATCAGCGGGATGTGCTTGTGGCCGGAGAAAACGAGATGCTCATAGACCTCGTCGCAGACGGCATAGGCGTCATATTTCAAAACGAGATCGGCGATCGATTGCAGCTCCATCCGCGTGAAGACCTTGCCGGTCGGGTTCATCGGCGTGTTGAGCACGATGAGCTTCGTCTTCGCCGAAAAAGCGGCGGCAAGCTTGTCGAGCGGCAGCGACCAGAGGGGGGGCTCCAGCGAGATCGAAACAACCTTCGCGCCCATCGCTTCGATGATCGGCTTGTAGCTGTCATAGGCGGGCTCGAGAATGATCGCCTCGTCGCCCGGATTGAGGAGCCCCATCAGGCAGTCGTTCAGCGCCTCGGTCGCGCCCGAGGTCACCAGCACCTGTTTCTGCCAGTCGATGTCGAGCCCGTAGAAGCGCTTGTTGGCGGCGGCAACGGCCAGGCGTAGAGCCGGCAGGCCCGGCATGGGCGGATACTGGTTCGGCCCTTCGACGATCGCCTTCGCGGCGGCGGCGCGAACGTCGTCCGGCCCCTCGTCATCCGGGAAACCCTGACCGAGGTTGATAGCGCCATGCTCCGTCGCCAGAGCGGACATGACCGTGAAGATCGTGGTCCCCAGATTTCCGAAAACGCTGTTTACCGGCCGCATTCCGCCTCACGCTCCGCTTGGTTGGTCATGCTCGCACCTCCGCCGGCTGGCGGGTTCAGGGCGCGCCGGAGCATGTCAAAGGCGGTCCCGGGGCGCAAATTCATTGGAAGCCTCTTTGAGCGCACCCGAATTGCACATTTTTTGATCAAATAGCCTATGATGTCAGCACGACCATTGGACGCGCCATGGGCGTTGCTTATCCACAGCATCGCAAGGTCTTGATTCAACAAAACATTCGCGCCGGTGTGGAGTGGCATGACCCATGCTATCAGGGCAGGAGAAGCCGGCGGACGCTGCGACCAAAGTTTATAAGGACTCAAGGAATGAAGAAGATCGAGGCGATCATCAAACCGTTCAAGCTCGACGAGGTGAAGGAAGCTCTTCAGGAAGTCGGGCTTCAGGGCATCACGGTGACGGAGGCGAAGGGATTCGGACGTCAGAAGGGCCACACCGAACTCTATCGCGGTGCCGAATATGTCGTGGATTTTCTGCCGAAGGTGAAAATCGAGGTTGTGCTCGACGATGCACTGGTGGCAAAAGCCGTCGAGGCCATCCAGCAGGCCGCGCGCACCGGCCGCATCGGCGACGGCAAGATTTTCATCTCCACCGTCGAGGAAGCCATCCGCATCCGCACGGGCGAGACCGGCACGGAAGCTATCTAAAGGCGCTGGGGCGCACTCTCTAACTTCACACCAGTACAGAACACCCTCTACAAATCACAAAGCACGGGGACAGCGAAATGGCTGATTACGGCTCCATTCAGCAGACCATCAAGGAAAAGGACGTCAAATACATCGATCTGCGCTTCACGGATCCTCGTGGCAAGATGCAGCATGTGACGTTCGACATCGGTTTCTGCGACGAAGACTTCTTCGCCCAGGGCACCATGTTCGACGGCTCGTCCATTGCGGGCTGGAAGGCGATCAACGAGTCCGACATGGTCCTGCTGCCCGATCTCAGCACGGCCGTCATGGACCCGTTCTATGCGCAGAACACGCTCGCCATCATCTGCGACATCGTTGAACCATCGACCGGCGAACTCTACGCCCGCGATCCGCGCTCGACCGCGAAGCGCGCCGAAGCCTTCGTGAAGTCGTCCGGTATCGGCGATACCGTCGTCTTCGGTCCCGAAGCCGAATTCTTCATCTTCGACGACGTCAAGTTCTCGACCTCGCCTTACAAGACGGGTTTCGAACTCGACTCGATCGAACTGCCGACCAACTCCGACACGCATTACGAGGTCGGCAACCTCGGCCACCGCGTCCGCACCAAGGGCGGCTACTTCCCGGTGAACCCGATCGACAGCGCACAGGACCTCCGCGGTGAAATGCTCACCGTCATGCAGGAGATGGGCGTCGTCATCGAAAAGCACCATCACGAAGTCGCCTCCGCGCAGCACGAACTCGGCACGAAGTTCCAGACGCTGACGACGGCCGCCGACCACATGCAGATCTACAAGTATGTGATCCACAACGTCGCCCAGGCCTACGGCAAGACGGCGACCTTCATGCCGAAGCCGGTCTTCGGCGACAACGGCTCGGGCATGCATTGCCACCAGTCGATCTGGAAGGCGGGCAAGCCGCTCTTCGCCGGCAACAAGTATGCCGACCTGTCGCAGGAATGCCTGTGGTACATCGGCGGCATCCTGAAGCATGCCAAGGCACTCAACGCCTTCACCAACCCGTCGACGAACAGCTACAAGCGCCTCGTCCCGGGTTATGAAGCCCCTGTGCTGCTCGCCTATTCGGCTCGCAACCGTTCGGCCTCCTGCCGTATTCCGCACGGCACGTCGCCGAAATCGAAGCGCATCGAAATCCGCTTCCCCGATCCGACGGCGAACCCCTACCTCGCCTTCGCGGCGATGTGCATGGCCGGCCTCGATGGCATCGAGAACAAGATCGATCCGGGCCAGCCGATGGACAAGGACCTCTACCACCTGCCGCCGGAAGAGCTGAAGCAGATCCCGACGGTCTGCGGTTCGCTCCGCGAAGCGCTGAAGTCGCTCGAAGCCGACAACGCCTTCCTCACCAAGGGCGGTGTGTTCACCTCCGAGCAGATCGAAGCCTATACGGACCTGAAGTGGGAAGAGTGCCTGCGTTACGAAATGACGCCGCACCCGGTCGAATTCGACATGTATTACAGCGTCTAAGTCACTTCACGGTGGACTGGACGGAAAGGCCGGAGCGAAAGCTCCGGCCTTTTTCTATGCGCGAACGAGACTAAAATCCGTACCACAGATACGAACGGCACCATCCGCGACGACGAGGCCGAGCGCCCTCGCCTTTCGAAGGCAGGCCTCCGGATCGTCGACGGCGATGTCGAGACCGACCACCCCGGTTCCGTCTTCGTCCACCGGCTCGACGAAACGGATGACGCCGCGCGCGAGCCGAAGCTCCGGACCGCGCGGCCCTTCCACCGCATTCGCATCAAGGAACTCGCCCCATCGTTTCGCCAGAGCAGCCGGCGAGCGGGACTGAATTGCGACACCGAGCAATGCGGTCGCGCTCGCGGAACGCGCGGCTCGCCAGTCGCGGCCTGCCGCAGGCCAGTCGCTATCGCGATCGAACCAGTTGTCGCCGCCGGTGACGGAGTCCACCGAGGTCAATACACCGCCGAAATCGCCCGGGTGAAAATGGGTGAAGACGTAGTCGCCGTCATGAGCCGCGATCTTGCGCGCGCCGAGGCCGAGAATGCGCGCCCGCTGCGTGGCAGCGTCTGCCGATTGCAGGATGACCATGTAGCCCGCATCGCCGCCGCG
>NZ_DATKFR010000145.1:0-3986 GCF_035511255.1 Parvibaculum sp.
CCGGAGACGGTGAGATAGGCTTCCGAATCCCAGTCGGTGTCGTAGGTGCGGAAGTCGATGTCGGTGTAGCCCTGACGCGCGAACTGGATGACGCGCTGGATATAGTTCTCCGGCACCTGCAGGCGGCGCGCGGCGACGATCTCGCGCTTCAGCGCCGGGTTCTTCTTCGGGTCGAAACAGTCGTCATTATGACCTTCGCAATTCACGCAGGCGCGCATGATCGCGTTGAGGTGCTTCTGATTGATCTTCGAGCCGGTGACGAGAGCGGCGACCTTCTGCTCCTCGATGACCTTCCAGTTGATGAAGTCCTCAATGTCGGGATGGTCGGCATCGACGATGACCATCTTGGCGGCGCGGCGTGTGGTGCCGCCCGACTTGATGGCGCCGGCCGCGCGGTCGCCGATCTTCAGGAAGCTCATCAGGCCTGACGACTTGCCGCCGCCCGAAAGCTTCTCGTCTTCGCCGCGCAAGCTCGAGAAGTTGGAGCCGGTGCCGGACCCATATTTGAAGAGGCGCGCCTCGCGGACCCAGAGGTCCATGATGCCGTTCTCGTTGACGAGGTCGTCATTGACGCTCTGGATGAAGCAGGCATGGGGCTGCGGGCGCTCATAGGCGCTGGTTGCGCCGACGGTCTCGCCGGTGCGGTGGTCGACGTAGTAGTGGCCCTGGGCCGGGCCGTCGATGCCATAGGCCCAGTGCAAGCCGGTGTTGAACCATTGCGGGGAATTGGGCGCGCAAATCTGCGCGGCCAGCATGAAGGCGAGTTCGTCGCGGAAGGCGGCGGCGTCTTCCTCGCCATCGAAATAGCCGCCTTTCCAGCCCCAATAGGTCCAGGTGCCGGCGAGGCGATCGAAGACCTGGCGCGCGTCGCGCTCGGGGCCGAAGCGGTCGTCGGGGCGCAGCGCCTCCAGTGCGTCGGCGTCCGGCTCATGGCGCCAGAGAAATTCGGGGACGCCTTCCTCGGCGACGGGGCGCAGCACGGCGGCGACGCCGGCCTTGCGGAAATACTTCTGGGCAAGGATATCGCAGGCGACCTGGCTCCACTCGGCCGGGACGGCGATCTCGTCGAGATGGAAGACCAGCGAGCCGTCGGGATTTCGGATCTCGCTCGAGGCGGTCCGGAAGGAGATGCCTTCATAGGGCGACTGCCCCTCGACGGTGAAGCAACGCTGGATACGCATCTGGCCCCCGGGCTTTTTCTGGGCACCCTCGGACAGGGCGCTGTTGTTGCGGCTCTTCCTGGAGGCGGACGGGCGATCCAACGCCAGTTCCATCGGGCAAAGCTCCGCCGCAGCGTTCAACCGCATTCGATGCAGGCTGCTCAAGTGCCTGAATTCAAATGCTTTCGACCGCTAAACCCGTGACTTGCCGTGAACTGTAATCGGCCTCGCTCGCCGCCCCTCGACGAATGGAAATCCTAGCCCAGCCATCCCCCACGTCAAGGCATAGTAGGGAAAGCTCGACAGGACGCGACATATAGCGCGGCGGAGCGGCCGCAAGAGACGAGCGCGGCTGCGAATCGGCGGCGTCCGGGGTTAGGCAGTTGGTAACGCGGAACGTTTAAAACGAATGGGCGATAAAGGGCGGAGTTCGCGCGGGCCATGGCCTTACCCATCAGCACGGCATTCGGCGTTTCGTTGAAAAATCTCGACATCCTGATTGTCGACGATAACGCCAATATGCGCCTGCTTCTGCGGACGATCCTGCGCAGCTTTGGGCTGCAGGGGGTTCGGCAGGCGCGGGACGGCACGACGGGTCTCGCCGAAATCGAGCGCCGCATCCCGAGCCTCATCATCTCCGATTGGGAAATGGCGCCGATGAACGGTGCCGACTTCATGCGGGCCGTGCGCCGCGTCGGTCGCGAGCCTTCATGCTTCGTGCCCATCGTGGTGCTGACGGCTTACGCTTCCCGCGACATCGTCGAGGCGGCTTTCGACCAGGGCGCGACGCAGCTTCTGGTGAAGCCCGTGACGCCCGCCAATCTGTTGCAGCGGATTAACTGGGTGCTGGAGGACGACCGTCCCTTCGAAAAGGCCGGCGATATCTGGCGGCAGGAAATGCGGATCGCGCGGGCCAAGCCCCAAGCCCAGGTTTCGCCCCGCAGGGCCGGCGGCGTCTGGTCGATCGACTGATTTCAAGCCATTGTTTTACCAAGCCTGCTCTGGACCATCGGGCGGGCGGGTGTCATATTCGGCCCGCTTCCGCCTTGGCGGAATCGCCCCGTTTCACGGGTAGAACGATAGCCGACCGCAGCCCGCGGTCTTCCGACGGTGGTTTCATGGGCCTCTTCTCCGAAATCTTCATCTGGTGGCAAGGCCAGACGATGGGCACCCGCTTCTATACCTGGCGGAAGGGCCGGTTGGTCGGGACCGACGGGCAGGGCAACCGCTATTACGAGGCAAAAGATGGGGCCAAGGTGGGCGGCTATCCGCGCCGCTGGGTGACTTATAACGGCCTCGCCGAAGCTTCGCGCGTACCGCCGGACTGGCATGGCTGGCTCCATAACACGGTGGACGTGCCGCCGACGGCCGAGGACTACACGCCGCGCCCCTGGCAGCAAGCGCATCGTCCGAACATGACCGGGACCCGGTTTGCCTACCGGCCCAAGGGCAGCATCCTGCGCGGCGGGCAGCGGTCGGCGGCGACCGGCGACTACGAACCGTGGCGGCCCCAATGAGCGCGGCTGCGTCGATCTCCATCAAACGTCACTGACATAAATCGGACGGGACCAGAGGACCGGCATGCAAAGCAATCTCGTCGAAACGCTGATCGGCGCCATCGTTGTCGTCATAGCCGGCGTCTTTCTCTTTTACGGCTATTCCACGTCGGGCATGCGCAGCGCGAACGGCTATCACGTCAAGGCGGAGTTCGATCGCATCGACGGGCTCGCCAATGGCAGCGACGTGCGGCTTTCCGGCATCAAGATCGGGACAGTGGTTTCGCAGACGCTCGATCCGTCGAACTATCAGGCCATCGTGACGCTGAGCCTCGCGCCGGACGTCAAGATTCCCGACGATTCCAGCGCCAAGATCACCAGCGAGGGCCTGCTGGGCTCTAACTACATTGCCGTGACGCCGGGCGGCAGCGAGGATTATCTGAAGGACGGCAGCGAGATTTCCTTCACGCAAGGATCGGTCGACCTGATGGGTCTCATCAGCCAGGCGGTCTTCTCGACCGGCAGCGGGAAGGATGGCGACAAGAAGAAGGATGAGGCTGCCCCGTCGGGCGCCGCCCCTTCCGCGCCGCAATAGGCCCGCTCTTGCGTTCCTTTATTCAGTCGCTCGTGTTCGCGTCGTTCGTCGGCGCCGGTTTGGGTGTGAGCGGAGCGGCGCTCGCCGATCCCTATCCGGTGGCCACCTTCAGCGGGCTCGACAAGACGACGGCCCGGGTGACGAAGTTCGATGCCTCGATCGGCAAGGCGGTGCGCTTCGGCGCACTCGAGGTAACCGTCAGGGCTTGCGACAAGAAGCCACCCGAGGAACGGCCCCAGACGGCCGCCTATGTCGAAATCCGGCAGATCGACGAAGAGAAGGAGCAGGTCGAACCGACGCCGATCTTCAAGGGCTGGATGTTTGCCGAGAGCCCGGGCCTCAATGCGCTCGAACATCCCGTCTACGACGTCTGGCTCAACACCTGTAAGACGTCCGCCGCTCCCGCATCGAGCGGCAACCGGTAAAAATCCGCCTTTTCCAGCGTCGCCATATGCAGCCGGGCGCGATAGACGTCGCGCGGAATTTCGATGGTGCCGAACTGCGCGAGATGGGCGGTCACGAATTGCGTGTCGAGCAGCTTGTAGCCGCCGACGATGAGACGGGCGACCAGGTAAACGAGGGCGACCTTGCTCGCGTCCGTTTCGCGGCTGAACATGCTTTCGCCGAAAAAGGCACCGCCGAGCGAGACACCATAGAGCCCTCCCGCCAGTCTTCCGTTTTGCCAGCACTCGACCGAGTGTGCGTTTCCGCGCCCAAAAAGCTCACAGTAAAGCT
>NZ_DATKFR010000146.1:0-23741 GCF_035511255.1 Parvibaculum sp.
CCCATGCTTTGCGCGGAAAGAACCTTCCTTATTAAGTTATTAATTGGTTAATGTGAGGTTAAGCGGTGGTTGTGGCGACGATCCGATAACGGGCCATGAACAAAAGTCGCGCCGGGGTCTCCGATGTCGCGTCTCGCTTGACATGTCGGTGTGAGAGGTGACCTGTCGTCGCGGTCCCAGCATACGGGGCGCGGGGAATCAGGGTTGGGTGCTGGATGAGGCGGCCGCAGTCGTATTCGACTGCTCCGTGGTGCCCTGAGTGGATGTCGACGACTTTGCTTCTTCGCTGGAGCTGCCGGCGGATGTCGTCGCCGGCGCCGTAGCAGCCGCGGAAGACGAGGCCGACTGCTCGCCGGTTTGTGGCGTGGCGGAAGCCATGGTGGAGGCGGGTGCGGACTCGCTTGAGGTCTTTGTCTCGGTAGATGTACTCGCGGCAGCTGCGGCCGGGGCAGTTGCCGGCGCAGAGGTCGTGGAGGCGCTCTCCGGCTGGGCCGTCGTCGATGTCGCAGAACCCGTCGATGTCGAAGAACTTGTCGATGCCGAAGAACTTGTCGCCGGCGTTTCCGTCTGGACGCTGGAATCGCCTGCAGTGGCCGCCGTTCCGGCGTCTGCGCCGGTGGGGGCGGATGAGGGCTTCTCGGTTTCGACGGGAGCGGCGGGCGTTTCGACCGCCGTCTTCACCGGCTCGGGCGCGGGCGCCTTGTGGGGCGGGGAGGCCGGCGTGGAGCGAGAATCCGATTCAACGGATACCGTATAATCGGTCACGATGCGGGCCTGCGGCCCTTCGATAATCAGCACGCTCTGGCCGACCTTCAGAGGCGTGGCGTCCTTCTGGGTAACCGACACCATGTCGCCGTTCTTCTTCCGAACGATATACTCGAAGCCGGATGTATCCTGGGTGCCGTGGCCGACGACATTGCCGATCAAGCCGCCTGCCACCGAGCCGCCCAGTGCGCCCAAGGCACCGACGGCGCCGGCGCCGGTCTGCGATCCGGCAATTCCACCGGCTGCCGCGCCGGTTGCCGTGCCTACGGTTGCATCGGCACTGATCGAGATCGTGCGAACGCCGACTACGACCCCCGGCTCGACCTTGTTGGCTTGCTGAACGACGTTGCTGGCATAAGTGTCGGGGGAATAGCTCGGCGTACACGCTGCCATGACGAGAGCGAGGGACAGCAGTCCGAGAAGGCCAACACCCTTCCGATCGCCGACTGCACACCGCAATTTATATCCCCGTAGCCTGAATTCTGATCGTGTGTGTCAATTAAGGTGATCGGGAATTGTGGCACCTTTATGGACGATAAGCATATGGAGAATTCGCGATAAGCTCGTCGTGGCGACCGTGTTGGCACCGGGATGGAGGTGTTGCCTATCGAGCACCAGCGACGGCGCGTTAGTCATCTTCCCTGACCGCCTGAAAAAACAGCACACTGCAAGCCTGCCGCCTTGGCGGTTGCCGATAGTCTCGTTCGAAATGGGGACCGCCGTATGCAAAAGGGCCGCAGAGTATCGTTGCGTTTGAGTGAGAGTTTCGGTTGCCGGGGGCGAAGCACCCGGCACCGGCTTTCCTTGGTCGCTGTCGTCGTCAGCCTCGGAACGATGCTTGCGCCGGCCGCATGGGCGGGCGGCCAGGAAAATCTCCAGCCGGTTTTGAATGCGGGGGGAAAGACCTTGCAGTTCGACTGGCCGATGCTGCGTGTCGGGACAGGCGAATATGAGGAAGGCCCGACCGGCGTCACCGTCGTCAGCTTCGCCCGCAAGGTCTACAGCGCCATCGACGTGCGCGGCGGCGGGCCCGGCACGGTCAACAGCGACTATATGCGGTTGGGCTACAACTATCCCGAACTCGACGCGATCGTCTTCGCCGGCGGCTCCTGGTATGGGCTCGAAGGCGCGACGGCCGTCGCCTCCGCGCTCAAGGATGACGGCATTCGCGACGGCGACGCCTTCAGCGACACGCCCAATATCGCGATGTCGGTCGGCTCGATCATTTTCGATTTCGGTCCCCGCCGCCTCAATGAAATCTATCCCGACAAGCGCCTCGCACAGGCCGCCTTCCGTGCCGCCCGGCCGGGCGTCTTTCCGCTCGGCGCGCAAGGCGCCGGGCGTTTCGCGAAGACCGGCAGCTTCTTCGGCTGCAACGCCTATTCGGGGCAGGGGGCCGCGTTCCGCCAGATCGGCGAGGTCAAGATCGCGGCCTTTGTCGTCGTCAACGCGCTCGGCGCGGTGACGAAGCGCGACGGCTCTCTCGCGGCCTGCTACGGCGACAAGAGCTGGCCGAAGGATTTGCACATTGCCGATCTGATGAACGGCTATCCCGACAGCGCCAAGGCCGGTTGGACAGGACCATCCGAAGAAAAGCCGTCTCCGAAGAACACGACGATCAGCCTCATCGTGACCAACCAGAAGCTCGACCCCGCGGAGTTGCAGCGTCTCGCGGTTCAGGTTCACACTTCCATGGCGCGTGCGCTTCAGCCTTTCGCGACGCAGTTCGACGGCGACGTTCTCTATGCCGTTTCGACGGCGGAGTTCGAGCCGAAGAATGCTGAAGAGGGACTGCCGCCGGTCGGGCTCGGCGTCGTCGGCGCGGAAGTGATGTGGGACGCGATCCTTTCGTCGGTGCCGGAACAGCCGGTAGCGCCGGCTCCGCTCGCGAATGCTTCGATCGACGCCAGTCTTCTGCGCGGCTATGCGGGCGATTACGTCTTCAGTCCTTTCGTCGGCCTGCGCGTGACATCGAAAGGCGGCAAGCTCTTTGCCGTCGCCAACGGAAAGCGTCCCGCCTATACGATCGGGAAGGACAAGCCAGTCGAGCTTCTTCCGGTGTCCGAAAACGAATTCGTGGTTCCCGGGCGTTATCCGCTGGTCCTGAAATTCGACGGGCCCGACCGGCTTCTGGTGAATCCCGGCCATTGGGTGCAGACCGGCCTGCGGCAGGCGAAGTGATGCCGAAGCCGGACTCACATGACGCGGAGAACCTCGCGGACGAGCCCGTCGCGTCGATCCGCAGCGTCTATGATGGAAAACTTTTCCCCGACGAGCAGATCAGGACGTTTCGCAACATAGATCGCCTGTTCTCGACGCGCACCATCGCACGGGCCGGGGCGGTTCGGCCGCTTCCGCGACGGGCGACGCCGCTTCGCGATCTCTCCTTCGTCTCCGGCGGCAAGACCTGCGATCTCTATGATTACTATTCGCGCAATCGCCTGACCGGTCTTTTGATAATGAAGGACGGAGAAATCGCCTTCGAGAGATATGAGGCCGGCAACACCGAGCGGACGCGGTGGATGTCGATGTCGATGGCGAAGTCTTTCGCCACGACGCTTGTCGGCGCCGCCATCAAGGACGGCTATATCGGCGGTTTGGAAGATCCGCTCGATCGCTATGTGCCGGAGCTGAAGGGCGGCGGATACGAAGGCGTGAGCGTGCGCGCGCTCCTGCAGATGACGTCGGGCGTGGAGTGGTACGAAGGTTACGAGGACAGGGCGTCGGACCGGCGCCGCATGCTCGAACTGCAGATTGAGCAGAAGCCCGGCGCGATCCTCGACCTGATGGCGTCGCGTCCGCGCGCGGCGGAGCCCGGCACGGTCTGGAACTATAGCACCGGCGAAACGCATATCGTCGGCGCGCTGGTGCATGCGGCGACGGGGCGATATCTCTCGGACTATCTCTCCGAGAAAATCTGGTCGCGTCTCGGCATGGAATCCGACGCGGCCTGGTGGCTCGAGGCGCCGGGCGGGCTCGAGGTCGCTGGCAGCGGCATGTGCGCGACGCTGCGGGACTATGCCCGTTTTGGTCTCTTCATGATGAATGACGGCGTCATCGACGGCGAACGCGTTTTGCCCGAAGGCTGGGTCGCGGAGGCGGGTGCTCCCCGCATGGTCGGCGGCAAGCAGGTCGATTACGGCTTCATGTGGTGGCCGCAACCGTCGTCCACGGGCAGCTTTGAAGACGGCGCTTTTCGCGCCGGCGGGATATTCGGCCAATACATCTACATCAATCCGAAGGAGAAGGTCGTCGTCTGCGTGTGGAGCGCGCGGTCGAAACCGAAATTCTCGGAAGCGATCCCCGACGTCGATTTCTTCAACGCCGCGGTGGAGGCGCTCCGATGACGGTGGCGTATTCGCCCGCGCTTCCCATGCGAACGGAGCGGACGCTTTTCGGGCATCCGATCGGACTCGTCTATATCGTCTTCACCGAGGCGTGGGAGCGGTTTTCGTTCTACGGGATGCAGGGCCTGCTGGTTCTCTACATGGCGAACCATCTCCTGCATCCAGGCGTCGTCGAGACGGTCAGCGGATTTGCCGCTTTCCGCGCTGTTCTCGAATCCGTATTCGGCCCGCTGACGACGCATGCGCTCGCCACACAGATATTCGGGCTCTATGGTGGGTTCATCTATCTGATGCCGGTGTTCGGCGGGCTTGCCGGCGACCGATGGCTGGGGCGGCGGCGCGCCGTGATGCTGGGCGCGGGTTTGATGGCCTTCGGTCATTTCCTGATGGCGATCGAGGGCGCGTTTCTCTTTGCCCTTCTCACGCTCATCATCGGCTGCGGCTTTCTCAAGGGCAATATCGCTGCGCAGGTCGGCGATCTTTATGCGCGCGAGGATCGCCGGCGCGATTCCGCCTATTCGGTCTACTACCTGGCGATCAATGTCGGCGCGGCCGTGGCGCCGCTCATCTGCGGCACGCTCGGCGAACTCTATGGTTGGCATTACGGCTTCGGTGCCGCCGGCATCGGCATGCTGATCGGACTGGTCATCTATATCGCGGGGCGAAACCATCTCCCCGCCGATCCGGTCGTGGACAAGCATGCGGCACCGACACGGCTCAGCGCGAGCGACAAGCGTGCCATCGCCGGCCTGCTCGTCGTTCTCGCGATCTCGATCCTCTTCTGGACCGCGCAGGCGCAGGTCTGGAACACTTATGTGCTCTGGGTGCAGGACCGTCTCGACCGGAGTTTCCTCGGCCTCACCGTGCCGGTGACATGGTTCCAGTCGCTCGACTCCTTCGCCGTGCTTGCTCTGGCGCCGCTCATGCTGTGGTTCTGGCGGGCGCAGGCGCGGCGCGGCGCGGAGCCGGGCGATCTCGTGAAGATCGCGCTCGGTTGCGCGATCTTCGGCTGCGCATGCTTCTGTCTGGGGTTGGCCGAGTTCGTGACGACGGGCGCCAAGGTGCCGCTTCTCTGGGCCGTCGCGTTCCATTTCATCTGCGCGTCCGGCTATCTCTATGTCGCGCCTGTCTCGCTCGCGCTCTTCTCGCGGGCGGCGCCGCCGTCGGTCAACGCGATGATGGTCGGCATCTACTATGTCTCCATCTTCGCGGGCTCCGTCGCCAGCGGTTGGCTCGGGCGCTTCTATCAGGAAATTCCGACGTCGCTTTTCTGGAGCCTGCACGGTGCGATCGTGGCCTCGGCCGCCATCGTCATCGTCGTTGCCTACAAGCCGCTCGTCAGTGTTCTCCAGCTGCGCCGCGAGGAGGAGCGCGCCGCGGGCTGATCGCGTCGTCGACGCGATGAACCAAGTCGTCCTCAAGTCTCAGGAAAAAAATGACACGTAGAAACTACGACCTTGCCGAACTGCGCCGACTGGATGTAGCCCACCATCTGCCCGGGCAACAGGATTATCGCGTGATGCGCGACATAGGCGGAAGCCGGATCATCGCGAGCGGGGAGGGATGCTACATTCGGGACGCGGAAGGGCAGGCCATACTCGACGGCATGGCCGGCCTCTGGTGCGTGCAGGTCGGATACGGGCGCAAGGAACTCGCGGACGCCGCGCATCGGCAGATGATCGAGCTTCCCTACTACAACACCTTCTTCAAGACGGCGATGCCGCCGACCGTCATGCTGGCGGCGAAGGTCGCGCAGCTTCTCGGCGGCGATCTCGAGCACGTCTTCTTCAACAATTCCGGATCGGAGGCGAACGACACCGTCATCCGGCTCGTGCGCCATTACTGGGAAGTGAAGGGCGAGCCCGGACGCAACATCATCATCGCGCGTGAAAACGCCTATCACGGTTCGACGATCGCCGGCGTCAGCCTTGGCGGGATGACCGCGATGCGGGCGCAGGGCGGACCGCTCGTGCCCGGCATCGAGCATGTGATGCAGCCCTATTCCTTCAACGAGGGGTTCGGCGAAGATCCCGAGGCCTTCGCTGGTCGCGCGGCGGATGCGCTGGAGCAGCGTATCCTCGCGGTGGGGCCGGAGAAGGTCGCGGCTTTCGTCGGCGAACCGGTGCAGGGCGCGGGCGGGGTCATCATCCCGCCCAGGAGCTACTGGACCAAGATCGAAGCGATCTGCCGCAAGTATGGCGTTCTTCTCGTCTGCGATGAAGTCATCTGCGGCTTCGGCAGGCTTGGGACCTGGTTCGGATTTCAGCATTTCGGCATCAAGCCCGACATCGTCTCGATGGCCAAGGGCATCTCGTCCGGCTATCTGCCGATCTCCGCGGTGGGTGTGGCGCACCACATCGTCGAGACCCTGCGCGACGCGGGCGGCGCCTTCATCCACGGCTATACCTATTCGGGACATCCGACGGCCGCTGCCGTGGCGCTCGAAAACATCGACATCATCGAGCGCGAGGGACTGGTCGAGCGCACGGCGACGGAAACCGGACCGCTCCTCGCGCGGCACCTTGCGGAGATCGCCGATCATCCGCTGGTCGGAGAGGTGCGGTCGCTCGGGCTGATCGGCGCGATCGAGATCGTGTCCCGCAAGGGGACGAATGAGCGTTTCGGCGGCGCCGAGGGCAAGGCGGGACCGATCTTGCGCGATCTCTGCATCAAGAACGGGCTCATGGTGCGGGCGATCCGCGATACGGTGGTGATGTGTCCGCCGCTGATCATCAGGCCGGCGGAGCTCGACGAGCTCTTCGGCATCATCCGCCGTTCCCTCGACGAGGCGGAACCGGTGCTTCGCGCCATCTAGTCGGCGAGAAGCAGGGAACCGGCAGGCGTTGTCACCCCCGGGACAGCGCCTGCCGGCGTTCGCGCTTTTCCGAAAGTCGGGGCCGGTGCATTCAGGTCACCGAGGTCTTCAGATTTGGCATCTGTTTTCATCTTTTATTCTTGGGATCATCACATTCCGTTCACTCTCGATTTCTCGGGGCTTTCTGGAAATCGGCAGAGAGAAATCAGCTGTCAAATGGGGGACAGAATGAAACTGCACCGATCGAGGCTCAAGACGGCGCTTCTTCTCGCCACGATGCTCACGCCTCTGCCCGGCATCGCGATCGCCCGGGCCGAACCGGCCGCCGGCCAGACCGACGCCCAAACCACGGAGGCCGCCGCGCCGGTGGCCGCAGCCGACAAAGACGACGTGTCGGAGATGATCGTCACCGCGACCCGCCGCAACCAGGCGCTCAGCAAGGTTCCCATCAGCGTGATGGCCTTCGACCAGGAGAAAATGGACGCGCAGGGCATCAAGAATATCGACGATATCGCGCGTCTGACGCCGGGCCTCAACTTCAGCCAGCAGAGCTATTTCTCCGGCTCGAACACCAACATCTCGATCCGCGGCGTTTCCTCGACCGTCGGCACCGGGACGACGGGCATCTATATCGACGACGTGCCGATTCAGCTGCGCTCGATCGGCTACGGTTCAGCCAACACCTATCCGAAGATTTTCGACCTCGAGCGCGTCGAGGTGCTGCGCGGCCCGCAGGGCACGCTGTTCGGCGCGGGTGCCGAGGGCGGCGCGGTTCGTTTCATCACGCCGCAGCCGAGTCTCACGGATTATTCGGTCTATGGCCGTTCGGAGCTTGCCTTCACCGAGGGCGGCGACCCGAGCTACGAGGCGGGTGTCGCCGTCGGCGGTCCGATCCTGCAGGACAAGATCGGTTTTCGCGTCAGCGCCTGGGGCCGCAAGGACGGCGGCTGGGTCGACCGCGTGAATTACGCGGACAATTCGACGGTCGAGTCGGATTCGAATTCGTCGGGCACGCATGCCTTCAAGGGCGCTGTGTCCTTCGCGCTGACGCCGGATCTCCTCGTCACGCCGTCGATCTATTATCAGAAGGAGAAGATCGACGACACGAGCGGATACTGGGAAAGCCTTTCGCGGCCGGGTGACGGCCAGTTCCATAACGGTTATGTGCAGGCGCAGCCGGTCGACGACAAATACGTGCTGCCGTCCCTGAACATCACCTATGATTTCGGCTGGTCGTCGCTGATCTCGACGACTTCCTATTTCGATCGCGATGCCAACCAGACGCGCGATTATACGTTCTTCGATCAGGAGCTTCTGACGCCTGGAAGCCCCTATCCGACGATCCCGGGCCAGATCGCCTCGGGCTTCTTCGGCGAAAAGCAGAACAATTTCACGCAGGAAGTCCGGCTGCAGTCGGACAACAATGCCAGCCGCCTGAAATGGGTCGTCGGCGCTTTCTACAGCCACGAGGACCAGGTCTCGACACAACGGAACCAGGATTATTATTACGAGCAGGTGCTCTACGACAATTACGGTCTGACGTTCGCCGATCTCGGATCCGCCTATCTGCCGGGCGGGTTGGTCTATGACAGCCGCGCGGAAAGCAAATCGACGCAGATCGCCGGCTTCGGACAGCTCGACCTCAACGTCACCGACGAACTCACGCTGACCGCGGGCGTTCGCGTCGCCAAACTCAAGAACAAGCACAGCCAGGTGATCGACGGCTGGTGGGCCGGCGGCCGTGCGGAGACGGCGGGCGAGTCCTCGGAAACGCCCGTGACGCCCAAGTTCGGCGTTTCCTACCAGTACGATCCGAACAACCTGCTCTATGCGTCCGCGTCCAAGGGCTTCCGAGCCGGCGGTGCGCAGACACCGGTTCCGACCTCGATCTGCGGCGCCGATCTCGCGGCGATGGGGTACAGCTCCTCGCCCGATACGTATAAATCGGACAGC
Source organism: Parvibaculum sp. (assembly GCF_035511255.1). Classification (GTDB taxonomy): domain Bacteria; phylum Pseudomonadota; class Alphaproteobacteria; order Parvibaculales; family Parvibaculaceae; genus Parvibaculum. The sequence goes on from NZ_DATKFR010000146.1 coordinate 8,881, forward strand.
ACCTGGTCCTACGAAGCCGGATCGAAGAACAATCTCTTCAATCGCCGTCTTCAAGTCGATGCGAACGTCTTCCTGATCAAGTGGAAGGACATCCAGAGTTCGGTCTTCCTGCCGACCTGCAGCTCGGTCTTCATCGGCAACATGGGATCCGTCACCAGCAAGGGTGTCGAGCTCAGCCTGTCGGGACGGGTGGTCGACGGCGTGACGCTCGGTCTCACGATGGGTTACACGGACGCGACCTATGACGAGACGATCACCGGCAATAGCGGTGTGGTTCTGGTTCAGGAAGGTTCGGCGGTCAGCAACATGCCGAAGCTCACCCTCGGCGTGTCGGGGCAGTACGACTTCGCGGTCTGGGACGAGAACAACGGATACGCGCGGTTCGACTATACCTATACCGCGAAAGGTCAGTCCGACGATCCGCATGTCTATTCCTACGATCCGGAACTCACGCCGGCTCCGCCGACCCACATGCTGAACGCGCGGGCAGGTGTCACGCTCTCGTCCGGGCTCGATGTGTCGCTCTTCGTCGACAACATCACGGATGCCAATCCGGGGCTTGCGCGCTATCACTTCTTCTATAGCTCGCCGATCTATACCAACCGGACGTTCCGTCCGCGGACTGGCGGCATCACGCTCGCCTATCGCTACTGAGGACGGCTGCGCGGGCGAAAGCCCGCGCGACCACCCCGGGTCCGGGCTGAACCGGGAGGCGGGGATAAGTTTTGCGCCGGAAAATTCGTCAGCGGAGGATATTTCGTCCCTTGACGAGCGTGACGCTCCTTCCCATCTATCCGGTTATGTCCAGAAGTGCGTCGAAAGGCCCGAGCGGGAAGCTCGGGCCTTTTCGATTCCCGGGATGCGAGGCTGGCTTGCGGGACGCAGGTTCACCGGGAGGACAAGATCTGGTGCGCGCGGGAGGCCCGCCCGGAGGAGTGGAGAAAAGGACCCCACCCGAAAAATCCAAGAGGATTTTTCGACCTCCCCAGGGGGAGGTAAAGACGAAAGGTTCGCGCGGGAAGCTTGGGGTCTTCGCCTCAGTCCAGTCCGAGGGCGGCCATCAGGCGGGCGATTTCGGCGTCGTTGCCGTCGCCGCTCTCGAGCAAATGCTCGATCACGTTGAGCCTGTCGGCGGCGGGATGCGTCTGGTTGAGCTTGGTGACGCCGTCGATCCGCTCGACGGTCAGTCTGAAGGAGCGGATCATGGGCAGCAGTTGCGCGACGCGGCCGTCGGGGGCCTGCTCCATGGACCATGGGTTTTCATGGTCCCGCTCCATGAACGTCACCGTCCGCCGGAGAACGGCGAGCTGGCCTTCCTGGTCGTCGATCGGCTCAACTGTGCCGCGCACCTGGGCGGCGACGTAGTTCCAGGTGGGAACCTGGGGCTTGTCCCGATACCAGCGCGAGGAGATGTAGGCATGCGGACCCGAGAAGACCGCCAGCACGCTCATGCCGTCGTGAAGGGCGGCCGCGTGCGGATTGTTGCGCGCCAGATGGCCGACCATCGTCCGCTCGCTCTCGTCGGTCTCGAAATAGATCGGGATCGACGTTGCGCTAAGGCCGCCCGGCGACTGGTTGACGAGCAAGGCAAAGGGGTAGCGCCGCACGATCGCGGCGGGATCCGTGGCGCGATAGGCCTGCGGCGCGTAGAGCGACGGCTCCATGTGTCGAACCATGGCGCGTTCCCCTTTTTCGGTTTTCTTCTTGTTTAAAGTGCCGGAACGTCGATGCAGACCATCCTGACGTCGAGATAATCGTCGAGCCCGTAGTGAGAGCCTTCGCGACCCAGTCCGGATTCCTTGACGCCGCCGAAGGGCGCGACCTCGGTGGTCAGCAGGCCGGTGTTGATGCCGACCATGCCGTATTCGAGCGCATCGCTGACACGATGGGCACGGGCGAGGTTACGGGTGAAGAGATAGGCGGCGAGCCCCGCGGCATTGTCGTTGGCGAGCGCGACGGCGCGCTGTTCGTCGTTGAAGCGGATGAGGGCCGCGAGCGGGCCGAAGGTTTCCTCGTGGCAAAGAAGCGAGGCCGGCGACACGTCGGCCAGAACCGTCGGTTCGAAGTGCCGGCCATTGTCATGCGGCTTGCCGCCCGTGAGAAGGCGCGCGCCCTTGCTCAGCGCGTCGTCGACATGACGGGCGACCTTCTTGATGGCCGATTTGCAGATCAGCGGGCCTTGCTGGGTCAGAGGATCGGCGCCGTTGCCGACGGCGAGCGCCTTTGCGCGTTCGGCGAGCTTCTGCGCGAAGGCGTCGTAGACGGCGTCATGGATCAGGAAGCGGTTGGCGCAGATGCAGGTCTGGCCGGAATTGCGGAACTTCGACAGCATGGCGCCTTCGACCGCCGCGTCGACATCGGCGTCCTCGAAGACGATGAAGGGGGCGTTGCCGCCAAGTTCGAGAGAGACACGCTTGACCGTGTTCATGGCGCGCGCGGCAAGCTGCTTGCCGACGACGGTGGAGCCGGTGAAGGTGAACTTACGGACGCGCGCATCTTCGATCAGCACGTCGCCGATCGTCCGGGGCTCTCCGGTCACGACGCTGAAGACGCCCGGCGGAAGCCCCGCTTCTTCCGCGAGCACCGCCAGCGCGATTGCCGAGAAGGGCGTCAATTCGGAGGGCTTCAGGACCACGGTGCAGCCGGCGGCGAGAGCCGGCGCGACCTTGCGCGCGATCATGGAGGAGGGGAAGTTCCACGGCGTGATGGCGGCGACGACGCCGACCGGGGCCTTGTTGACGAGGATGCGCTTGTCGGGCCGGTGGGCGGGAATGGTGTCGCCATAGGCACGGCGCGCTTCCTCGGCGAACCATTCGACATAGGCGGCCGTGGACTGGACTTCGGCCGCCGCCTCGGCGAGCGGCTTGCCCTGTTCGGTCGTGATGAGGCGCGCGAGATCCTGCGCGTTTGCTTCGATCAAAGCGTGCCAGCGGCGCAGAAGCTGCGAACGCTCGCGCGCCGTTCGCGCCCGCCATTCGGCAAAGGCCTGATGCGCGGCGCCGACCGCGTGCTCGACGACGCGTTTCGAGAGCGACGGGATCGTGCCGATCTTTTCGCCGCTCGCCGGATCATAGACCGGCAGCGTTTCCGGCGCGTTGGTCCAGACGCCGCCGACATAGGCGGATTCCCGAAAGAGGTTCGGGCGGGCGAGCGACTTGATGCCGGTTTCGACGCGAACATGCCTGTTCATGCGGAGGCCTCCTCGACGGTGAGCGCCGCCTCGAGGAGATCGAGACCTTCGTCGACGATCTCGTCGGAAGCGGTGAGCGGCACCAGAATGCGCAGCGTGTTGCCGAAGGTGCCGCAGGTGAGCAGAACGAGGCCGCGTTCGAAGGCGCGGTTCGTGACGGTCTTCGCCATGGCGCCGTCGGGCGTATCTTCGCCACGCGCCGAGAAGATGTCGAAGGCAACCATCGCGCCGAGGCCGCGCGGCGCAGAGACCGGCAGAAGATCGTTGCGACCGGAGAAGGAGGCAATGCGGGCGCTCAGCTTTTCGCCGACGGCGGACGCGCGGGCGCAGAGCTTTTCTTCCTCGATGATGTCGAGCACGGCGAGTGCCGCCGCGCAGGAGACGGGGGAGCCGCCATAGGTTCCGCCGAGGCCGCCGGGATCGATGGCGTCGAGAATGTCCCGTCTGGCGATGACGCCCGAAAGCGGGAAGCCGCCGCCGAGGGCCTTGGCCACGGCCAGGATGTCCGGCTCGACGCCGGAGTGCTCGATGGCAAAGAGTTTGCCTGTCCGGGCGAAACCGGTCTGAACTTCATCGGCGATGAGGAGGATACCGTGACGATCGCAAATGGCGCGCAGCGCGACGAGGAGTTCGGTGGGTGCGACGTGGAAGCCGCCTTCGCCCTGCACCGGCTCGATGATGATCGCGGCCACGCGGGCGGGCTCCACATCCGCCATGAAGAGGAACTCAAGCGCCCGCAAGCTTTCGGCGACGGACACGCCGGAGGCGGCGCCGGGGAAGGGCAGGTGGAAGACTTCCGCCGGCAGGGGGCCGTAGCCCGTCTTGTAGGGCGCGGTTTTTCCGGTGAGCGCGGTCGCCATCAGCGAGCGGCCATGGAAGGCGCCGGTGAAGGCGATGACGGCGGAGCGGCCGGTGACGCGGCGCGCGATCTTGACCGCGTTCTCGACGGCTTCGCCGCCGGTCGTGAAGAAGATCGTCTGGGCGGGCGCGGAGAAGGGCGCGAGCGCATTCAGACGCTCGGCGAGCGCGATATAGGGCTCGTAGGCCATGACCTGGAAGGCGGTATGCGTGAAGGCGTCGAGCTGACGCTTTGCCGCTTCAATCACCTTCGGATGACGATGGCCGACATTGAGCACCGCGATGCCGGCCGCGAAATCGACGTAGCGGCGGCCTTCGGCGTCCCAGATTTCGGCGTTCTCGGCACGGGCGGCGAAGGCCGGCGTCGCATTGCTCACGCCGCGCGGAACGGCGGCGACGCGGCGCATCTGAAGGTCGGCATTGGCGCTCATGATATCCCCGGCATGTTCAAGAGAAGCCGAAACCTCTCAGGAAGCCCCCGTCGGAGGAAGATGCCAACCGCGATCCTAGCGGTGCCCTGCCGTCACCAGGCATTTGGTGGCGAGAGCCGTCGGGACTTCCGCCGCGACGGCGGCCAGGAGCCAGTGCCGGAAGCGCGCGATCTGCGGTGCGTTCCAGCGGTCGGCGCGGGCGACGAAAAGATAGGCGCCGAGCGGGATGTGTTCGAAGAGGCCGGCGCCGACTTCGACGAGGCGGCCGGCGGCGATGTCGTCGGCGGCGATCAGATGATTGCCGAGGGCGATGCCGCGACCGCGCCGGGCGGCGTCCAGCGTCAGATGCCCGTGCCAGAGCCGCGGACCCGACAACGCTTCCTGGTTGGTCACGCCGTGGTCGGAAAGCCAGGCGCTCCAGCCGTCATAGCTTTCTTCGTGAAGAAGCGCATGGCCAAGCAGATCCTCGGGACGCTCGATGTCAGGGCTGCGCGCGACATAATCCGGGCTCGCGAGCGGGACGGTGGGCATGCGGGCGATTTCGACCGACCGCACGCCGGGGGGCAGGCTCAGGGGAGGGCCGTAGGCATTGGCAAAACGAATGTCGACATCGGCCTCGTGCCTGGCGAAATCGGGGCACATATCCGTCGGCCGCAATTCGATGTCGAGACCGGGATTGGAGGCCTCGAAGACGGAAAGGCGGCCCATCAGCCAGTGAAAGGCAAAGCCGGGCATGGCCCATGTGTGCAGCCGATTGTTGTCGCTGCGTTTCATGAGGTCGATGGTCGCGCTGGCGATGGTGTCGATCGCGACGGCGATCCGCTTGTGATAGCGCAGGCCGTCCTCGGTCAGCAGAACCCCGGTGCGCGTCCGCTCGATCAGCGTCGTGCCGGTCCAGGCCTCGATGGCGCGGAGATGGCGGCTGACGACGGCATGGTCGAGGCTGAGCATTTCGGCCGCCTTGCGGACACCGCCGAGCCGCGCGACGGCGTCGAAGGCTCTCAACGCGGCGAAGGGAGGAATCGCGTTGCGGGGCGGAAGGCTTGCGTCATGCCCGTCATGGGCAGGCGGATCTTCCGCTATTTTGAACTCCGGCATACTCAATTTCCCCAAGTCTGCTCCGAAATATCGTCGGATCGGCGTCTATCCGAAGCCTGTCACCTCGCCAGCATTGGTCCTTCGGTCTCCACAGGCAAGAGCAATGCCAGAAAACTTTGAGGCCCCTTGCAGGAGCCGGCGGACGAAATGAGGCGAACATTGGCGGATCAAAGCCGGCTTGCGCGGGCGGCGAAGGCCCGGACAGCGGCGGAATATGTCCGGCAGGCAGCCTTTGCGACGGGCCGGCCTCAGAGAAGAAATGGCGTGAGCGCGCCGATCGGTAAAAAATGATATTGCCTAAAAGAAATGCAAACGAGGTGCTGGCGGGCAGTTTCGCGCCGCCGGTTCCCGAATGATCCACCAAGCGCAGCGGAGCGGAGCCAAGCGGCTCACGAGACCGTCGATGACGGCAAGGGGTTCATCAACGTACTTGCCAGACGGAGAATCTGGTAAATCAAATCATGTGCCAGAGCGGGCATCAAAAGAAAAAAGGTGCTCCTCAATGCTGGCATCATCTACGTCGGAACCCAAACTGGCGGGCCTGCAAGCGCTTCGCGGGATCGCCGCTTCGCTTGTCTATATCCAGCACGTATTTGCTTTTGCCGATGCCGCAACGCCCGGCCCGACAGACATTCTGTACAGTTTCCAGTTCGGTGGATTGGGGGTCTATATCTTCTTTGCGCTGTCGGCCTATCTCATGGCGACGAAAGTTTCGGATCCACCGCTGAAATTCGTCATCGACCGCGTCCGCCGCATCTATCCTACGTTCTGGATCGTGCTCATCATCGCGACGGTGGTGACGTATTATCTCGCCGGCACGCACGGCACCACGTGGCAGCTCTTTTTGTTGTTGCCGATGGGCGAGCGGCCATGGGCCAATGTGCCGTACTGGACGCTGTATTTCGAGCTCACCTTCTATGCCTTCATGTTGCTGCTGATCGTACCGTTCGGGAAGCGCGCAATATATCCCGCCATGATCGGACTTCTGGCCAGTTTCGCCCTGTCCGGATCGGTCACCAACACGGATCATCAATTTCCGATCGGCGGATTGCTGTTTTTCAACAAGCTGTCGCTCTATTTCCTCGCGGGGATCGTCGCCGGACTTCTGCCTCCGCCGAAGAGCGGCAAGATTTATGCGGCGGTCGGCCTCGCGGCGTTCTACGGCATTCTTCATATTTATCGCGTTCCCGGCGTGAACACGCTGATCGGACCCTATATCGGCGTGCTTCTGGCGCCGGTGTGGGCCTTTTCCATGTTCTGCTTCGTCCGGGCGGCTCTTGCCTGGTCCGCGGAGGGACGTATCGGATCGTTGCTGGCGCGGCTCGGAGATCTCTCCTACGGCATTTATCTGATCCATCTCGTACCGCTCAACGCCATTGTCGTCCTGCTGACCATGTACGGATTGAAACTTTCCTATTGGCAGGTCGCGGCGCTGATGTTCGTCAGCGCCTTGCCGCCGGCAATCGCGATGGGGCTGATCGATCTGCGCCTGCAGAAGGCGTTGAAGGGGGCGACCCGGCGCTTGCCGATGCTGATGCGTCTGCGCCGTCAGCCGGCTTAGGGCGCAGCTTTCCGGGGCGGAGGATCGCCGAAATCCTTCGCGCCGACGAGCGTGCGGAACATTCCCGGCGGTATGGCCGGATGGCTTCTGCTTCTGGCGGTGCGGGATCCCAGAGAATTCGAACGTACACGGATCATATGGCCGGTGTCGGGCACGACCTTGTGACGAGCGCCCTTCGCGATCACCGCCATGTTCCATCCCCAATCCTCATAGCCGCGCCCGATGCTGAGATTCGTCGTCGGATAGGGAACGGCGCGCAGGAGATCGGCGGAGCAGAAACCAAGCGCCGTCCACTGGTTCTGCACCGCCAGCGCCGCGAGGTCGTAGTCGGGATCGTCCATATCGACATGGGTGAGGACACGCTCGGCCTCTCCGAAATAGACGGCGACCTCGGGATGCCAGACCGCGAGACGAGCGTCTGCCGACGCCGCCGCGAAGGCGGCATGAAGCCAGTTTTCGCTCCACAGGTCGTCGGCGTCGAGAAGAGCGATCCAACGCCCCCGGGCTGCCGCGACCGCGCGGTTTCTGGCTTCGCCGAGATCGTCGACATCGAGTTCGAGTTGGCGATAGGGGACGTCGAAGGCCACATCGCGAAAGACGTCGCGCGTGAGCGCATCCGAACAATCCAGCGCCGCGACGACTTCGACTTCAAGTCCCCGAGACCGCGCATAGCCAACGGCCGCGCGCAGGCTGGCGAGGGACGGCCGCGCCAGGCCCTGCTCCCGATGACCGTTTATGACGGCTGTAATGTCCACCCTTGCGTGCCCTGCCCAGAAAGACCGTCCGAAATTCCGTCGCGCCTAACGACGGGCCCAGATGCGTTTCAGCCAGGATAGCAGCATCTCCGCGCGCGGAACCCAGGGGCCGCGAATGAAGGTCACCTGCGTATCGTGACTCCAGAACTTCCCGTATCGCTTCCGTATCCGCCGCGGCAGAGGCGCGTCGAGCAGGACGACTTCCTTGATCTCCAGACTGCGGACGACAATGTTGACCAGCCTTATGCGGGAACCGGAGTCGACATCCTCCAACATGATCTCGCGGCCGCTGCTTGCGACGGCTCGCACCGCGGCGCGTTTGCGATTGCCGCCGGCGCGCAGATCGAGGAAGAGCCATGGTAGGTTCGACGGGAAGAGAGGATCGTTCAGGGGGCCGACGGCCTGATGCAGGCGAGCAGCATCATATCCCGTTTGCTCGCCAACGATGAGCCGATCCGGCGAGGAGTCCAGCGACCGCAGCAGCGTGAGCCAAGCTCTGTGCAAGGGACCCTGTGCCATGCTCGATTGACCGGGGAGCGTCTCTACGCGCGCTTCCATGCCGGATTGCGCAAGGGCGGGATCGAGGACGGCCTGCTGGGCGATGACGGCACGCACGAGCGCGGCGTCGTAGCTGCGGAGCGGCAGATGGCCCCGGTGGCGGCCCGTCCGAAGATAGTAGACAAGGGGATTGCTGCCGGTGGAGCGGATTTCCGGATAGGTGTCCAGATACCACGCCGGATCAAAACCGGGGCCTGGCCGCGCCCGACTGATGGCGCCGGTCTCAAGATAATGTGCGAGCGGATCCGCCTCGGCGTCATTCAGTCCGTCGTTGCGCGAGAGATAATAGCCCGCATCAAAGAGACCGGAGGACTCGACGAGCGCACGGTCGTTGACGGACGATCGAGGAGGGCGATGCTTGCCGCCGAACAAGCCGAGTTGCCGCCTGGGTGCCGTCATCGCCCCTTCTCGCGTGGAGTTCGGAAGAAATGGCCGGGTGGGCACGGTTGGTTGCCAGCCAATGCCGTCGGGCGTATATACCTTGCTGTTCACGGATGGGCTAGGGCTATAGTGAATCTTCTAGAAAATTTGCCGGATGTCGATTTGTCGTCTGTGGCGACGCAGCGTTCGGAGTCTCTCTTTTCAGCCGACCTCGACGTCTTTCGCGAAGGGATATTCGAGTTCGTTCGCGGAAAGCGCGTCCTCGTCGTCGGCGGTGCGGGAAGTATCGGCGCGAGTACATTGCGCGAGCTTCTTTCCTACCTTCCGGCGGCTCTGCATGTCATCGACATAGGCGAGAACGCATTGGCAGAGCTGACCCGCGATCTGCGGTCGCAGGCCGATATTATTCTGCCGCCGGATCTGCGTTTCCTGCCGATCGATTTCGGCGGATTCGCCACGCAGCGCCATCTGGCCGAGGAGGCGCCTTACCACCTCGTGCTGCATTTTGCCGCTCACAAGCACGTCCGATCGGAAAAGGACGTGCCGTCTCTGTTACAGATGCTCGACACGAACGTACTGAAGCTCGCGCGGTTCCTTCGCTGGCTGGAGCGTTATGGCCATGCGGCGGATGTCTTTGCCGTTTCGACGGACAAGGCGGCCAACCCCTCCAGTTTCATGGGGGCGAGCAAGCGGCTGATGGAACACGTGCTCTTCGACGGCGCCGCGCAATTGCCGCCGAGGCGCTCCGCGCGGTTCGCCAATGTAGCATTTTCGAACGGCAGTCTCCCGCAGGCCTTCCTGCTCCGGCTTGCGCGCCGCCAGCCGCTTGCGGCACCGGAGGGTGCGCGGCGTTTCTTCGTCAGCCTGCGCGAGGCAGGGGAAATCTGTTTGTTGGGCGCCTGCGCCGCGCCGGCCAATCACATTGTGTTTCCGACGCTCGATCCCGCAACAAATCTCAGGCCGCTGCTTGAGATTGCAGAGGGCGTGTTGTCGCATTTCAAACTCAAGCCGTCCTTCTATCGCGACGAGGTCGCCGCCATCCGCGCGGTCGATGTCGAACTGTCCAATGGCCGCTATCCCATTATCGTCACGCCGCTCGATACGGGCGGCGAGAAGCCTTACGAGGAATTTCTCGGAGCGGGAGAGAGCGCTGTCGAGATCGGCTTCGAGCAGCTGAAGGGAATTCCCTACGAGGCGGCTCCCGCCGACCTCGGGGCGGTCATCGAGGAACTCGTCGCCTGCTGCGAGGATGTTTCAAAGCCTGTCACCAAGGACCATGTCCAGGCGGAGCTCATGAAGGTCGTGGCCGGGTTCCGCCACGCCGACTCCGATCGGAATCTGGATCAGCGCGCCTGAGCGCGGAGGGACACGACCAGATCGCCGAGGCCGCGTTCGAATTCGATGGCGGGGCGCCAGCCCAGATCGCGGCCGATGGCGGAAATGTCGGCGATCGTGTCGGGGATTTCGTTCTCGCGGACCTTGCCCTGATCGACGATCGGCCTGGAGACGCCCGCCGCGTCCATGACCAGCCGCGCGACCTCGGCCACCGAGTGCGAACGGCCCGATCCTACATTGTAGGTATGACCTCCCGCATGGCTCTTCAACGTCGCCGCGACGACCGCGCGTGCGACGTCTGCGACATGGACATAGTCCCGCCGCGGCCGCGTATCCGGAAGTTCGATGGCGGGAGAGTCCGGCGCCAACACCTGCCGCACGATGCTCGGTATGAGAAAGCGCGCGTCCTGGCCAGGTCCATAGATGTTGAACGGGCGCAGCACGGTCACCGGTACGCCGAATTCGCGTGTGTAGAACCGGCAGGCATCCTCGGCACATATCTTCGAATATGCATAAGGATTGGAGGGGCGCAGGGGGGCCTCCTCGACGATGGGCAGGGTATCCGGCTGGCCATAGCAATAGGCGCTGACGAAGACCAGCGAGACGCCGTTGCGCCGGCAGTAGTCGAGCACATTCACCGTACCTGCCGCATTGACCCGGTAGAATAACGCCGGCTCCTGCCAGGAGTGGGGGACGAAGGTCTGCGCCGCCAGATGAACGACCGTGTCGATCTTTCCGAAATCGCCCAGCTCCCTCGTCACGTCGAGTTCCGGACGCTGCGGCGCGATCACATCCTGCCGCGCATCGAGAAGTCGTTCCTGTACATGGTGTCCGAGGAACCCGCGCGCGCCCGTCAGAAGAATGCGCTGCGTCACAGGAAACGGTCCCCGTCGCGGACGATCAGGTCGTTGGCGATTTCGTAATCGTCGGGCCGCCCGATATCCAGCCAGAAACCGTGATGCTGCTGAATATTCACTTTTTCGCCAGCCGCCAGCAACTTCAGCATGAGCTGATCGAACCCGAACGCCCCGGTTTCCGGAATATGCGGCAGAACGCGACGCGAGACCGCATACACGCCCATGCTCACCACATGCTCGACGACCGGCTTTTCCTGGAAGTCGACCAGGTGCCCCTCATCGACGGACAGAACGCCATATTCGACGGTATGCTCGCGCCGGGTGGCCGCGACTGTGAATATGGCGTCGGACGCGGAATGTCGTTCGAGAAGCGACGTGAAATCCAGATCGGTCAGAATGTCCGCATTCACCACCAGAAAATTCTCCGGCAGATCCGAGATGATCCGGAGCGGGCCTATGGTCCCCAGCGGTTCCTCCTCCAGCGAGTAGGATATCTCGATGTTCCATCGGCTGCCGTCGCCAAAATAGGCGCGGATAAGATCGCCCATATGGTTGATGGCGAGCACGACCCGTTGAAAGCCCGCGCGCACCAGGCGCTCGATCATCAATTCCACGATCGGCTTGTCGCCGACAGGGACGAGAGGTTTCGGGATCGTCGTCGTAAAGGGCCGCAATCGGGTGCCTTTTCCACCGGCCAGAACAATGGCGGTCCTCAGAGACCGGCCGCGTATCCTTGGAGGGGTGGGCTCTTCCGAGGGCTCATGCCCGTCTGCAATTTCCATACATTCTCTCATACTGCCGCCGGTTCTATAACATTCCCCGCATAGTATTATTTATCTAGGCCCACAGTTCGCCCGGTCTTCGAGAAATGGAGGCTCTTCCGGAATAGAAAACTGCGATCGTGCACGATATTGAATTGCGACGAATCCCCAGAGAACTTGATACTGGCATTCCCGAAGAGACTAAAGGACAGAGGCCGTCCGGTCTGAAAGATATTGAGAGGGAAATGGATGATTGATCGGGCCGAGACGACAGTCTTCCTGCATATAGGATTGGCGAAGACCGGCACGTCATATCTTCAGACGATGCTGGCGCGGAATCAAGGCGCCTTGCTTTCTCACAATATTGTCTACCCGGACGATGTGTCACTGGCTTCCGCACGCAAGGGGGCGATCACCAGCGGCAATGGCGTCGCATTCGCGAAGTTCCTGGGCGCTTCCTTTCCCTCGGACCAGATATCGACGTTGCAGATATTGCCGACGATCTCGTCGGCGCTCGACGCGGGCCGCCATGTCCTTTTCTCGTCGGAGACCATGAGTATCCTCGATGACCGGTCAAGTGCGCGACAGGCGGTCGACGCCATCCGCGCCCTTGGATGCCGGGTGCGGGTTATCGCCTATTTCCGATCGCTCGCAGATTATGCGCTGTCGGATTACAGCCAGCAGATCAAAAGCGGGACCACCACGCTTGGCTTCGTCGACTGGCTCCATGAAAGCAAGGCGGCAAGCCGACAAGACCGCGTCCTGACAAATGCGCTCGGCGTCTTTCACGAAGAGGAAATTATCGCGCTCAATTATGAAACCGGGCTACCCGATCTTTTCCGGCATTTCCTGACGAGGGCGCTCGGTATCGAGGACGTTTCGCAATTCGAATTCGCGCCGATGAGGGTCAACCGTTCGCTGACAGAGGTGGAGACCCTGCTAATGCGTGCGATGGCGCCCGTCTTCACCAATGCGAGCCAGGCGCGCGTAGCCTCCGACGCGATGCTGATGTCCGCACCCGAAACTTCAGCGTCGCGCGCGATTTCATCACACGCCATGGAGCTCATTCGAGCGCGCGGCGAAGAGGGGCTTTCGCGCATAAATCGTCTGCTCGGCGACGATCCCGTCGCTCTGGCAAGCGGCGATATTGAAGTTCACGAAGCCCCGGAGAGAAAGCTAAGCGAGGCGGAGGGGGCGCTGGCCGCGGCTCTTGCCGGCATTATCCGATTTGGCAAGGTCAACATTAATTTCGAATGATCAGACTGCGCCGATCGTCAGCGTAGCGGCGACGCGGCGATAAATATCCCATATCCGCTCGCGATTGGATTCGATGTTCCACCGCCGGCGGATGGCGGTGAGATTGCGCGACGCAGCCTCGTCCACGAGGCGATCATCCGTCAGCACGTCGACGACGGCATGGGCAATGGCCCGGGTATCGTCAGGCGGGACGAGGCGACCGGTTTCGCCATCGACGAGCCACTCGTCGGCGCAGGAGGAGATGCTCTGGATCGGGAAGGCGCCGACCGTCATCGCTTCCAGTGTCATGGTCGGCATGCCGTCCGAGATGCTGATGCCGATGACGGCACGGGCGCCGGCCATGCGCCGCATGGCGTCGTCGGGATGGGGCAGATAGGGCAGCGGCTCTATATCGATGTTCAGTTCGTCGGCCATGCGAGCGGCCCAGGTTGCCGGTTGAGGTCCCGGCACCAGTATGCCGATCGAAAATCCGCGGAGCTGTTCCCGCGCAAGTACAAGAGCCGAGAGCGCCAGAAGGCTGCGGCCCGCCCAATTGTGGTAGCCCTTGACGATGATGCTTTTTCGCGCGGAGGGCGGCGTCTCGGAGAAGGCCGCCAACCTGTCGACGTCGATGCCTCCCGTCGCCGGCATCGCCTCCAGCGTCGGTCCCGCATAACCGAGACGACGAGCTATGGTGAGATCGCGCGCGGCATCCGGCAGGAAATAATCGATGCTGGTGCAGAAGCGCCGCAGCACATTGCGATGGCGCTCAAAGCGATGAAAAAGAAGGAGATCGCTGCCCCAGCTGGATGCGATCCAGGGCGGTCTCGATCTGTCGAGCTGTTTCAGGGTATCGAGGCAGAGATACCCGGCAAGCTGCGTCTCCAGCGAATGTAGCAAATCCGGCCGATAGGCGTTTATCACTGCCAGCAGGCGCGCAGGCGACGCCATGTAATCGGTATGAACGAAGGTGTGCGTACAGAGCACAAAGTCCCTGTCAGCGTTGAGCCGGGCTTCTTCCACGCTCCCGATATCCGCTGGCTCGACGATCCAGACGCCCGGCGCGAGATCGGCCGTCACCGCTTCGAGCGGGATCCGCTTGAATTCCGGCGGCAACGGCACCTCGGTACGAAGGACGGGAAAAAGCAGAATCGTCGCACGGCCGTCGTCGATCATCCGCACCCAGCGGTGCAGATGCGGACTGTTATGCATGCCGACGAGCAGAATGCGCATTATGGCGTAAGGTGTGTGAAGGGCGCCGGCGTCTGCTCCGATGCGATCAGCGTCGCAAGCCGACGCGCCATGGCCGTCGTGTCATGACCGTCGACGAGTTCCACCCATTGGATCGGTTTATCGGTGGGCTGGAACAGGAGCCCGACCAGCGGCCGTCGCGTCCTGTCGAAGAGTTCGCGCTCGGCGACGATCGTGTTCGCATCCTCCATGACGGTGAAGAAGGCGTCGACGCGCAACCTGGCGATTTCCTCGAAGCTGTGCACCACGACCTCGACCCCGTGATCGAAGGAGAATGCTTCCAGCGCGGAGAGTTCGTCTCCCGAACGGGTACTCAGCACATGCAGCGGCGTGGGCCCCAGCCGATCGGCGACAAGGCCGAGCGCCGCGAGTGCGTGAAATCCGTGTGTCGTGGCTGTCTCGCGTATATCGACGAGAAGATCGAGCGACGTCGACGGTCGTTTCTGCGCACCTGCCGCCGCCGCACTGCGCTCGCGGGACAAGGCCTGAGGCAGAGTGGTTGGACCGATACGATATGAGCCGATATCCGGCCGGCGGGCCACCGGTTTCCCGTCGAGGCCGACGAGCCGGTAATGGAAGCTGTGCGGAA
>NZ_DATKFR010000147.1:0-5790 GCF_035511255.1 Parvibaculum sp.
GCGGCGCCGTTGATCTTCTCGCTATGGTCGGCGACGAAAACGAAGACGGTATCGTCGAACCAGGCATGGGCGCGGGCGCGTTCGATGAAATCGCCATAGGCCCAGTCGGCATAGCGCGCCGAGTTCTCGCGGTTCTGAAGCGCGGGATCGGCTTTGACATGCGTTTCGGGAAAACGGTAGGGCCGGTGGTTCGATACGGTCATCATGGTGAGAAGGAAAGGCTTTCCTTCCTTCGACATGTCGTCCATGCGCGCAATTGCTTCCGTATAGAGGTCCTCGTCGGAAACGCCCCAGGCGGTTTCGAAACTGTCGTGGCGGACGTCCATCTGGTCCCAGACCGGATCGAAGCCGATGCCCGCCCAGTAATCGCCCATATTGTCGAAAGCATCGCGGCCGCCGTAAAGCACGGCGGTGCGATAACCGAAGCTCTGCAGCAAATAGGGCAGGGAATACATGCCCTCCGATTCCGCGCGGCGCGCCGTCGAAATTCCGGGGATCGGCGCGAAAGCCGTCTCGGTCGCCTCAAGCCCGCGGACGGTCCGGTCGCCCGACGCATAGATGTTGGTGAGGAACAGGCTTTCGCCCGAAAGCTTGTCGAGCGCCGGCGTGATGCTCCGGTTCTTCCATTTCGGATAGTCGAGGACGCTGATGAATTTCGAGCCGAAAGATTCATTCGTCACGATGACGATGTTGAGCTTGCGCGGCCTGGTGCCGTTATCGACCCAGCGGCGAATGCTGCGCGTGCCGGCCGGATCGATGAAGGTCGTATTGTCCTGGGCGACGAGCTTGCGCGTGATGCGGATCGCCTCCCGCTCGTCCATGGTCGGATAGATGCCGTCATATTCCTGGTCGTTGGTCAGCGCGGCGCCGATGAAGGTCGACCAGCCGTTCTCGGCGAGTTGATTGATTTCGCGATTGGCGCTGACGTCGCCGCTCGACATCGAGAGAATGCCGACGCTGGCGCCGAGGACCAGAGCCGAAAGCGCGAATTCGCGCAAACGCAGACCCCTGCGCGGCGCGGCATCGAGGGCGAGGCGCAGTCGTTTGCGTAATACGAAGGCAAGGACCGCGGCAACCGCGACCACTATCGGCAAATAGAGCGCAACGTTGAAGGATTCCTGGAGATTGCCGATCACCTCGCGCGGGAACATCAAGTAATAGAGCGCGATGCCGTTGAGCCGGCTGTCGAACTCGTTCCAGAAGAACACTTCCGCGATGGCGCTGAACACGAGGAGGAAGAGGACGCCGATCAGGAGGGCGAAGGACAGCTCGCGTCCGAACCGCTTCTTCCAGCGGAGGCGGGCATTGAGCAGCGCCAGAAAGACGACGGCGAGGATGAGCGCGACGCAGAGATCGCGCAGTGCGCCCGCGCCGAAAGCGGCCAATATGTCGGCGGGCGTTCGCTCGGTCGACGGCGTGACGAGGAGCGCGGTGAGAAAGAGGCGCAACAGCGTGAAGGTTCCGAACGCGAGCCCGGCCATAAGCGAGGCGAAGCGCAGGCGCGGCGAAACCGAATGCAGCATATGCCGCCAGCGAACCCGTATGTTCTGCATGAATGCGATTTCTCGCCACTTGTGCGGCGTGTTCTGTTGTGGGCGATCACGCCTCCCCGGCGAAGCCCGATGGTCATCGAACTGTAGCATGTATGTCACAGTTCGCGTTTAAATGTTTTTATTCTCGCGTTCTCCGACAGCATTTACGGGCTTCTGCACAAGGACCGGGCAGCGAGGTGACAAAGCCTGTGCAGGCATGCCGCAACGGCGGAGCCGGAAAATTTCTATTGAAAATTCTGTAGGTTAGCCCGCTCATACTCTGAACGGAGATTCAGCATTTGGCGGTTGCGCCCCTTTTCCCGGGTGCTATAACTTCCGGCCAATCGATCTTCCCATCGGGGCCCTTTCGCGACTTCCCGCCGCCCCTCATGCCGGATGAATGCTCATGAATATTCACGAATACCAGGCCAAGGCCGTGCTTGCGAAATACGGCGTGGCCGTTCCGCGGGGCTTTCCGGCCTTCAGTGCCGATGAAGCGGTGGACGCCGCCACGAAGCTTGGCGGTCCGGTGTATGTCGTGAAGGCGCAGATTCATGCCGGCGGCCGCGGCAAGGCCGGCGGCGTCAAGGTGGTGAAATCGATCGACGACGTGAAGAAGGAGGCGACGCGCCTTCTTGGCTCGACGCTCGTCACGCATCAGACGGGTCCGGCCGGCAAGCAGGTCAACCGCCTCTATATCGAGGAAGGCTCCTCGATCGCCCGCGAGCTTTACCTCTCGGTCCTGGTCGACCGCGCGACCTCGCGCATCGCCTTCATCGTTTCGACCGAAGGCGGCATGGACATCGAGGAAGTGGCGCATTCGACACCTGAAAAAATCCTCACCTTCTCGATCGATCCGGCCTCGGGCGTTTCGAGCTTCCACGGCCGCAAGGTCGCTTTCGCGCTCGGTCTCGAAGGCGATCTCAACGCGCAGGCCGTCCAGCTCGTCGAGAAGCTCTACAAGGCCTTCGTCGCCGAAGACATGGCGCAGCTCGAAATCAATCCGCTGGTCGTCACCGGCGACAACAAGCTCGTCTGCCTCGACGCCAAGGTCGGCTTCGACGACAACGCGCTCTACCGCCACAAGGACATCGTCGAACTCCGCGACTTCACGGAAGAAGATCCGGCCGAGGTCGAGGCGTCCAAATACGACCTCAACTACGTCAAGCTCGACGGCAAGATCGGTTGCATGGTCAACGGCGCGGGTCTTGCCATGGCGACGATGGACATCATCAAATATTATGGCTCCGAGCCCGCCAACTTTCTTGACGTCGGCGGCGGCGCGACAAAGGAAAAGGTCACGGCGGCCTTCAAGATCATCCTCTCCGACAAGAATGTCGAAGGCATCCTCGTCAACATCTTCGGCGGCATCATGCGCTGCGACATCATCGCGGAAGGCGTGATCGCGGCGGCCAAGGAGGTCAGCCTCAAGGTTCCGCTGGTCGTCCGCCTCGAAGGCACCAACGTCGAACTCGGCAAGAAGATCATGGCCGAATCCGGCCTGCCCATTATTTCAGCCGACAATCTCGCCGACGCGGCCGAGAAGATCGTCAAGGCCGTGAAGGAGGCTGCGTAACAAATGGCTGTTCTCGTCAATTCGGAAACCAAGGTCATCACTCAGGGCTTCACCGGCAAGCAGGGCACGTTCCATTCGGAGCAGGCGATCGCCTACGGGACCAAGATGGTCGGCGGCACCTCGCCTGGCAAAGGCGGCACCACGCATCTGGGGCTCCCGGTCTTCAACACGGTCGCCGAAGCGGTCGAGCGCACCGGCGCGAATGCCTCGGCGATCTATGTGCCGCCGCCCTTCGCCGCGGATGCGATCCTCGAAGCGATCGATGCGGGCATCGAGCTTGCCGTCTGCATTACCGAGGGTATTCCGGTTCTCGACATGGTGCGCGTGAAGCGGGCGCTGTCCGGTTCGAAGACGCGGCTTATCGGGCCGAATTGCCCGGGCGTCATCACGCCGGGCCAGTGCAAGATCGGCATCATGCCGGGGCACATTCACAAGCCCGGTTCGGTCGGTATTGTCTCGCGTTCCGGCACACTTACATATGAAGCGGTGGCCCAGACGACGGCGGCGGGTCTCGGCCAGTCGACCTGCATCGGTATCGGCGGCGACCCGGTCAACGGTACGAACTTCATCGATTCACTCGAAATGTTCCTCGCCGATCCGCAGACGGAATCGATCATCATGATCGGCGAAATCGGCGGCACGGCGGAAGAAGAAGCCGCCGACATGATCAAGGCCTCCAAGGTGAAGAAGCCGATGGTCGGTTTCATCGCTGGCGTCACGGCCCCCCCCGGCCGCCGCATGGGCCATGCGGGCGCCATCGTTTCGGGCGGCCGCGGCACGGCGGAAGCCAAGATGGAAGCCATGAAGTCGGCCGGCATCCGGGTTTCGCCCTCGCCGGCGGCCCTCGGCACCACGCTGGTCGAGGTTCTGAAGGGGCGCTGAGAAGTCGCGGAATCGTCACCCTCCGGTCGCCGGTTCCGCAACGTTATTAAATGGCTTGTTGACCTTGACCGGTTAAGATTCCGGTCGGCAAGTCGCCTCTATCAAACAGGGGGTGCGAGGGCGACCTCGCACCGGACACCCAATGAGCAATGACAGCGCCACCGAGCGCTTCGAGCGGACGTCCTTCCTTTACGGAACCAACGCAGCCTTCGTCGAAGAACTGCATGCCCGCTACCAGCAGGACCCGAATTCGGTCGATGCGGAGTGGCGGAGCTTCTTCGAGAGCCTCGGCGACAAGCGCGAGGATGTGCTGAAGGAAGCGAAAGGTGCTTCCTGGCAGCGGCCCGACTGGCCCGTTCCCGCCAATGGCGAGCTCGTCTCGGCACTGGACGGCAACTGGGCTGCCGTCGAGGCTCCGATCAAGCAGAAGATTTCCGAGCGGAAGGGCGGCGCGAGCGAAGCTGAAATCCGCGCGGCGACCCTCGACTCCGTCCGGGCGCTGATGATGATCCGCGCCTACCGCATCCGCGGCCATCTCGACGCCGATATCGATCCGCTGCAGCTTCGACCGAAATCCGAGCATCCCGAGCTTCAACCGGAAAGCTACGGCTTTGGCCCCGACGATCTTGATCGGCCGATTTTCATCGATCATGTGCTCGGTCTCGAAACGGCGACCGTGCGCCAGATGCTCGAAATCCTGCGTCGTACCTATTGCGGCACGATCGGCGTCGAGTTCATGCATATCGGCGATCCGGAAGAGAAGGCCTGGATCCAGGAACGCATCGAGGGACCGGACAAGGAAGTCACCTTCACCGAGATGGGCCGGCTTGCCATTCTCGACAAGCTGATCGCGGCTGAAGGCTTCGAGCGCTTCGCCGGCATCAAATATATCGGCACCAAGCGCTTCGGTCTCGACGGCGCTGAAGCGATGATCCCGGCGCTCGAACAGATCATCAAGCGCGGCGGCAATCTCGGCGCCAAGGAAATCGTTTTCGGCATGGCGCATCGCGGGCGTCTCAATGTGCTCGTCAATGTGCTGTCGAAGCCCTATCGCGCGATCTTCCACGAGTTCAAGGGCGGATCGTCGAACCCGGAAGATGTCGACGGTTCGGGCGACGTGAAGTACCACCTCGGCGCCTCGTCGGATCGCGAATTCGATGGCAACAAGGTGCATCTGTCGCTTACCGCCAATCCCTCGCATCTCGAGATCGTCGATCCGGTGGTCCTCGGCAAGGCGCGGGCAAAGCAGGACCAGCTGCATGACAGCGTGCGCGGCTCGGTCATTCCGCTTTTGATCCATGGCGACGCGGCCTTTGCGGGCCAGGGTGTCGTTGCCGAATGTCTCGGCCTGTCGGGCCTCAAGGGGCACCGCACGGGCGGCTCGATCCACTTCATCATCAACAACCAGATCGGCTTCACCACGAGCCCGATCTTCTCGCGCTCGTCGCCCTATCCGTCCGACGTCGCGAAGATGGTGCAGGCGCCGATCTTCCATGTGAACGGCGACGATCCGGAAGCGGTCGTCCATGCGACGAAGATCGCGACCGAGTTCCGGCAGCGTTTCAACAAGCCGGTCGTCGTTGACATGTTCTGCTATCGCCGCTTCGGCCATAACGAGAGCGACGAGCCGAGCTTCACGCAGCCCCTGATGTACAAGAAGATCAGGAGCCATCCGACGACGCTCGAAATCTATTCCGAGCGGTTGATCGCGGCCGGGTTGCTGACGAAGGAGGAGTTCGAGGGACGTCTCGAAGCCTTCCGTCAATTGCTCGAAGGCGAGCTCGAAGCCGCGAACAACTT
>NZ_DATKFR010000148.1:0-7420 GCF_035511255.1 Parvibaculum sp.
GGACAAGTCTTATAATGTGCTCTTTCTCTGCACCGGCAATTCGGCGCGCAGTATCCTCGCCGAAACCTATCTGAATGCGCGGGGCGGCGGGCGTTTTCATGCCTATAGCGCGGGCAGCCATCCGGCCGGGAAGGTGAACCCTCACGCCATCGAGGTTCTGCAATCGGCGAAACTGCCGGTCGAGGGGCTGCGTTCAAAGTCCTGGGATGAATTTGCGCTGCCCGGTGCACCGCAGATGGATTTCATCTTCACGGTCTGCGACAACGCGGCCGGCGAGGTCTGTCCCATATGGCCGGGTCATCCGACCAGCGCGCATTGGCCTTTCGAAGATCCGGCAGCCATCACGGGCTCCGAAGAGGCGATCCGGCGCAAATTCGTCGAGGTCTTCATGCAGATCAGGCGGCGCATCGATCTCTTCACCAGCCTGCCGCTCAGAAGCCTCGACGGCATGGCGCTCAAGAACAAGCTCGACGAGCTCGGCGCGCCGCTGTTCACGCAAACTTGACCGGCGTGCTTTGCCGCCCTGCTTGCGATTATATGCGGCGGCATGGAAATTGAGCGCTCACGAGGTGAGGCTGGCGCATTCATGACCGAACAATACCGAGAGCCGGATATGACTCGTCGTCTTCTGGCCGAAGCACTCGGGACCTGCCTTCTGGTGGCGGTCGTCGTCGGTTCCGGGGTGATGGCCGAAAGACTGGCGGATGGCAACCTCGCCGTCGCACTTCTCGGCAACACGCTCGCAACCGGCGCGATGCTTTGCGTTCTCATACAGATCCTAGGGCCGATTTCGGGGGCGCATTTCAACCCCGCGGTCACGCTTGTCTTCTTTCTTCAGCGGGAAATTGGATTCGGGCAGGCGCTTGCCTATGTGCTGGTACAGTTCATCTTTGCGGCGTTGGGTACGGCCATCGCCCATCTGATGTTCGACATGGCGATCTTCGAGCCATCTTTGCATGCGCGGGCGGGTCTCGGGCAGTTGACGGGGGAATTCATTGCAACCTTCGCACTGGTGATTGCCATTCTCGGTGCGCTTGCCACCGCACCGAAGGCCATCGCGCCGATCGTCGCGCTGACCATCACCGGCGGCTACTGGTTCACTTCGTCGACGTCCTTCGCCAATCCGGCTGTCACCTTCGCACGCATGCTGACGAACAGTTTCTCCGGCATCAGGCCTGTTGACGCCCCCGCATTTATGGCGGCGCAGATCGCGGGCGCCGTCATGGCGGCGCTGCTCTCGCGCTGGCTCTGGAAAAAGACAACGACGCCGGCGTTCCTTGCGAAGGCTCCCGCAGCATAACAGGTCCTTCTTCACGGCTTTCCGGTCGCTTTCGCCACCGTCATCGGTCCGCTCGTCGAAGTCCCCGTACTGATCCTGCTGGTGCGTGTCGCACTCCGTTTGCGCGCGGGCTTCTCCCAATAAAAAACCCGCGCGTCTTGCGACGCGCGGGTTACAACCGGCTTTACGCCGATTGATTACTGCTGGCCCTGCGGAGCAGGTTCAGCCGGCGCGGCCGGAGCCGGCTCGGTCGGCGCGGCACCGCCCTCAGGGGCCGCCGGAGCGGACTCGGTCGGGGCCGCCGGAGCGGGCTCGGTCGGAGCCGCCGGAGCCGTCTCCTCGGTCGCGGGCGCGGTCGCATCCATCGCGGGCTTGTTCGTCAGCTTGTAGCCGACGAGCACAACCACGGCGATGACGATAACTGCAATGATGACTTTCACGGTATTGGACATTCGAATTCCCTCTGACCTTGTGTTCTCGGTCGGGTTGCTTCAAGCGGGCCGGATTGACCGTCTGCCCCCGCCAGGTCTCCGGGACGAATCCCGACTGACCCAGCCAAATGCTAGTCGAAAGGCGCGCCGGTGCCACTCTGAAACGGCCGATGAAGGCTGCTTTTATCGGGCCGCGTCTCACCGGAGGCACAGTTTTCCCCAGAAAAATGCGCCCAGAACGGAATTGTTGCCCTTGCCGTTCGATCACGCGCGCCCGCTCCCGCCGCAATTTTAAGGATGAAGCTACTGGCGTTTCGCGTTATGCCGTTCTTCGCCGGCAGGTTGCCGTCGCTTCCCGAGCGTTGCGATTGTCGCCGGCATGTCTTTAGCCCTCTCGATCACCGGACGTCGCGCCGGTCGTGAAGTTCTTGCAATGTTCCATCTTCCGAATACCGACGAATGAGCACGGGCCCGCTTTCCGCGTACCGCAAGAAGGTGGCGAAGGGCGAGATCGCCGCCGATGCTGCACAGGCACGTGCGGCCGAAAGCCTGCAGCATCTCGCCGACGAACTTTCCGTCTGGCGGCCCGGCAAGAAGGCCGGACCGCTCGCCTTTCTCGGGATCGGCAAGCGCGTCACGCCGCCCGAGGGCGTTTACATCTGGGGCGGGGTCGGTCGCGGCAAATCCATGCTGATGGACCTCTTCTTCGACCATGTGCGCATGAAGCCGAAGCGACGTGTCCATTTCCACGCGTTCATGCTCGAAACGCATGAGCGCATCTTTCAGTGGCGCCAACGCGAAAAAGCGGGCGAGGTGAAGGGTGGCGATCCCATTCCGCCGATTGCCGAACGCATCGCGAAGGAAGCCGCATTGCTTTGCTTCGATGAATTTCAGGTGCAGGACATCGCCGACGCCTCGATCCTCGGGCGTCTCTTCACGCAATTGTTCGACCTCGGCGTCGTCGTGGTCGCGACCTCCAACATCGCGCCCGACGATCTCTATGCGGGCGGTCTCAACCGGCAGCGGTTTCTGCCTTTCATCGAGCTGGTGAAAGAGCGCATGGACGTCGTGCATCTCGACAGCGAGACCGATTATCGTCTCGACCGCATGCGAGGTCTGCCCGTCTATTATTCGCCGCTCGGTGCGGAAGCGCGATCCGCGCTCGACCGCGTCTTCCGCCAGCTCACCGATGTCGAACACGGTCATCCGACAACACTTGCGCTCAAGGGGCGCGCCGTCGAGGTGCCGGAAGCTGCGCATGGCGTCGCGCGATTTTCTTTCGAGGATCTCTGCACAAAGCCGTTGGGCGCGGCCGATTACATCAAGATCGCGCAGTGCTTCCACACCGTGCTGATCGACGGTGTGCCGGCGATGACGCCGGAGCGTCGCAATGAGGCCAAGCGTTTCGTGACGCTGGTCGACGCGCTTTACGAAGCGAAGACGAAGCTCGTTCTCTCCGCCGCCGTCGAGCCCGATGCGCTCTATCCCAAGGGCGACGGCGCCTTCGCCTTCGAGCGCACCGTCTCGCGCCTGATGGAAATGCAAAGCGCGGATTATCTGAGCCTGCGCGCGGCCGATTGAGACGGTTCAGACCTTCGCGACGATGATGGGGGAATTCCTCGCGTCCGGCAGTTCGCGTCGCGCCTCGAAACCGGCTTTCTTCAAAAGGGAAAAAACGTCTTCGATTTCATGCGGTGTGCGGCTCCATGGATTTGGAAGCCGTTCGGCGTCGCGAGCGCCATGCCGACGAAGGATCAGGAGGAAGGTGCCCCCCGGGCGCAGGACGCGCTGGACCTCGCAAAGCGCCGAGACGGGATCGGCCCAGAACTGGAAGCAGTGCAGAGCCGCGACGGCATCGAAGGAATCTTCGGGCCAAGGCAGATATTCCGCGTTGCCCTGACGCAGATCGCGCGCGACATGGCGGCGGTCGAGGCGACGCCTGGCCGTCGCGACCATCAGCGGCGATGCGTCGATACCGGCGAAGAAGCCGTCGGTCGACTTGACGGCCAGCATCTCGAGAAGACGGCCGGTGCCAAAACCGAGCTCGAGGACAGAGCCTTCTGTCGGCAGGTCGATGAGAGAAACCGCGCGCGCATAGGCGCCACGATTGAACTGCTCCATCAGGCGGCCGAAGAGGCGTCCGGCAAGGCCGTGCGGAAGCATGGATTGTGGCGGATGGGTCGAGGATGTTATGGGCATCGCTCGTTCACTTCTTGCGTGCCAGCATGACGCCGTCGCCGATGGTGACGAGGGAGGCATCGACGCGGGCGTCGTTCGAAATCTTCTCGTTGAGAGCGCGGATTGCGAGCGTGTCCTTGTCCTTCGCTTTCGGATCGACGACGGCGCCGCCCCAAAGCATGTTGTCGAGGGCGATCACGCCGCCGGGACGCAGAAGCTTCAGGCAGGCTTCGTAATAGGCGTCGTAACCCGTTTTGTCGGCGTCGATGAAGGCGAAGTCGAAACTTCCCTCCTTACCCTTGCCGATCAGGCCCTCAAGCGTTTCGAGCGCGGGGGCAAGCTTCAGTTCGATGCGCTTGTCGAGCCCGGCCTCCTTCCAGTAGCGGCGCGCGATCGCGGTCCATTCCTCGTTGACGTCGCAACAGAGAAGCTGGCCGTTCTTCGGTAGTGCGCGGGCGATCGAAATCGCGCTGTAGCCGGTGAAGGTGCCGATCTCGATCGCCTGCCTTGCGCCGATGGCGCCGACGAGGAGCGTGAGAAAGGCGCCCTGATCCGGGCCGATCTGCATCATGGATTGCGGCAGCTCGGCTGTTTCCTCGCGAAGCCGCTTCTGGGCGTCGGTTTCGGCGGCGACGAGCGAGGAGACGTAGCCGGCGACGGGGTCGGGAATGAGGGAGCGCGACATGGTTTCTCCTCAACTGCGTTCGATCTTGGCGGCGGCTGCGTCGATCGCCTCGGCGATTGCCGCGATCTGCTCCTGCGCCAGTGCGCCCCGTTCGATCCGCAGGCGGAGCGCGGTGTGAAAGTTTTCGACGGCGCGGACGATCTCTGGCGCCGGCCCACCGCGGAAGCGCCGGCTCACCTCGTCCATGCGCTTGAAGATCGCATCCACGGTCGCCTTGTTGTCATCGAGGAAGGCGCGGCCTTCCGTCGTGATCGTATAGAGCTTCTTCGAACCCTCGCCGGGGGTGACGATGGCAAAGCCCTGATCCTCGAGCAGCGTCAGCGTCGGATAGACGACGCCGGGGCTCGGGGAATAATTACCGCCGAAGGTCTCCTCGATGGCCTTGATGATGTCATAGCCGTGGCGCGGCTCGTCGGCGATGAGCTTCAGAATGACGATGCGCAGGTCACCCTGCTCGAAGGCGCGCTCGCGCCGGCCGCGGCGAGGCTCGCCGAACTCGCC
Organism: Parvibaculum sp.; assembly: GCF_035511255.1. Lineage (GTDB taxonomy): Bacteria > Pseudomonadota > Alphaproteobacteria > Parvibaculales > Parvibaculaceae > Parvibaculum. Next base: position 5,075 of record NZ_DATKFR010000148.1, read on the forward strand.
ATGACGATGGCGGCGGCCCCAGCTTCTGTGGCCATGCTCGTGGCGATGGCCTTTCATGAATTGTTTGAACATGTAAACTCCGAGTGTATTTCGATATATCTTAAACTCGGATGTAAGATATATCTTGAGATATCGAAGTCAAGAGGGAGGGGGCGTCCGCGATAAAGGAAATCTCGCACTTGACGGCCGAGCTGATCGGCGTCGCGTGCCGCGAGCTGTGGAATCAGAGGCCGAAATATTCGGCGCGGGCGGGACGCAAGCCAATCGAGGAGGACGAAACCGGGGTCGCATCGGCAATCCTCGCGTCCGGTTTCTGGTCGCGGATCGCGAGGTTGTAGTCCCAGGACTGACCGAAAGCCGCCGACAACATGCCGAAGGAGAGGTGGGACGTGTCGCCGCCGCGGTTTTTGCGCGCGATTTCGAGCGAGAAATCCTCGGCCGCGTGGCGGTCGATGGGTGCAAAGCCGAGGAGGTCGGGATCGAGGCTGGCGGCGGCGACCTTCGTGCCGCCGATCCCGTCCGGCGTGGCGTTCGGCTTGTCGTTGTCCAACAGGGCAATCACGCCGTGGAAATCGTCTCTCGTGGCGACGCTGTCAGGCGTTTCACAGAAGGAGCGGCCATTGCGGAAAAGGGTTTCGAGGAAACGGCAGTCTTTGCCCGTGACCATGGACACCGCATGCTCGGTGAGGTCGCGGCCGGTCATGATGGTGGCGCCGAGACCGGCGATCGAAAAGACCTGGGCGGCGGTGAGCCCGCCGATGATCGGCGCGGCGCAGCCCGAAAGGCCAAGGCTTCCCATGATAATCATTCCCAAGGCAACCCGCCTCGGTCCGCGCAGCCAAAAAGCCGACATGCCCCAGCCCCCGTTTTGGTGCTCTCCGGGCGATGGCCTCCTCAGGAGGCGACCGCTTGCGACGGTTCATGCCCCCACGAACCGCCATCCGGTCCGCCTTGCCTATTAGAGAAGCACTTCCTGGTGAAGTTTCCCTTAAGAGGTGCGGCGGGTGTCCCAAAATGAAATGCTGCGCCCGGATGTCGCGTCGGTCAACGAGATCGAGGATTCTTGGTTAAGGATGGCCCCCATTCATTGCGGAACGGCCGGATTCAGGCTACTAGGCTCCCCGATATCCCAACCTCGCGTCGCGCGATCGGGCCCGCGACGGCCGTCGATCCCCTCGCATCCAGACATCCGGAGGCTTCATCTCATGGCGCGGAAGAAAATCGCTCTTATCGGCGGCGGACAGATCGGCGGCACGCTCGCTTTGCTGGCCGGACTCAAGGAGCTCGGCGACGTCGTCATCTTCGATATCGCGGAAGGCCTGCCCCAGGGCAAGGCGCTCGATCTCGCCGAAACTTCGCCCGTCGAGGGCTATAACGCCGCCCTTTCCGGCGCCAACGACTACAAGGGCATCAAGGGCGCCGACGTCGTCATCGTGACCGCCGGTGTGCCGCGCAAGCCCGGCATGAGCCGCGACGATCTTCTCGGCATCAACCTCAAGGTGATGGCGCAGGTCGGCGAAGGCATCGCGAAATACGCGCCGAATGCTTTTGTGGTCTGCATCACCAACCCGCTCGATGCGATGGTCTGGGCGCTGCGCCAGTTCTCGGGTCTGCCGCATCACAAGGTCGTCGGCATGGCCGGCGTGCTCGACAGCGCGCGCTTCCGCTATTTCCTCGCCGAAGAATTCAAGGTCTCGGTCGAGGACGTGACGGCTTTCGTGCTCGGCGGCCATGGCGACACGATGGTGCCGCTGCCGCGCTATTCGACGGTCGCGGGCATTCCGCTTCCCGATCTCGTCAAGATGGGTTGGACGACGAAGGAAAAGCTCGACCAGATCATCCAGCGCACGCGCGACGGCGGCGCCGAGATCGTCAGCCTGCTGAAGACGGGTTCCGCTTTCTACGCGCCTGCCGCGTCCGGCATCGCGATGGCCGAGGCCTATCTCAAGGATCAGAAGCGCGTTCTGCCCTGCGCCGCCTATCTTAACGGCCAGTACGGTCAGAAGGACATCTATGTCGGCGTGCCGGTCGTGATCGGCGAGGGCGGTGTCGAGCGCATCGTCGAGATCGAACTTAACTCGGCCGAAAAGAAGGCTTTCCAGAAGTCGGTCGATGCCGTCGCCGGTCTCGTCGACGCCTGCAAGAAGATCGACCCGAGCGTCGCCAAGGGCGCCGCGCCCAAGGGTGCGAAGAAGAAATAACGCAAAGCTCCGGTTTCGGACGTCGAACGGGCGGGCAGCAATGTCCGCCCGTTTTCGTTTGACGGAACCACGATGCGCTTTGCGAGGTTATAGCGTGGCGCTAAGCTCGCGACGCGACAGGCGAATGGGCGATAGGCCAAAAAAA
>NZ_DATKFR010000149.1:0-7562 GCF_035511255.1 Parvibaculum sp.
TTCGCGGGCGGCGTCGGCCTCGCGCTGGCGGTTCCACATGGCCGCGTATTTTCCGCCTCGCGCCAGAAGCTCCTCATGCCGTCCCCGTTCGGCGATCCGGCCATGGTCGAGCACGATGATTTCATCCGCATCGACGACCGTTGAGAGGCGATGGGCGATGATAAGCGTTGTGCGGTTCTCGGAAATGCGCTTCAGCGCCGACTGGATCTCCTTTTCCGTATGCGTGTCGAGTGCGGAGGTCGCCTCGTCGAGGATCAGGATCGGCGGGTTCTTGAGAATCGTGCGGGCGATGGCGACGCGCTGCTTCTCGCCGCCCGAAAGCTTCAACCCGCGCTCGCCGACCGCCGTGTCGTAGCCCTTGGGCAGCCTCGCCACGAAAGTGGCGATCTGCGCCTGGGCCGCCGCCTCCGCGACCTCGGCGTCGCTCGCATCCGGCCGGCCGTAGCGGATGTTGTAGCGGATGGTGTCGTTGAAGAGCACCGTATCCTGGGGAACCATGCCCACTGCCGCCCGCAGCGAGCTCTGCGTGACGTCGCGAATATCTTGCCCGTCGACCAGCACGCGGCCTTTCGAGATGTCGTAGAAGCGGAACAGGATGCGCGAGATGGTCGACTTGCCCGCGCCGGAAGGCCCGACGATGGCGAGCGTCCCTCCCGCCGGTATGCGGAAGGAAACGCCGTCGAGAATGGTGCGGTCCTTGTCGTAGAAGAAGGAAACGTTCTCGAAGACGATCTCGCCGCCCCGCACCGTGAGAGGCCGGGCATCCGGCGCGTCCTCGACCTCGGACGGAATTTCCAGAAGATCGAACATCGTCTCCATGTCGATCAAAGCCTGCCGGATTTCGCGGTAGACCGTGCCGAGCAGATTGAGCGGCTGATAGAGCTGGATCAGATAGGCGTTGACCATGACGAAATCGCCGATGGTCATCGTGCCCTTCACCACGCCCTGCGCCGCCATCAGCATCAGCGCCGTGAGGCCGACGGTGAAAATCGCCGTCTGCCCGGCGTTCAGGATCGCAAGCGACGTCGTCGTCTTGACCGCGGCGCGCTCATATCCCTGCATCGAACGGTCGAAGCGCTGCGCTTCGTGGTTCTCATTGCCGAAATACTTGACCGTCTCGAAATTCAGCAGGCTGTCGATCGCCTTGGTATTGGCCTCGGTGTCGAGCGTGTTCATCTGGCGATGAAAGCGCGTCCGCCATTCCGTCACCGCGAAGGTGAACCAGATATAGAGAACGATCGTGATCGCCGTGACGACCGCGAACCAGATGTTGAAAGCCCAGATGAAGATGACGGCAACGAGCGCGAGCTCGATGATGGTCGGTATGATGTTGAAGACCGAAAAGCGCAGCAGCAGGTCGATCGCCTTCGTCCCGCGCTCGATGACGCGCGAAAGCCCGCCCGTGCGCCGCTCGAGATGAAAGCGGAGCGAGAGCGCGTGAAGATGTCTGAAGGTCTTGAGCGCCAGCGCCCTGACCGCGTTCTGGCTTACCTTGGCGAAAACGCCGTCGCGAAGCTGCGCCAGCGCCACCATCATGATGCGCCCGACGCCATAGGCGACAAGCAGCGCGATCGGAACGGCGAATGCCGCCCCTGCATCCTTCGGCGAAAGCAGATTGGTCGCGTCGCGATAAAGGAACGGCACATAGACCGTAATCGCCTTGGCCGCGACCAGCAGCAGCATGGCGATGACGACCCTGAGCCGCAGGTCGGGCCTGTCCGCCGGCCAGAGATAGGGCGCAAAGGAGCGCAGCGTCTCTACGCGGCGCTGCCGTGTCGGCGCGGCGCCTCCGGTGACGGGATGCGCGCCACCCTCCGGTCCGGCTGATTTCAGGTGCCTCATGGCCGCGAGGATCCTCGATCTGGCGGCGGGACAACGATCCCTCGCCAATGCAACGCCCCGCCCCGGCCATTTGCCGAAGCGGGGCGCCCTGTACATCCTTTAAATAAGGATTTCCGCTGCCGGAGCAACCCCGACTACGAAAATCGTCATTTTGCCGGTGTCGCGAAGGTCTGACCGGGATAGATGAGGTTGGGATCGCGAATCTGGCTCTTGTTGGCCTCATAGATGACCGTGTAGCGGAAGCCCGAGCCGTAGAGCTGCTGGGCGATCGTCCAGAGATTGTTGCCCGGTTGAATGACGACCTGCCCTTTCCGAAGGGCCTCGGCGATCTGGTCGGGTACGCCGCGCTCGAAAGGCAATTCGACGCGGGCGACGACCTTGCCGGCCTGGTCGAGCTGATCGACACGCAGGGCATAACGGCCGGGTGCGATCTCAGTGGTCGGTCGCAATTCCCAATGCCCCTTGCTGTCCGCCGTCGCGTCGCCCACCGGCTTCCCGCCGACATAGATGCGCACCGTCGCCAGAGGATCGGCCTTGCCTGAGATGATGAGATTGCCGTCCTTGTCGTAATCGACGGATTCGAGCACCAGATTGCCGGCATCCGACGGCACACCCGGACCCTGCAGCACACGGCTCGCCTTGCCCGGCTCGCTCATGACAACGAGGGCGGGCTTGTCCTTCTGCTCGGGCACGTTGACCGCGACCGACTGAACGCTGTCCTTTGTCGTGCCGTCTGGATTATGCGCCGTCAGCGTAATGACGATGTTGCCGGGCTTCAGCGGCTTCTCGAGCGCGACCACCCATTCGCCGTTGCCGTCGACCGGTACATTGGCGATCACCTCGCCATTGGCCTTGATATCGACCGTGGCGCCGGGAAGCGCGCGGCCCGCGGCGACCGTCGAGCCGTCGCGTTCGACGCGCACGATGTCGAAAGTCGGGATGCTCTTGTCCTCGACGGCGGCGGGCGCCTTGGATGTACCCTGTTCCGTCTGCTGGTGAGCCGGCCCCGTCTCGCCGCCCTTGAAAAAGACAAAGTAGGCGCCGACCAGAATGGCCAGCACAACCGGCACGCCACCCGCTATCAGTCCAGTATTACGCATCGACTCGGATCCCCTTTTCGTCGCCCCCACGGGGCCCGGCCCCAAGCGACACACAAGATGGTAAATGCCCGTGCCACACCGGGAAGCCCGGTACAGCCATTCGCGACGTTACCAACTATCATGCAATTGATGCACCATTGTGAGGCGCGTGCGAACACCGTCCTTCAGTCGAGCGGGTATCCGTTACGCTCGAGCCATGGTCCGAATTCCGACGATATCTGACGCTGGAGGGCGGGCGGGAAAATGTCCCGCCACTCCCCCGCAACCGTCCCCGTCCTGTGGTTCCTGTGCATCAGCGTCACCTTGTCCCGCTTCACGGTGCCCGACCGGTCCGGGGCGACCATGGGGATGGACTTCGCGATGTCGTCGACGTCCACCATTTGTCCCAAAGCCCCGGCGACGGCTCGAATGGTGCCCGGGATGTCCTCTATCATCGTCTCGTACCTGCACATGAGGTCGGCCCGCTTTTCGGCAAAGGCATACCATTTCATCCACGCCCGGACGGGTTCGATGGTGGGCTGGGTGCCGATCTTCCGCAAGCCGCTGACGAGTGCATCGCGAGGGTCGCGAAAGGAGTGAAAAAAGCGATGCGCACGCCAGGCATCCAGCGGCTTTATGCCGTGTGTTTTGATAAGATAAATATCGGCGGGGGGCAGATCGAGCGCGTCGCCCACCCAGCCTGCGCTCACCTTGCACCCGTGGTTCGATTGCAACACGAGCCGCGCGATGTTGAAGAGAAGCGTCGATCCGGATTGTGGCATGCCGTCCGAATAGACGATCTTCGCCAATCCCGCGCCCGCGAGAAATTGCAGTTGTTTCTTGTTTACCCTCAGATAGTCCCTCAGCATCGCCCCTCCACCAGTCGACCTGACCGCCCCCTGTCCGAATGTTAATGTTTACATGACGAAGCATCCTTTCCCATAACGAATAGCCCAACCGGAGCATTAATTCCGGCATCTGAAGTGTCTTGCGACCCCTTGCCTGAGAGTTTTCCGCCGTATGAAACCTGCGAATGTCTGTGTCTATTGCGGCTCCAGCGACGGCAACAAACCTGCCTTTTTGGAGGCTGGCGCAAAGTTCGGCCATATTCTGGCCCGCGCCGGCGTTGGCCTCGTCTATGGCGGCGCCTCGATCGGCGTGATGGGAGCCGTGGCCAAGGCCGTACTCGCCGAGGGCGGCCGCGTGACCGGCGTGATCCCGGAGTTCCTCTCCAAGGTCGAGGTGCAGTTGAGTGACGTCAGCGAGTTGATCGTCACCGACAGCATGCACAGCCGCAAATGGCTGATGTTCGAACGCTCGGACGCCTTCGTGGCGCTGCCGGGCGGTATCGGCACCCTGGAAGAAGTCGTCGAGATGCTGACCTGGGCGCAGCTCGGTCGCCACAGCCAGCCCATCGTGATCGTCAATCTCGAAGGCTTCTGGGATCCGCTGATCGACCTTCTCGACCACATCATCAAGGCTGGCTTCGCGCGCTCGAACATCCGCCGCATCTATTCCGTCGTCGACAAGGTTGAGGACGTCCTGCCGCGCATCGAGGCTGCGCTCTGATGCCGGAACGCCGGAAAAAATTCGTCCTGTTCACTGCCGACGGCCGTCTCGGAAACCAATTGTTCGAGGCGGCCTTTCTCGACAGCCAACTCGACGACGGTGATGTCATCGTCGCCACCGGCATGGAGGAGTTCGTCGACGGCTTCATCTGGAATCGCTTTCGCTTGATCAATCTGGACGACGGCGGCGGCCCGAAACGTCGCAAGCGCGTGATGCGCTGGCTGCGCCGCCTCGGACGCATTTCCGCAAGGCTTCGCCTCGTCGGCAGCATCAAACAGAAAAAGCGGGGTTTTTTCGCCGGAGGAAAACTCTACGAGCTGGCCGGAGAGGAAATTTTGCGGCGCGCCGGCCTCAGCAACCGCCTTCGCTATATCGATAAGGGTTACTTCCAGGACGCGATCCACGCGAGCTATGCGTCTTTCCGCCTCAAGGACGAGCATCTCGTCGCCGCGCGGGATTTCCTGAACGCGCTGCCTCCCGGGAAAAAAGCTTTCGTTCACATCCGCCGCGGCGATTACAGGGACTGGACGATTTTCGGTCGCTCGCCAATGCTCGGTATCGATTATTTCAGACGTGGCATCGAAATCATCCGCGAGGCTGCACCGGGCGCGCAATTCATCCTCGTCAGCGACGAACCCGGAGAGATCGACATCCCGGCCCTTCATGTGTTTCGCGGCGCGAACGTCTATGAGGATTTCGGATTGATGACGCTCTGCGACGGTGGCGTCGTCTCGAACAGCACCCTTTCATGGTGGGGCGGATATTTCAGCCATCGCACCCTGCCCGTCGTCTCGCCCAAAGGCTGGCTCGCGCATGGGCTCGGCTTCGAATATCCCGTCGGCATCACCGCGAGCTGGATGACGCCGATCGAGACCTGAACTTCACCTCGCGGATAGCGAGACGCGCCGGAGTTCGCGCTCATTGCGCCACATATCCACAGTGAAGATCGCGAGCCCGAGCCAGATAAAGCCGAATGTCACCATCTGTCCGTGTCCCAGAGGTTCGTCGTAAATCCAGACCGCTATCGCGAAAGAGGTCGTCGGCACGAGATACTGGAGCAGGCCCAGAGTCGTCAGCCGTATGCGCTGCGCGCCATAGGTGAAGAGCAACAGCGGCAGCGTCGTCATGGGCCCGGTCGCAATCAGCAACGCGTCGGTGAGCCAACCCTCCTTGACGAAGCTCGTGCCTTCATGCGCCGAGGTATAAGCAAGATAGCAGACCGCGAAGGGTGCCATCACCAGAACCTCCACGAGAAGCCCGGCCAGCGCATCGACCCGCGTGATCTTCCGCAGATAGCCATAGACCGCAAAACTGAGCGCCAGCACGAGCGAAATCCACGGCAGGAAGCCGAGCGCGAACGTGAAATAGGCGACACCCGCGATCGCAAGCCCTGTCGCGGCGATTTGCGGGCGCGACAGGCGCTCGCCGAGAACGAAGACGCCGATCAGCACGCTCACCAGCGGATTGATGAAATAGCCAAGGCTCGTTTCGAGGATGCGTCCCGAATTGACGGCCCAGATGAAGAGCCACCAGTTCGAGCCGAGGATCATCGCGGTCATGGCAAGCGTCGCGAGCTTCCGGCGATCGCGCAGGAGTTCGGCGAGATGCACGCCGCGCCGCAGCCCGAAGATCAACCCGCCGACGAGCAGGATGCTCCACAAGGTGCGGTGCGCGAGAATTTCGAACGGAACGACATTTGCAAGCTGTCGGTAGAAAATGACCGAGAGCCCCCAGAGCAGATATCCCGCTCCGGCGGCGGCACCGCCCAGCGTCGCTTCCCGTGATTGACTCTCGGAGGATGTAATCGTCGGCATGATGCAGAGCCTTGTTTCCCGTCCTCGCCCCGACACTCCATGCGGAGCGCGGGCGAGGTTGCGCTCTGCAGAAAACTAGACTCGGGCTTCCATTTTTCGGGCGGATTTCGACGGTGCCGGCGCGTTGTCGCGAAGAAGCTTGTAGTTGATGGAATCGACGAGGGCCTGGAACGAGGCGTCGACGATGTTCGGCGAGACCCCGACCGTGAACCATCGGTTGCCTTGCGCGTCGGCGCTTTCGATAAGCACACGCGTGACCGCTTCCGTGCCGCTCGTCAGGATACGAACCTTGAAGTCGGCGAGCCTGAGATCCTCGATGAACGGAGAATACTTGCCGAGATCCTTGCGCAGCGCCTGGTCGAGCGCATTGATCGGGCCGTTGCCCTCGCCAACCGAGATCAGCACCTCACCATCGACATTCACCTTCACCGTCGCTTCCGACACGGTGACGAATTCGCCCAGCGCGTTGTAGCGCCGCTCGACCAGCACCCGGAAGGATTCGACCACGAAGAATTCCGGCACCTGCCCGAGCAGGCGGCGCGCGAGAAGTTCGAAAGACGCCCCCGCGCCGTCATAGGAATAGCCGAGGAACTCGCGCTCCTTGACCTCGTCGAGAAGACGCTGGATGCGCGCATCGTTCGCATCGACCTTGATGCCGGCTTCCTCAAGCGTCGCGAGGATGTTCGAACGGCCCGCCTGATCGGAAACCGTGATCTTGCGCTGGTTGCCGACGCTTTCCGGCGGCACGTGCTCATAGGTCTTCGGATCCTTCAGGATCGCCGACACATGGATGCCGGCTTTCGACGCGAAAGCGCTCTCGCCGACATAAGGCGCGTAGCGGTTTGGCGCGCGATTGAGGATTTCGTCGAGCGTGCGCGAGATATGCGTGAGGCTCTTCAACTTTTCGAGGCTGACGCCGATCTCGAAGCGTTCGGCATATTCCGTCTTGAGCAGCAGCGTCGGGATCAGCGAGACCATATTGGCGTTGCCGCACCGCTCACCGAGACCGTTGAGCGTGCCCTGCACCTGCCGCACGCCGGCACGAACCGCGGCAAGCGAATTGCCGACCGCATTCTCGGTGTCGTTATGCGCATGGATGCCGAGCCTCTCGCCCGGGACGCCCGAGGCGATGACTTCGCCGACGATGCGCGAAACCTCGTCGGGCAGCGTGCCGCCATTGGTATCGCAAAGCACCGCCCAGCGCGCGCCGGCCTCGAGCGCGGTCCGGACGCAAGACAGCGCATAGGCCGGGTTCGCC
>NZ_DATKFR010000150.1:0-1540 GCF_035511255.1 Parvibaculum sp.
GGAAGAGGTAGTGGAGCGAGAAGAAGCGGTTCAGCGTCGGATCGCCGACCGCGAAGCCGCCCCAGAGCCAGGTGCGGAGCGACTCGCCGACCAGCGGGATCGCGCCGAAGAGATTGGTGATGACGGTCGCGCCCCAGAAGCTCATCTGACCCCAGGGAAGGACGTAGCCGAAGAAGGCCGTCGCCATCATCAGGAGGTAGATCAGGCAGCCGAGGATCCACAGCACGTCGCGCGGCGCCTTGTAGGAACCGTAATAGAGGCCGCGGAACATGTGGATATAGACCGCGATGAAGAACATCGAGGCGCCGTTGGCGTGGACGTAGCGCAGCAGCCAGCCGTAGTTCACGTCGCGCATGATGTGCTCGACGCTCTTGAAGGCCAGTTCGGTCTGCGGAATGTAATGCATCGCGAGAACGATGCCGGTGACGATCTGCACGGCGAGGCAGAAGGTCAGAACGCCGCCGAAGGTCCACCAGTAGTTGAGGTTCTTCGGGACGGGGTAGCTGACGGCCGTGTCATGGCCGAGCCGGATGATCGGCAGGCGCGAGTCGAGCCAGCGGGTAAAGCCATTGCTCGGTGTATAGGTGCTGTGACCACTCATCTTTTCTAGCCCCCTCAGCCGATCTGGATTTTGGTGTCGGATACGAACTTGTAGGGCGGCACCTCGAGATTGAGAGGCGCCGGGCCCTTCCGGATGCGGCCGGATGTGTCGTAGACCGAACCATGGCAGGGGCAGAAGTAGCCGTTGAACTCGCCCTTGTAGGCGAGCGGCACGCAGCCGAGATGGGTGCAGATGCCGATGAGCACCAGCCACTGCTTCTCGAGCTCGCCGTTCGGGCCCTTCACCAGGCGGACGTCGTCGGTCTGCGGATCGCGCAGCTCGGAGACGTCGACGCTCTCGGCGGCCTTGATCTCCTCATCGGAGCGGTGCCGCACGAAAACCGGCTTGCCGCGCCACTTGATGGTGATTTCCTGGCCGACCGGAATGTTCGAGATGTCGAGTTCGATCGATGCGAGCGCCAGAACCGAGGCGTCGGGGTTCATCTGGTCGATGAGCGGCCAGACGGCGGCCGCAGTGCCGACGGCGGCAAAGGCGCCGGTGGCCACGTAGAGGAAATCGCGCCGTGTCGGCTCGGCCGCGTGGATTTCTGCCACGGTTCAGGTCTCCTTGAATAAAAGCCGAACGTCGCCGGACCGCCTTTCGGGCGGTGTCCCCACGGTTCCTGTCGTGAGGGCCAAGGCGGCGCGGCGCAAACCCGCGAGATCGAGCGAAAGCGTGACGAATCCCCTGCTTTCGCCCCATACGCGGCGTTTTGTGGCATTCAATGTCAGGCTTGTCCAGCCCCGCCTGCACTGTGGCAGGATGACGCATCGCCGCATGCCGGAGGGCGGGGCAAGGCTGGCGGCCGGGCAGGTTCCATAGACGGGAAGAACAGATGCGACTGACGCTCTTCGAGCCCGATATTCCTCAGAACGCCGGTACGCTGATCCGGCTCGGCGCCTGCCTGGGCGTGGCTGTGGATATCGTCGAGCCTTGCGG
>NZ_DATKFR010000151.1:0-4573 GCF_035511255.1 Parvibaculum sp.
GCGAAGCGATGGCGGATTGCATATGGGCTTTGCGGCGATCCCCGAAGCGCAGATCGCCCGGTCGGCGCGCCGGTTGGCACAGGTTTTCGCCGAAGCCCACCTTTGACGGCGTCTCCGCGCGACCCCTTTGCCACAGGGACACTCCAAATTCACACCCGGCAACACACGGAGTGGAACCGTCGCCATTCCCGTGCTTTTCCACTTTATGGACCCGTCCGGCGGGTCCGCGTGGCGGAAGATGCGGGAGACGGACAGATGGCGATGCAAAAGGAAGCCAGCACGCGCAGGGACCATCTCATCCTGCTTCGCATTAGTGTCCTCGTCGCCGTCCTCCTCTCGGGCGGCCTGTTTGTGCTCGGCGCCCGTTCGCCATATGACGCGGCGTCCCATGCCGGGATTTCAATTGAAAACGCTTCCGACTCTCAGGTCCGGGAGATCGAGGCCGCCGCCCCGCAGCCGGTGGCCATGGGTACCACGGACGGGTCGCCCCAGCGCAAGTTGCTCGCCGTCATGGTGACGGCTCTGGCCGCCGTCCTGCTCTGGCTATGGCGCGAATTGCCTCTGCGTCGTCGTACACGACAATGGCACTGACCTGTACCTAGGTATTTCCCCCTTAGTAAACCGGCGCTCTTTTAAACGTCCGTCCAACACGGACGGGTCTTCGTGTGTTTGGATATAATAGGTATTGCTGCCTTTATTGCGGCGGGCCACACCTATAGCTCGGTAGTATTCCTTATTTTATTATCTGTGTTTTGTTTTAGCATGTAACTGAAAGCGGCGCTTCGTATGCGGATCGAATGGGTCCGGTCGGCGCGTTTAGAGACGACGGGGGAGGGACGCTGAAAATTGGGGCTCGAGGGATATCGCCGGTCGGTCAGCGAGACTAAACGCGCTTCCATACTCAACGCGGGCCGCCTTCATTTTCTGTCCAAGGGCTACAACGGTGCCGCGATTGCCGATATCGCTCGCGAAGCCGACGTGTCCACGGCGACGCTTTACAAGCATTTCACGTCGAAGGAAGAGCTCTTCGCCGCGGTGGTAAACGGGGCCTACCCGGACGACGAATATCTGGCGACGGCGCAGCAAACCGATCTCGAGGAATTCATGGTCGGACTGCTCCAGCACTACCTTCGGGCGCATTTCGAAGGCCAGGTCAACACATTGCTTCGCATCGTCATCGCGGAAGTGCCCTCGGCGCCGCAACTGGCGCAGGATATGTTCGAGCGCTTCATAACATTGCGCTACCGCCAACTTGAGCAGCTTGCGGATCATCTCGTCGCGCAGGGGAAACTGAAGCCGCACGACACGCATTACGGCGTTCGCCTGATAGGCGGCGTTCTGAAGGAATATTTCATCTGGCCGGCTCTTTTCGACGCCGGGATGACCCTTCCGGAAGATGCCGGGAAGGTCGTGCGCCGGGCCGTCGGGGATTATCTCGAACTCTACGGAGTCCAGCAGCGGCCAGTTTCGCGGAGAAAGAAAATTGGGTCTGGATAATTACAGGCGCAGCGTCAGCGAGGCAAAGCAGGCTTCCATCTTGAAAGCCGGCCGCGAGATATTTCTGCGCGACGGCTTTTCCCGCGCTTCCGTGGCGGATATCGCGCGCAGCGCCGATGTCTCCACGGCGACGCTCTACAAACATTTTTCCTCGAAGGAAGATCTCTTCTCCGCCGTGGTGCGCAACGCCGCGAAGGACCTCGGCGATTACGCCAGCCTTCTCACCACGGAAACGAATGTCGAGGAGATATTCGTAACCGTGACCCGTGCCTATCTCACGATGCAGTTCGAGCGCAAGTCGAACGAGTTGATGCGCATCCTGATCGCAGAGGCGTCGCGCAATCCGAAGCTGGTGCGCGAGGCGGCGGAATACATGGTCGAGCGGCGACTGAAATCGCTTCAGGCCGTGCTGGAGACGCTGATCGAACGCGGACTTCTCAGGCCGCACGACGCGGCGCTGGGCGCACGGCTTGCGAGCGGAATGATCAAGGAGCTTTTCGTCTGGCCCGCCCTTTTCGATCCGGATTTCACCATTCCCGCCGATGCGGACGAGCAGATCAGGGCGGCTATGGCCGTTTATATCGCACGATACGGCGTGCAGCCCCACACAGGGAGGACTCCGGATTGAGTCTCGAAAGTTACAGGCGCAGCGTCAGCGACGCGAAGCATGCCAGCATTCTCAAGGTCGCGTTTATCCGCTTCCTCGAGGATGGATTCTCGAAAGCCGCCATGGCCGACATCGCGCGCGAGGCCGATGTGTCGACAGCGACGCTCTATAAGCATTTCGGCTCGAAGGAGGAGCTTTTCGTCGCCGTCGTGACCGAAGCCGCGAGCGAGGTGCACGAGGATTTCGGCACCATCCCGGCCGATGCGACGGCTGAGGATTTCTTCCACAAGATTCTGCTCGACGGGTGGACTGCCCAGAGAAAAGGCCGCGTCAACGATCTGCTGCGCGTCACCATCGCCGAAACGAATTCTTCGCCCGAGCTCGCGCGTCTGGTGTTCGAGACGGTCGTCGGCGGGCGCTATCGGCGCGTGCAGGCGGTGCTCGACCAGATGGTCGGGCGCGGATTGCTGAAGCCGCACGACACCGCGTTCGGCGCGCGGATCGCGCTCGGCATGATCAAGGAGCTCTTCGTCTGGCCCGCGCTGCTCGATCCCGATTTTCGGTTGCCGTCGGATGCACTGACGCAGGCGCAGGAAGCGATCGACACCTATCTCGCGAGCTACGGCGCATAACCGCATCGGGAGCAGGACCGCAATGACACTCGAGAGCTACCGGCGGGAGGTCAGTTCCGCCAAGCGCGCCGACATCGTCAGGGCCGCCGCCGACCAGTTCCTCAAGCATGGCTATCAACGCGCGGCGGTGGCCGACATCGCGCGCGTGGCCGACGTCTCGACGGCGACGCTCTACAAGCATTTCGGGTCGAAGGAGGAACTCTTCGCCGCGACCGTGGAGGAGGTGCAGAACGCGGTCGACGACGAATTCGCGCAGCAGCCGCCCGGCGCGACGCTCGCGGAGATGCTGCACAACGCCGCACGGACTTATCTCTCCTTGCAGTTCGACCGCAATCTGAACGGCCTGATGCGGATCGTGATCGCCGAGTCCGGACGCCATCCCAAACTCGGGCGGCGCATGTATCTCAGCTTCGTCAACCGCCGCCGCGACGGCGCCACCGCCGCCTTCGACAAGATGGTCGCGGCCGGCTGGCTGAAGCCGCACGACACGCATCTGAGCGCGACCTTCATGGGCGGCATGATGAAGGAGTTTTTCGTCTGGCCGGCGCTGTTCGATCCGACGTTCACAATACCGGAGGACGCCGACGCGAAGATCGACGAGATCATCGCGGTCTTCCTCGCGCGCTACGGCGCCGGCCATCCCTGAGCCCGGATATCAGAGCAGGCGTTCCGGCGCGCCGGGCGCCGCGTGAGCGTGAGGCGGCGCGACCTTGAGCGCATGCGCCACCTCGTCCGGCCGATCGAGATCGGCGATGAAGACGCGCTCGCCCGACAGCATGACGAGATCGAGCGCGCCGCCGCCGAAGAGACGCTGCGGCAAGGAGCGGCGGACGCGGAGCGTCGCGATTTCCGTCGCGCCGACGCGCAGGCTGCGCGGGCGGGCGAAGCCGTCGCGCAGCACGAGTTCGCGCGCCGCCGCGCCTTCCGTGCCCTCCCGGCCGCGCGGCCAGACATCGACCGTGAGCAGGCGGGCGCGCAACGCCGCCGCGAAGAAGAGCAAGGGCACGCCCAGCGCCTCGACCGCCAGCGCGAGCGCCCCGAGGCCGGCGAGCGGCGGCCGGTGCAGCTCCGCCCAGGCATAGATCGCAAGCCAGACGGCGCCGACGACCAGCGTCGGCAGATAGATCGTCCAATGCGCCCGGGCCGACGCCAGGGGCCGGTCCGTGCCGGAAACGAGGGGAGCCGAAGCGGAGGGCTTGTTCATGTGTCCCAAGATCGCAGACCCCGCCCCACTTGTTAAGCCCGTCCCGCTTGTGAAGCAAACCTTCGAGGCTTAACATTCCTCTCGTAACGAGTGTTCGGGGTGTCCGCGCCCCGTGAGGCGCTCCGACCTTTCCGCATGGGCCGTCATTGCCCCCATGCGGACAGTTTCCCTGCACGGGGAACGGGAGGAGTTTATGTCCGTTCATGTTCACGGTAGCGACCAAGCCCGTGGCGGCGTAACCGGCCATGGCGTGCGTTACGTACTCGGTATTTCCCTGTTCGCGGCCTGGGCGATCCTCAGCCTGCTGGTGCTTTCCTCGGTGATCGAGCACACCACGGGCTAACTACGGGCGGAATGTCGCGCCCGGCTTGAGCCGCCCACGGACGATGCCTATCTGTTGACTGCGGCGACGGATGTCCTCGTATGCCCTCGTGGACGTCCTGCATTTCCCGCCCGGGAGCGCCGCCAGGCGGGCAAGGAGGCAGCATGACCATCCTTCGCAACGACCATGATTTCCCGACCGCGCCCACGAGCTTCCTCGAGGAACACGCCCCGCAACTCGCCGGCGGCCTCGTCGCCCTCGTCATCTTCGCCCTGCTCTTCGTCGCCTTCGTGCGGTAGCGGGGCGGGGGA
>NZ_DATKFR010000152.1:0-7733 GCF_035511255.1 Parvibaculum sp.
GGGTCGCGGCGAGCAAGCTCGAGGCCGATCTGAAGCAGATAAGGAAAGATGGCGGGCTGATCGAACAGAGCCGGATCATGGAAGGCGTATGGGACATATCCTGTCCGATCATGGTCGCGGGCGAAGCCATCGCGGCGTTGACGGTTCCCTATGTGCGGTTGAAGACCAACGCGATCAGCCGCGAAACGGTGGCGCGCCGCTTGTCCGAGACGGCGGGGCGCATCTCGGTCGCGCTGCGCGACGCGAGCTGAGCGGCGGGAGGGACGATGACACTTCGCGCACGCATGGTCGGACGGACCAGCCTTTCGGTTTCGGAGATCGGTTTTGGCGCTGCGCCGCTGGGCAATCTCTTCGGCGTCGTGTCGGACGAGGAGGCCGAGGCGACGCTCGAAGCGGCCTGGGCGGCCGGCCTGCGCTATTTCGACACCGCGCCGCTTTACGGCTTCGGATTGAGCGAGGAGCGGCTCGGGCGCTTCCTGCAAACGAAGCCGCGCGACGCGTTCGTCGTTTCGACCAAGGTCGGCCGCTTGCTGAAGCCCAATGCGGGCTGGCACGAGCAACGCGAATTCTTCATCGATGCCGGCGCCTTCGAACCGGTGTTCGACTATTCCTATGACGGCGTGCTGCGCGCCTTTGAAAGCAGTCTGGACAGGCTGGGACTCGACCGGATCGATCTGCTGCTGATGCACGATATCGGCGCGGCGACGCATGGCGACGCGCATCGCGATCTGATGAAGGCCGCGATGGAAGGAGGCGGCCGCGCTTTGCAGAGCTTGCGGCGCGAAGGCCAGGTGAAGGCTATTGGGCTCGGTGTCAATGAGTGGCAGGTCTGCGCCGAGGCGATGGAACATGGGCGCTGGGACGCGTTCCTTCTCGCCGGCCGCTACACGCTGCTCGAACAAGAGCCTCTGCAAAGCTTCTTTCCGATGTGCGAGAAAGAGGGCATCGGCATTGTCGTCGGCGGACCTTTCAACTCGGGTATCCTCGCGACAGGTGCCATCGACGGGGCGCATTTCAACTACGGCGCGGCGCCGGCGGATGTGCTCGCGCGGGTACGGCGCATGGATGCCGTGTGCCGGGCGCATGGCGTGCCGCTTCCCGCCGCCGCGCTGCAGTTTCCGCTCGCGCATCCGCTCGTCGCGGCCGTCATTCCGGGCGTTGCCGATCGGAACCAGTTGGCGGCGGCCCTTTCCCATGCGCGGATCGAGATTCCGGTCGCGCTCTGGTCCGATCTCAAAGGCGAGGGACTTCTGCCGGTGGATGCGCCGGTGCCGGGGGAGGCGCGGCCGTGAGGATCGATGCGCATCAACATTTTTGGCGATTGTCCAAAGGCTATTATGGCTGGCTGACGCCGGAACTCGAGGCGATTTACGCCGATTTCGAGCCGGCGCAGTTGAAGCCGCTGCTCGCGGCGGCGCGCATCGACGGGACGGTGGCCGTTCAGGCGGCGCCCGATATGCGCGAGACCGAATTCCTGCTGGGCCTTGCCGAAAAGAATGCCTGCATCAAAGGCGTGGTCGGCTGGATAGACATGGAGACCGAGGACGGCGTCGCGGCGCTTCGCGATTTCGCGCGACACCCGCTCTTCAAGGGCATTCGGCCGATGATCCAGGACATCCTGCCGGTGAACTGGATGCTGGGGCCGAAGCTCGATCCAGCCTATCGCGCGTTGATCGAATGCGGGCTGAGTTTCGACGCGCTGGTGAAGCCTCCACATCTCGACGCATTGGCGATGCTCGTCGACCGTTATCCCGAACTCAGCGTCATCATCGACCATGGCGGCAAGCCGGCGATCCGCGAGGGACTGGGCGGGGCAGGCGGCTTCGACGCATGGGCCCCGAAAATCGACCGGCTGGCGCGGTTCCCGAATGTCGCCTGCAAGCTTTCGGGGCTGCTGACGGAAGCAAGGCCCGATGCGACGCTCGACGATCTCGTTCCCTATCTCGATCATCTTCACGACGCTTTCGGCGCGTCGCGGCTGATGTGGGGTAGCGACTGGCCGGTGCTTTTGCTCGAAAGCGATTACGCAGGCTGGAGCGCCATGTTCGAGGCGTGGCTTTCGACGAAGCCCGAGAATGCGCGCAACCAGATCATGGGCGGGACCGCGACCCGCCTCTATCGGCTTCAATAGGTGGAACGCGCATGGCGCTGATCGAGCAAGTCGAAATTCTGATGGTGCCGCTGGCGCCCAAGACGCTGCGCACGGACGCGATCCAGAGCTTCGTCTGCCAAGAGACGATCATCGTCCGCGTCTGGGACGCCGATGGCGCGGTCGGCACCGGCTATTCCTACACGATCGGGACGGGCGGATCGTCGATCATGCGGCTTCTGGCGGATCATCTCGTCCCCCGACTTATCGGACGCGACGCCGACGGGATCGAAGGCATCTGGAACGATCTTAAATTCCATACGCATGCGACGACCGTGGGCGCGATGACCTCTCTGGCGCTCGCCGCCATCGATACGGCGCTCTGGGACCTGCGCGCGCGCCGCGCGGGATTGCCGCTGTGGAAGCTCGCGGGCGGCGCGAAGGACCGCGCGCCGCTCTATACGACGGAAGGCGGCTGGCTGCATCTCGCGCCGGAAGCGCTGGTCGAAGACGCGCTCGAGGCGCAACGCCTCGGCTTTGGCGGGGCCAAGGTCAAGATCGGCAAGCCGAACGCCTCGGAAGACGTGAAGCGCGTCGAGTTGCTGCGCCTCGCGCTTGGCGACGAGTTCGACATTCTGACGGATTGCAACCAGGTCTTCACGGTCGATGAGGCGATCCGCCGCGCGGCGATGCTCGAGCCTTACGACCTCGGCTGGATCGAGGAGCCGCTACCCGCAGACGATCTCGACGGCCATATACGCCTCAGCCGATCGACGCCGATCCCGGTCGCGGTGGGCGAGTCCATCTATTCGATCCGGCATTTCCGCGAGTACATGCAGAAGGGCGCCTGTTCCATCGTGCAGGTCGATGCGGCGCGGATCGGCGGCATCACGCCATGGCTCAAGGTCGCGCATATGGCGGAAGGCTTCAACATGCCGGTCTGCCCGCATTTCCTGATGGAGCTGCACGTCTCGCTCGTCTGCGCCGTGCCGAACGGACAGCGCGTCGAATATATCCCGCAGCTCGACGAGATCACGACCTCACGGATGCGGATCGAGGACGGTCACGCGTTGGCGCCGGACGAACCCGGCCTCGGCATCGCGTGGGACTGGGATGCAATCAAGGACAAATGCGTCGAGGCGGTCGAAATCAGCGCCGAGCGGTGAGGGAAACGATGCAGCGGATGGGAATGGTGATCGGCGTCAGGCCGGAGAAGCTCGCGGAGTACAAGCGCCTGCACGCGGCCGCCTGGCCGGAGGTTCTGGCGATGATCCATGCCTGCAACATCACCAATTATTCGATCTTCCTGCGCGAGCCGGAAAACCTGCTTTTCGGCTACTGGGAATATGTGGGTACGGATTTCGACGCCGACATGGCGCGCATGAAGGAACACGAGCCGACGCGACGGTGGTGGGAGCTGACCGATCCCTGTCAGGCGCCGCTTGCGACGCGCGCGGCGGGAGAGCAATGGGCTTCCATGGAAGAAGTCTTCCATACGGATTGAGGAGCGAGGCATGAGCGGACGTTTGAGGGGAAAGACCGCGCTGGTGACGGCGGCCGCGCAGGGCATGGGCCGCGCGACGGCGGAGGCGTTCCTGCGCGAAGGGGCGCGCGTCATCGCGACGGATATCGACGAGGAGAAGCTCGCGACGCTCGAAGGCGCCGAGACGCGGCGGCTCGACGTGACGGATCGCGCCGCCATCGAGGCGCTGGCGAAGGAGACCGGTGCCGTCGACGTGCTCTTCAACTGCGCAGGCTTCGTTCATCACGGAACGATCCTCGACTGCGCGGAGAAGGACTGGGACTTTTCCTGGAACCTCAATGTCCGTTCGATGTACCGGATGATTCAGTGCTTCCTGCCGTCGATGATCGAGGCGGGCGGCGGCTCGATCGTCAACATGTCGTCGGTCGCGTCGTCGATCATCGGCGCGCCGAACCGCTTTGCCTATGGCGTGACCAAGGCGGCCGTCATCGGCCTCACGCGCTCGGTCGCCGCGGACTTCGTCACCAGTGGCATCCGCTGCAATGCAATCTGTCCGGGGACGGTCGAGACGCCCTCGCTCGACGACCGCATGAAGGCGCAAGGCGACTATGAGACGGCGCGGGCGGCCTTCATTGCGCGCCAACCCATCGGACGCATCGGACGGCCGGAGGAGGTGGCGGAACTCATCGTCTATCTCGCGAGCGACGCTTCGGCCTTCATGACAGGTAGCGTTCTCACCATCGACGGCGGCTGGAGCAACACATGAAACTTCTGCGATATGGCGCGGCGGGCGCCGAGAAGCCGGGGCTCATCGATGTGGACGGCAAGATTCGCGATCTTTCCCGCGTCGTGCCCGATATCGACGGGCGGGCGCTTTCGGCGAGCAGCCTCGCGAAGCTCAATGCGGTCGATCAGGCGACATTGCCGCTCGTGCCGGGCAATCCGCGTATCGGCCCTTGTGTCGGAAGCGTCGGAAAATTCATATGCGTCGGCCTCAACTATGCCGATCACGCGGCCGAATCCGGGATGGAGGTGCCGAAGGAGCCGGTGCTCTTCTTCAAGGCGACGAGCGCAATCTGCGGTCCCTATGACGATGTCATCATCCCGCGCGGATCGATCAAGTCCGACTGGGAGGTCGAACTCGGCGTCGTGATCGGCAAGGAGGCGCGTTACCTGTCCGAAGAGCAAGCACTCGATCACGTCGCCGGATATTGCGTCGTCAACGATCTCTCCGAGCGTGCTTTCCAGATGGAGCGCGGCGGACAATGGGTGAAGGGCAAGAGTTGCGACACCTTCGGACCGATCGGGCCCTGGCTGGTCACGAAAGACGAGGTGCCGGACGCCCAGCGGCTCGGCATCTGGCTCGAGGTCGACGGGCATCGGTACCAGAACGGCAATACGCGCACGATGATCTTCAATGTGCCGTTCATCGTTTCCTACATCTCGCAATTTATGAGCCTGCAACCCGGCGACATCATATCGACGGGCACGCCGCCCGGCGTCGGCCTCGGCATCAAGCCGGAGCCCGTCTACCTCAAGGCCGGACAGACGATGCGGCTTGGCATCGACGGGCTCGGCGAACAGTTTCAACACACCATCTCGGCGGAATGAACATGACCCAGAAAAAATACGAACCGACGCTCGAATCGTTGAACGCACATCCCATTCCGGAATGGTACGACGATGCGAAGTTCGGGATTTTCATTCATTGGGGCATGTGGGCCATTCCCGGCTTCGCCGCCAAGGGCGGCAACATTTCGGATGCGTTCAAGAACGACTATGACCGCGCCGTCGCGATGACCCCTTATACGGAATGGTACTGGAACGCGATCAAGGTGCCCGGTACGCCGTCGGCGGAGTTCCACAAGAAGATGTATGGCGATGCGCCATATCAATCGTTCAAGGAGCCGTTCATCGAAGGGTTGAAGCATTGGGATCCGGCGCAATGGGCCGAAAGCTTCCGCGATGCCGGCGCGAAATACGTGGTGCTGGTGACGAAGCACCATGACGGGTTCTGTCTCTGGCCGAGCAAGGTCGCCAACCGGCACGAGAAGGGCTGGACGACGGAGCGCGATATCGTCGGCGAGCTTGCCCGGGCGGTGCGCGCGGCGGGGATGCGGTTCGGCGTTTATTATTCCGGCGGCATCGACTGGAGTTTCAACCGCGAGCCGCTGCGGACGATTTCCGATTTCATGGGTTCGATGCCGGGCGGCGACTATCCGGCCTATGCGATGGCGCAGACGCGCGAGCTGATCGAACGATACGAGCCGAGCGTGTTGTGGAACGACATTTCCTGGCCGACGGGCGGCGACGAGCTGTTCGAGCTCTTCGCCGATTATTACAACGCCGTGCCGGAGGGCGTCGTCAACGATCGCTGGATCCATGCGAGCCTGCGCGGGAAGATCATGCGGCTGAAGGCGGCGCGGCGCGTGATGGATTATTTCGCCAAGCGGCATATCAGGAAAAATCCGAAATCGATCGAAGGTGTCATTCCGGCCGTGGTGCCGCATAGCGATTTCCGTACCCCGGAATATGCGCGCTTTGCCGACATCAAGAAGAAGAAATGGGAGGCGACACGAGGGATGAGCCATTCCTTCGGCTTCAATCGCAACGACCGCGATGAAGACTACGCCCCGGCGGAGCAACTGCTTTCGGATTTCATCGACGGCGTTTCGAAGAACGGCAATCTGCTTCTGAATGTCGGTCCACGTGCGACCGACGCCGGGATTCCCGACGAGCAGTTGAGCCGGCTCAAGACTTTCGGGGCGTGGTTGCGCGCCAATGGCGAGGCCGTCTATGGAACGCGCCCATGGACGCAGGCATCCGCCGAAACGGCCGAGGGACTTTCTGTTCGGTTCACACGGAAGGGCGAGGCGATCAACATCATCATGCTCGGCAGTCCGAGCGGATCGGATTTCCGCATCGCGAATGTCACACTGGCGGGCGAGGGACGTCTTCTTGCCGATGGAAGTCCGGTGACGCTCCAGTCGGAGGGGGGCGATCTTCTGTTGAGCTTCCGGGCGCCGCTCAAGGGCGATTTCGCGCCGGCAATCCGCGTCACGCCGGCCTAGAGAGCCATAACCAGACCGATATTCTGGTAAGAAAATAAATTCGGCGGCCTGTCTTGAAGGCCGAACGGACCCACGTCATATAGTTGCCCAGGCAGACATTGCTGAGGCAGGAATATGAGCAAGGGTTATTATCGTCCCGAGACATACAGGGCGAAGTCGGCGATTTCCTATCTCGTCCGGCGCGCCCACAATCTTCTCCTGCCGAAGCTCGAGACGCTGTTTTCCGAACACGACCTGACGTTCACGCATTGGGCGGTGCTCATGTATCTGCGGGACGGGATGGCCGAGACCTGTTCGGACATCGCCCGGGACATGCATCACGACAGTGGCGCCCTGACGCGCATTCTCGACCAGCTCGAGGCGCGGGGGCTGGTCGTGCGGCAACGCAGTTCGGTCGATCGGCGCGTGGTCAGACTTTCGCTCACACCGGCCGGTAGCGAGACCGTCGAATCCCTGATTCCGGTGGTGACGGATTTTCTCAATGGTGTCCTGGGCGAGTTTTCGCGTCAGGAGGCGGATCAGCTGATCGGGCTTCTGTCGCGTCTGGTGACGAGTCTCGGCGAAGCGGACGAGGTGAAGCCATGAGAGCCGCCGTCGCATTCGTCGCGCTGACGGGCCTTTTGCTCGGCGGCTGCGTTCTACCTCCCTCGATCGAACCGGGCGAAAAGGCTTTGACCGGGCCGGAGCTGGGTCTCGCCACGGAGGATGCGCCGCGGGCCGCGGATGCCTGGTGGACCACTTTCGGCGATCCGCAGCTCGACGATCTTGTCGCACGAGGACTGGCTCACAATCCGACGCTGGCGCAGGCTCTCGCCCGTATGCGAAGCGTGCAGGCGCAAAGCGGTGTCGCGCGGGCGCAGGCGCTTCCGCAGGTGACGCTCGACGGCGAAGAAACGCGGGAGCGGTTCTCGGGCACCTATATCTATCCGCCGCCTTACGCCGGAAACATGAACTGGATCGGCGATCTCAACGCCAACCTCTCCTGGAACATCGACTTCTGGGGCAAGCAGGCGGCGCTGGTTTCGCAAGCCGGTTCGGAAGCGGCGGCGGCGCAGCTCGATGCGGCCGGCGCGCGCCTCGCGATTTCGGG
>NZ_DATKFR010000153.1:0-6546 GCF_035511255.1 Parvibaculum sp.
TAGGCCGAAAACGTCGCCCCGCCCGATTCCGCCAGAACCTTCGTGATCGCTGCCGTCAGCGTCGTCTTGCCGTGATCGACGTGACCAATCGTCCCGATGTTGCAGTGCGGCTTATTGCGCTCAAATTTCTCTTTGGCCATCGGTTTCTCTACCTCGGTTGGTCTGGCTCGGTTGTCTGTCCGACTTGTCGAACACTTCTCGGTTACTGCCTCGCGCCGAACGACGGTTTGGAGCGGGTGAAGGGAATCGAACCCTCGTCATCAGCTTGGAAGGCTGTTGCTCTACCATTGAGCTACACCCGCCTGACCGTATTCCCTCGTTCCGCTTGCATCGGTTCCCTTTCGGGACTCCCTTGGGGGGATTGGTGGAGGGGGTTGGATTCGAACCAACGTAGGCTTAGCCAACGGATTTACAGTCCGTCCCCTTTAGCCACTCGGGCACCCCTCCGTGTCCGATGTCAAATGTTGTGAAATCCCAATAAGTTCGCTGCCGCCGGCTGTGCTTGGCGCACGGGCGGCTTTATTGAGCTTTGCCGCCGTGCTGTCAACTAAATTCCCGGTCTCAAACGCGTATAACGCCCCGCAGCGTCCTCAGCTTCTTGATCGTTCGGCTGAAGGCACTGTTGGGCGGGACGTTTGCATGAGCCCGGGAGGCACAATATAAGCGCGGCCATGACCAAGCGCAAGCGACCCGGCCCAGCCGGACAAGGCCCCACGGGCCACGAAGACCGCAACAGAGGTCCCCGCCGTCAGGCCGGGCACTTCCAGCCCCGCGGGCCGCAGCGTCCGCGCAAGGGCGGCGGTGACGATAGTTTTATCTATGGATTTCATGCGGTTAGCGCCGCACTCCGTAATCCCGCACGAAGGCCGCAGCGGCTTCTTCTGACTCGGAACGCCGAAGCGGAACTGGCGGCCGAGGGACTCAGCCTCGGTTCGGACCTGCCCCTCCAGCCGGAGACCGCAACCGGCGAAGACATCGCCGCCTTGCTTCCACCCGGCGCGGTCCATCAGGGCATCGCCCTCAAGGTGTCGCCCCTGCCGGACCTTTCCATGGACGAGGCATGCGAAGGGGCGAGCCGGGTTGTGGTGCTCGACCAGGTCACGGACCCGCATAATTTCGGAGCGATTCTCCGCTCGGCGGCCGTTTTCGGCGCCGGTGCTCTCGTGACGACCGACCGCAACAGCCCCCCTCTCGGCGGGGTGCTGGCCAAGGCGGCCTCGGGCGGGCTCGAGCGGGTCCGCATCGCCAAGGTGACGAATCTCGTCCGGGCGATCGACGAGCTGAAGGATCTGGGCTTCGAGGTCATCGGCCTCGACGGCGAGGGGGCGGTGTCCCTCCCCGACTTCAAGACCGGGCCGAAGGTCGCCCTTGTCCTCGGCGCCGAGGGCGCGGGCCTACGGCGGCTCACACGGGAACATTGCGATGTTCTCGCCCGCCTTCCGGCCTCCGGCGAGATGAAGAGCCTCAACGTCTCGAATGCCGCCGCCGTCGCACTCTACGAGCTCGCCCGTCGGAGCAGCTGAGATGATCTTTCCGCCGGCGTTTCCCACGAAATGACCGACAAAAGCTGCGGATAGGCGAAAACTGCTATTTCATTCATGACGTTTACATCACAATATTGCGACTGAATCTTAGTTTTAGTTGCAATGGTGAGTGTTGTGAGTTCCCTCGTTTCGACACGCTGGAAGGCGTACGACGCCCTTATGGGCTTTCTTCTCTTCGCGTCTCTGGTGGTGCTGTATCTTCTTTCCGGCAATGTCAGACACTTTTATGAGAATGCGGCGGTAGAGAACGGGCAACTCTGTTTTCTGGCCGCCGCCTTGGCGTTTTTTTGCCGGGTCGCCTATGCCCAGTTCGATGAAGCTGCCACCGCGCACTTCATCGGCGTCAGCCTCTTCGTCATGACCGTGCTCGTCCGCGAGGCCGACGTGCGGCACACATGGGCGGAACCATATCTCGGCCGGTTTTTTGCCGAACGACTGGAATTCGTCATGGTGGGAATGCTGTGGATCGCCTGGGGCGTTTTCTCTCGCCGCGCGCTCCCTTCAGCCATCCGCGCCGCCTTTCGCTGGATGGCGACCCCGGCAGGCTGGGCTCTTGCCGCCGGTCCCGCTTTTTATCTGGCGGGTCGCCTCGCGGAGAAGCATATGTTCGTCGGCGACGGCGACATGAGCGAAATTCTCGAAGAGAGCTTCGAACTCGTCGGGACCTATTTCTTCCTGCTGTCCGCTTATTTGTCCACCCGGCATATGACCGATGCGCGGCGGCTCGGCGCGCCGGAAAGCGTGGACGCGTCGGACAGCGAGCCCTGCACGACCTGACTCTTCCGCTCATGCGGCACTACCCCGCCAAAGCGGAAATGCGGGCCACATTGCCCGCATCGATGCCCTTGTAGCTCAGTTGGTAGAGCACCTGATTTGTAATTAGGGGATCGCGGGTTCGAATCCTACCGGGGCACCGCAAAACTTCGCACGAAATGCCCGCTCATTCAGCACTCCGGAAGATTGACGGCCAGTCCGCCGAGCGAGGTTTCCTTGTAGATCTCGTTCATGTCGCGCCCGGTGCGTTTCATCGTGGCGATCACCTTGTCGAGCGAGACCGAGTGCTGGCCGTCGCCGAGAAGCGCCAGGCGCGCGGCGTCGATGGCCTTGATCGCGCCCATGGCGTTCCGCTCGATGCAGGGGATCTGCACAAGCCCACCGATCGGATCGCAGGTGAGGCCGAGATTGTGCTCCATGCCGATCTCGGCCGCGTTCTCGATCTGGCCGGTCGTCGCGCCGAGCACCGCCGCGAGGCCAGCGGCGGCCATCGAACAGGCGACGCCCACCTCGCCCTGACATCCGACTTCGGCGCCCGAGATCGAAGCGTTGCGCTTGTAGAGTGCGCCGATGGCGGCAGCGGTCAGAAGAAAATCGCGTCGGCCTTCCGCCGTGCCGCCGTGGAAGCGGTCGTAATAGCGGATCACTGCGGGGATGACGCCAGCCGCGCCGTTCGTCGGCGCGGTCACCACCCTGCCGCCCGCCGCATTCTCCTCGTTGACCGCCAGCGCCCAGAGGCTCACCCAATCGAGCGCCACGAGCGGGTCGATGATCTGTCGCTCGGCCTTCGCCATGATGGTCGAATGCACCTGCCGGGCGCGGCGCTTCACCTTCAGGCCGCCCGGAAGCTCGCCGCCTTCCCGGATGCCCCGTTCTATGCAGGCGTCCATCGCGTCGAGAATGCCGTCGAGGCCCGTATCGATCTCGCGTTCGGTGCGCCGGCTTCGCTCGTTCGCGCGGGAGAGGTCCGCGATGGTCAGGCCGGTACGCGCGCAATGGCCGAGCAATTCCGCAGCGCTTGCGAAGGGATAAGGCACCTCCGTGGCAGGAGCATCGTTCTGCCGTGCGTTGCGCGACATCTCGAGCTCGTCGCAGACGAAGCCGCCGCCGATTGAAAAGTAGGTTTGCGTGCAGAGCGCGTCGTCATTCGCGTCGAAGGCGGAGAATGCCAGGGCGTTCGGATGCTGCGGAAGGCGCTCGCGTCCGCACCAGACGAGATCGCGTTTCTCATCATAGGCAATCTCGTGCTTGCCGCCGAGCCTCAGCTTGCCATCCGCCCGCACAGTCCTGGCAAGCGCGTCCGCCTCGTCGGGATCGAGCGTCGCGGGATCGAGGCCTGCCAGACCGAGAAGAACCGCCGTGTCGGTGGCGTGACCGCGTCCGGTGAGCGCGAGCGACGCATAAAGCCGCACCTCGACGCGCACGGTCCCTGGCAGCGCCGGACCCAACCGCTTCAGAAAGCGGCCCGCCGCCGTCATCGGCCCCATCGTGTGGGAGCTCGAGGGGCCTACGCCCGGCTTGAACAGGTCGAAGACACTGATGTTCATGACCGACCGCCACCCATAGTCCGCCTACAAATCGTTTCTGCCGACGGCAACCACCGTATCACGGGCGGCAAGGCGCTCGAAAAGGCGAGCCGCGAGCGCCGGTCGCGCCGCATCGGTGGCGCAGGCGGCGAGCGGCGCGAGAACGGCAATCTCGGCCGTCCGCAGGAAATCCGCGTCGCCTGAATCGCCGCATGCCCATTCATAGAGCGCGCCGAGGTAGCCGGTGTAGATCGCCCTGCCGAGTAGGTCGGGGGCGACCTCTTTCAAAAGGTCGCCGGCGGCCTGGGCTTCCATCACCGCCTTGACCGGGATCAACGCCACGTCGCGTCCGAGATGCGTTCCGTCGAAGAGCGCCCGCGGAATCCGCACATGCAGCTGGCGGTAGAGCCTTGCGTCTTCCATGTAGAGTTCGGCCGATATGCGCGCCGACTCCAGCGCAAGATCGATGCCCCTCGCCGGACTGGCGGCGAGCGCCGCATCGAGGCGTCCCAATGCAATCTTGAGCACGGCGAAGCCGATCGCATCGAGGCCACCGATGAGGTTGTAGACGGTCTGTGGCGCCACCTCGGCCGCCGCCGCAATCTCGTTGAGCGAGACATTCTCCATGCCGCGCTCGCGCCAGAGATCGGCGGCCGCCGCCACGATCCTCTCCTGCCGGCGCATCTTGCCCCGCTCGCGCAATGCGATGCTTGACATTGGTTCTGATTCCATATTTGCATCACAATCTATTTTTAGGTTTTATTCCAATATCAGGGCGGCCTTCCCATGACAAGGACCAGTATCGACCTGCGCAGCGACCTGCTGGGTCCGCGGCCTCCTAAAATCGCGGACATTATGAGCGCCGCGGTGCTCCGGCCTGCCGCAATGATCCACGGAGAAGACCCGGACGAGCGGGCGCTCATGGAGCTGCTGGCGGAGGAACTGGGCGTCGAGGCCGTACTGCTCGTTCCGACCTGCACGATGGCCAATCAGATCGCGATCCGGCTGCACCTGCCCGACGGCGGACGGCTCGCATCTTCGCCGCTTTCTCATGTCGTGACGGTCGAGGCGCGCGCGACCGCGCTGACTGGCGTCGTCCGGCAGGACCTGCAGGCCGAGAACGGGCACCCCTCGCCTTCCACGGTTGCTGGCTTCCTTGCCAGCCAGGAAGCCAGTGAGACGGCGCTCGTCTGGCTGGAGAACACGCACATGCTCTCGGCGGGTTCCGTCATGCCGTTCGGCTGGCAGGCGCAGATCGCCGCTGCCTGCCGCGCGGCGGGCGCTTCCTTGCATCTCGACGGCTCGCGCCTCTGGAACGCCGCCGTCGCGCAGAGGGCGCCCATGTCCGTGCTCACGGGGGGATGCGATACGGTGGCGGTGAGCCTCAACAAAGCGATTGGCGCACCCCTCGGCTCCGTGCTCGCCGGCTCACGCGAGGCAATCGCTGAAGCCGTACGCTGGCGCGAAGCGATGGGCGGCGAATGGCGTCCGATCGGCTGCATCGCAGCGGCGGCGCTGGCCGCTCTCGACGGTTGGCGCGAGCGCCTCGAAACGGATGCCGACATTGCCCGGATGCTCGCAGGAGCGATTGCCGACCGGCTCGGCGCGGAGGCGCTGCAACCCGTGTCCAGCAACCTCATATTCCTGAACCGACCCGACCACGACGCAACGCTCTTCGTCGCTGCGCTGGCGCGCCGTGGCGTGAAGACGATTCCGCTCGGGCCGCACGCGGTGAGGCTCGCGATCCATGGCGGCGTTCGCGAAAGGGAGGTTGAAGCGGTCGCGACCGCGATTGCCGCCGCCGACAGCGAAGTGCGCCATGGCGACGGGACGGAATAGCTGCACTGGGAAATGTGAGTGGTGCCCCCGGCAGGATTCGAACCCGCGACCCCCTGATTACAAATCAGGTGCTCTACCAACTGAGCTACAAGGGCAAGACCGGCATGGTCTTACTTCAGGGCCCGGGACGACGCAACCGCCACCCGGCCATCAGGGCCGGCCGGCGCGGCGAACCATTTTCATTCTGAAGGCGTCCATAGAAGTTGCGAATAGTTCGCAAATTTCCTATCTTGCCAAAAATCGCGACTAATTCGCGTTTGCATACCAATCGAGGCGTCATGCTCGCGGCGAAATCCATCAAGGCCTGGTACCTCGTCCATAAATGGACGAGCCTCGTCTGCACGGTCTTTCTGTTGATGCTCTGCATCACCGGCCTGCCTCTCATCTTCTACGAGGAGATCGACCATCTGACGGGCGCTCATCCGGCGCCGCCGACCATGCCCGCCGATACACCGCTGGCGAGCCTCGACCGTATCGCCGCGGCGGGACTCGAACACCGCCCGGGTCAGGTCATCCGTTTCCTGAGCTTCGACGACCACGAGCCTATCGTCTATGTCTCGACCGCGCCCGCGATCGATTCCCCTGCCGACGCCGGGCAATTCGACGCCTTCGACGCACGCACAGCCAAGCTGCTCGACATGGCGCCCTTCGACGAAGGCATCATGTACATCATGTTCAAGCTGCACACCGACATGTTCGCCGGATTGCCGGGCATGTTTTTCCTCGGCTTCATGGGGCTTCTCTTTGTCGTCGCCATTGTCTCCGGCGTCGTCATCTACGGTCCCTTCATGCGGAAGCTCGATTTCGGCACGCTGCGCAAGAAAAAAAGCGCTCGCGTCAAATGGCTCGACATCCACAATCTT
>NZ_DATKFR010000154.1:0-8108 GCF_035511255.1 Parvibaculum sp.
ACCCGGGCGCTCGACGCGATGGAGAGCGGCAAGCCCGAGGTCCTCGAATATGGCGTCAGCGACGCAAAGGCCTGGGAAGTCGGCCTCGCCTGCGGCGGACGCATCCGGGTCTTCGTCGAGCCGGTGACGGCCTGAAATGCGGAGCGATCTCCTTCAGCGTCTGCTCGAAGACCGGGCTGCAAAACGGCCCGTCGTGCTAGCCACGCGCCTCACCGACGGCGTACAGAAACTTCTGTATCAAACTGATACAGAAGGAGAAACGGGGCTTCTTGAAGCTGTTCGTGAAGCTCTGGCATCGGACAAGGGCCGTGTCGTTGCGACGGCCGACGGAGAGTGGTTCCTCAACGTCTTCAATCCACCTCTCCGGCTCATCATCGTCGGCGCCGTTCACATTGCGCAGCCGCTGGCGCGCATCGGCGCGCTGGCCGGTTATGACGTGACGGTGGTCGATCAGCGCACGGCCTTTGCCTCCGAAGACCGCTTTCCAGGCATCACCCTGGTCACCAATTGGCCGGACGAGGCCATGACCGCGCTGGCACCCGATACGCGCACTGCGGTCGTCACCCTCACCCACGACCCGAAACTCGACGATCCGGCATTGCAGGCGGCGCTGAGGAGTCCCTGCTTCTATATCGGCGCGCTGGGCAGCAAGAAGACGCACGGCACGCGGCGCGAGCGGCTGCTGGCGGCCGGCTTCGACGAGGCCGCCTTCGCCCGCATCAACGGCCCGGTGGGGCTTTCCATCGGCGCGAAGAGCCCCGCCGAGATCGCCATCTCGATCATGGCCCAGATCACCGAGAAGCTGCGCACATGATCTTCGGGGAGATCGATACGGCCGGGGCGGAGGGCGCGATCCTCGCCCATTCGATCCGGGCGGGCTCCGCCAGCTTCAAGAAGGGCCGTGTGCTGTCGGCCCCGGACATCGACGCCCTGAAAGCGGCGGGCGTCGACCGGATCGCCGCGATCCGGCTCGAAGCGGACGACGTGCCCGAGGACGAGGCCGCTGCGGCGCTTGCCCACGCGCTGGCCGGCCCCGGCCTTTCGGTCGCGGAACCCTTCACGGGCCGCGCCAATCTCTATGCCGAAGCCGGCGGCGTACTCGCCTATGACCGCGACAGGCTCGACCGGATCAACCTGATCGACGAGGCGCTGACGCTCGCGACGCTCGCGCCCTTCGAGACGGTCTCCGCCCGGCAGATGATTGCCACGGTGAAAATCATCCCCTTCGCCGCCCGGCGCGCGAGCCTTGACCAGGCCATAGCGCTGGCGACAGCGGGCGGCCCCCTCCTCTCGCTCCACGCCTTCCAGCCGCACCGGGCGGCTCTCGTCGCGACGCGGCTCCCGGCGACCAAAGAGAGCGTGCTCGACAAGACGCATCAGATTCTCGCCGCGCGCCTCGCCGGCATGGGCAGCGAACTCGCGAAGGAATACCGCGTCGCCCACGAGATGGCGGCGGTCGCCAAAGCCGTGCGGGCGGCCTTGGCCGAGGGCTATTCGCCGGTTCTCGTCTTCGGCGCTTCGGCGATCACCGACCGGCGCGACGTGATACCGGCCGGGATCGAGGCCGCAGGCGGCGAGATCCTGCATTTCGGCATGCCGGTCGATCCCGGCAATCTGATGCTGCTCGGGCGGCACGGCGAAACGCCGGTGCTTGGCCTACCCGGCTGCGCGCGCTCGCCGAAGCTCAACGGTTTCGACTGGGTGCTGGCGCGGCTTCTCGCCGGACTTGAGGTCACGCGCGAGGACGTGATGCGCATGGGCGCGGGCGGGCTTCTCAAGGAGATCGCCAGCCGGCCGCAGCCCCGCGAAGGAGGCATCACCTCCGCCATCGCCAAACCGCTTGCCCCCCGCATCGCCGCTCTCGTCCTCGCCGCCGGGCGATCGAGCCGCATGGGCGCGATCAACAAGCTCACCGCCGAAATCGACGGTCAACCGATGGTCGCGCGGGCGGTCGATGCCGCGCTGTCGAGCGGAGCCATGCCCGTCATCGTGGTCACGGGGCATGAAGACAACGCGGTGCGGGCGGCGCTTGCGGATCGCGACGTGACGATCGTGCACAATCCGGATTATGCGCAGGGCCTCTCGACATCGCTTCGAGCGGGGATTTCAGAACTTCCCGGCGATACCGATGCGCTGCTGGTCTGCCTCGGCGATATGCCGGACGTGAAGCCCTCCCATATCGGCCGGCTCATGGCGGCTTTCGACCCGGAGGAAGGCCGCACCATCTGCGTCCCCACCTTCGGCGGCAAACGCGGAAACCCGATCCTCTGGGGCGGGCAATATCTCGGTGAAATGCGGGAGCTCAAGGGCGATGTCGGCGCGAAACATCTGCTGGGCGAGCACCCGGAAGCGGTCTGCGAGGTCGCCATGCCGGATGCCGCGACGCTTGAAGACATCGACACGCCCGAGGAGATGCAACGGCGCAGGGAAAAGCCGTAGAGGCAGCGTTACGCCCCAAAACAAGAAGGAAAATCATTCGCAGCCGGAACGCCGCGCGAATGGTCGCATCGCCGTTTCTCCCCATGGACACGAGGGGTGCCGTTTGGCAGTCTTTCCGCACCACTCGACAGGGGGCCCTCATGCGAATGAACCTTTCTCTCGTAGTTGCGTCCACTCTCGTCATCTCCGCCTTCATCGTTTCCTCCGCCAAGGCGGATGACGTCGGCCCGCCCGTCTGGACGGGCTTTTATGCCGGCGCCCAGATCGGCTATGGCTGGGGCCGTGATCGCATTCACGACTCGAGCCTCTCCACCGGCGATTCCGATTATAGCGACCGTTTCAAGATCGACGGCATGACCGGCGGCGTACACGGCGGTTACAATTATCAGACAGGCCCATGGGTCGTCGGTGCGGAAGCCGATATCGAACTTGCTGACGTCGATGGCGACAATCGGGACTGGCCCTTCGGCGACAATACAAAAGCCAAGATCGACTCGCAGGGATCGCTTCGGCTGCGTGGCGGCTATGCGTTCGGCCAGACGCTCCTTTACGCGACCGGCGGCCTCGCCCTCGCCCACGTCAAGACCGACTACTATGACGGCTCGGCGCATGACAGCTATTCGGACACAAAAGCCGGATGGACGATCGGCACCGGTCTGGAATGCGCCTTCACGACGAACTGGACGGCGCGCGTCGAATATCGTTACGTGGATCTCGGCCGCATCTCCGATCACACGACGACCACAGATTCCGGGTGGCAGGAGCACAACGACCTTCAGGAACATGCGATCCGCGTCGGCGTCAGCTACAAGTTCTGAATATCCTCAGATGAAAATCGAAAGCCCGGCCTCAGTGCCGGGCTTTTTCTTGGACACGCGACGATCCTATGCCGCACCTCAAACGCGTTCCAGCGAATGATGCGGTTCGGGCGGCAACTCGACACGAATGTTATCGCCCGACGAAATCTCACCGCCCTCGCGCACGATTCCCATGATGCCCGCCTTGCGGACAAGGCGTCCTTCCGCATCGCGGCCAAGCACGGCCTGCGTCAGGCCCCGCTGAAAGCCGTCGAGCTGGGCGCAGGGATTGCGAAGACCCGTCACCTCGACAATGGCCGTCGCGCCGATGTGAAGAAGCGCACCCTGCGGCAGGTCGAGAAGGTCGATGCCGCGTGTGGTGACGTTCTCGCCCATGACACCCGGCGCCACGTTGAAACCCGCGGTGACGAGTTCGTCGAAAAGCTCCGCATGAATGAGGTGGACCTGACGCAGATTGGGCTGCGTCGGATCGGCGGCGACGCGGGAGCGATGCTTCACCGTCTCGCCCATATGCGCGTCGCCTTCGACGCCGAGCCCCTTCAGCAGCCGGATGCTACTTTCATTCGGCTTGCTGAAGCTGTGCGTTGCGCAGCGGCTGACGGCGACGACGGTGCCGGTCATTTCTTCCTCAAAGCGCGAATACCGCCGCCGCACGAGGGCCGAGCTTGAGCCCGCTTGCGCCGCGCGCGACCGGGCCGACGCTCAGGATTTGTTCCCCGGCGCCGGACGGCAGGTCGTAGCCGAATTCTTCCCGGCTGAGATTGAAGACGCAGAGAAGTTTCTCCGTACCGCTGACCCGTTCGAAAGCGAGAATGGCGTCGCCGTCGGATTCGATGAAACGGATGTCGCCGGTGACGAGCGCCTTGTGCCTCTTGCGCTTCGCAATGAGATCGCGCGAGAAGGCCAGAACCGAGTCCGGCGATTTCTCCTGCACGTCGGCGGCACGCACCGCATGATAATCGGGAATGGGAAGCCAGGGCGTGCCGGTGGTGAAGCCCGCCTGATACGCCTTGCTCCCCCAGGGCATCGGCGTCCGGCAGCCGTCGCGGCCCTTGCCGAAAGGAAAATAGAGATCGCCGACGGGATCCTTGATCCATTTCCGCTCGAGATCGACTTCCGGCAGGCCGAGCTCCTCGCCCTGATACATCAGCGCCGTACCCTTCAAGGTCAGGAGCAGCAGCAGCGCGAGCTTCGCCAGAGCATCGTCGCCCTGCCCGCCGCCCCAGCGCGTGACCGGCCGCACGATGTCGTGGTTCGAGAAGGTGACGCAGGGCCAGAGATGATCGAGCGGCATCAGCAGCTCGTCGAAATAGGTCCGGAAGACCTGCGGCTTGAAGGACCAGTCTTCGAGGAAATCGAAGGTGTATCCCGTATGCAGCCGCTCCATGCCGCCGGCATAGACGCCGAACATGGACGGCTCCTCGGAGAATTCACCGAAGGCCAGCCGGTCATCGTACTCGTCCATCACCTTGCGCACGCGCTTCATCGCCCATTCGTTATCGGGCGTGTTCGCATCGTAGATGTGGCGCTGCAGGCGCGGCGCATGCGCCCAGTTCGCGAAGGTGCGTTCCGCCATCGGCACCGGCGGGTTGTCGCGCAGATGCTCGTCATGGACGTAGGAATTGGCGACGTCGAGACGGAAGCCGTCGACGCCACGGTCGAGCCAGAAACGCAACACGTCCATGCAGGCATCGACGACATCGGGATTGTGGAAATTGAGCTTGGGCTGGCTCTTCAGGAATTTGTGAAAGTAATATTGCCGCCGCAGAGGATGCCACGACCAGGCGGCGCCGCCGAAGGCCGCGAGCCAGTTGTTGGGCGGTGTGCCGTCTTCCCGCGCCTCGGCCCAGACATACCAGTCCGCCTTCGCATTGTTGCGCGACAGAAGACTCTCCTGAAACCAGGGATGCTGGTCGGATGTGTGGCTCAGTACCTGATCGAGGATGAGCTTGAGGCCCCGCGCATGAGTTTCCCTCACCAGCCGGTCGAAATCCGCCATCGTGCCCATCTCGGGGGCGATGCCGACATAGTCCGAGACGTCGTAGCCGAAATCGCGATTGGGCGAGGGATAGATCGGCGAGAGCCAGATCGCATCGACACCGAGGGAGGCGACGTAGTCGAGCTTCTTCTCGATTCCCTTGAGGTCGCCGACGCCGTCGCCATTCGTATCGAGAAAACTGCGCGGATAGATCTGATAGACCACGGCACCCTGCCACCAGGGCGTCTTGCTTTCGGCGCTCATTGGCGTCGCTTCTCCCCATTCGATAGACTTACCGACACTGTAGTCAGTCCCGGAAACGGCGCAATCTCAGGGGGCAAAATAGATGCCGGACGATCGCATCGAAGTCATTGGGGTGGATCACATCTATCTGACCGTCTCGGACATGGGCCGCGCGGAACGGTTCTACGACGCGGTGCTGGGTCTTCTCGATTTCCGCAAAAGCGACCGCGAGATCGCCGGCGCGCCGCACCGGCATTATTTCAACAGGATCGTCCAGATCACGATCAGGCCCGCGCGACCCGGCCATCACGCCTTCGACGCCTACAGTCCCGGCCTCCATCACCTCTGCCTGACGGTCGCGACGCCCGCCGACGTGGACCGCTTCGCCGCGGCGATGCGAACGAAAGGCCTCGCGACCAGCGCCCCCGCCCTCCACAGGGAATATGCCGACGACTATTACGCGACCTTCTTCGAGGACCCGGACGGACTCCGCCATGAGGTCATGGCGCGGCGGGCCGGACGCGACCTCATCGTCCGGCGCTGGGAGGAGCTGACGGAGTTCCTAAACCCCGTGCAGAAGCTGACGAGTTGAATGCCCTCCTCTTTTAATTCGTCATGGCCGGGCTTGTCCCGGCCATCCACGTCTTCCCTTTCTGCGGCGAGGGAAAGACGTGGATACGCGGGGCAAGCCCGCGCATGACGGATGAGGGGTGAAATCAAAACCTCTCAATTCAGCATCGCGATCGGCGCCAACGTTGGGCCGATCTCGTCATGGATGACGAGGTCCGCGATCCGGTCGAGTTCGGTCGGTTCCCGATTGAGGATAACGAGCTGCGCGCCATTGCGTTTGGCCAGGATCGGGAAGCCGGCCGCGGGATAGACCTGCAGCGACGAGCCGATGGCGATGAAGAGATCGCAGGCAAGCGTCGCATCCTGTGCGCGCGCCATTTCCTCTTCCGGCATGGCCTGCCCGAAGGAGATCGTCGCGGATTTGACGATGCCGCCGCAGGACCGGCATTCCGGACTTTCGTCCGTCTCCTCGAAGATCGCGCGCACCTCTTCCAGCTCGTGGCGCAATCCGCAGTCGAGACACTTCGCATAGGTACCGTTGCCATGCAGTTCGATGATCTTCGACGGCGGCACGCCGGAATTCTGATGCAGATTGTCGATGTTCTGCGTGATGACATGGGCGATGACGCCCATATCGACCAGCTTCGCGATGGCCATGTGCCCCTTGTTCGGCTCGGCGCCTTGCACCGTCTTGTCGATCTCGAACTTGCGGCGCCAGGCTTCGCGGCGAAGCTCCGCCGAGCGCAGAAAATCGTTGAAGTCGATCGGCGCCATCTTCGTCCAGAGCCCGCCGGGACTTCTGAAATCGGGAATGCCGGATTCCGTGCTGATGCCCGCGCCCGTGAAAACGACGACGCGCGAGGCATCGTCGATGAGGCGCTTCAGTTCACGATTCATTTCGTCCCCGTCTTTGACCTTTGACGCCGTTTCGTGAATCATGCCCGAAAATCGGCAAAACCGAAATCGCTGCAATCCCGGTCAGTTTCAGGAGTTCGAGCATGAAATACCTTCATACGATGGTGCGCGTCGGCGACCTCGACAAGTCGCTGGACTTCTATTGCAACAAGCTCGGGCTCGAGGAACTGCGTCGCTTCGACAATGAGGCCGGCCGCTTCACCCTCGTCTTCCTCGCGCCCCCCGGTCAGCCGGACGCGCAGGTCGAGCTGACGCATAACTGGGATCCCGAGACGATGGGCGAAGGGCGCAATTTCGGTCATCTCGCCTATGAGGTCGACGACATCTATGCCGCCTGCGACAAGCTGCTGAAAGGCGGCGTTACCATAAACCGGCCGCCCCGCGACGGACGGATGGCCTTCGTCCGTTCACCTGACAACATCTCGATCGAACTTCTGCAGAAAGGCAGCGCGCTGCCGTCGCAGGAGCCTTGGGCCTCGATGCCGAACACCGGACACTGGTAGGCACAGGGGGCTGGCCAGGCAAGGAGGGCTGGAAATCACACCCTCCGCACATTAGGTGAAGACCATGAGGAAGCTCACTCGAAACTTCGCTGCCGGCCTCGCCGGTTCGCTTCTGGCGCTTTGCGGAAGCACCGCCTGGGCGGGTGGCGGCATCACGGTCGAACAACAGCTCTCGACCGGCCCCGCCATCACCTCGCCGCTCTTCGTCGGCTCGGGTCCCTTCGACGGCGATCCGCCGCCGCCCGGCTACGAATGCCACAAGGTCGTGCGGGACGGTCCGACCGCCTCGGGCCGGATGGCGCATTGGAGCG
This sequence comes from Parvibaculum sp., assembly GCF_035511255.1. Lineage (GTDB taxonomy): Bacteria > Pseudomonadota > Alphaproteobacteria > Parvibaculales > Parvibaculaceae > Parvibaculum. The sequence goes on from NZ_DATKFR010000154.1 coordinate 7,778, forward strand.
CCACGCAATGCTACGACGCGGCCCGCCGCCCCTATATCGTCGGCGGCAGCGAGCGCATCGAAGGCTATTATTAGCGGCGACGTCCGGGTTCGTCAGAGTGATCTGGAGAGCGGCAGCGTCAGCTCCGCCCGGTAGCCCGGGTCGAGTTCCGTCTTTTCCAGCTTACCTCTAATCTGACGGGTGAGCGCGACGATGAGACGCGAGCCGAGGCCGCTGCGTCCGAAATCCCGCTTGGCGGTACCTCGATCCTCGACACCGATCCTCAGATTTTCCCCTTCTACACGCAGGAAAATGCGCACCGGCCCCGCCTCGCCCTCGGGATAGGCGTGCT
>NZ_DATKFR010000155.1:0-12252 GCF_035511255.1 Parvibaculum sp.
GATCGCGGGGGCGCGGGAGATCGCATTCTTTCCGCCGGTGACGGGGGGCTGAGATGATCGTTGGATCTTTACAATTTTTTACCTCCCCCCTTGAGGGGGAGGTCGAACGGCGAAGCCGTTCGGGCGGGGGGGCTTCTTCGGAAAAACGTCTTTCTTTCTGGCGGCCCACCCCCCTCCCAACCCTCCCCCTCAAGGGGGGAGGGCTTCAGAGGCAGTCATGATCAGGGTGCAGGAGCAGGATTTCGACATCGGCGCGGAGATTGCAAACCTCACACGCGGCCGCACCGATATCGGCGCGGTCGTAACCTTTTCCGGCATCGTCCGCGACGTGGCGCTCGAACTCGAACATTATCCGGGCATGACGGAGCGCGAACTCGGCCGCATCGAGGATGAGGCGCATGAGCGCTGGACGCTGCAGGCAAGCCTCATCGTCCACCGCATCGGCAAGCTCGCGCCCGGCGACAATATCGTTCTGGTCGTCACGGCCTCCGCCCATCGCGGCGACGCCTTCGCCGCCGCCGAATTCCTGATGGACTATCTGAAAACCCGCGCGCCCTTCTGGAAACGCGAAGCGGGCCCGGAGGGCGAGCGCTGGGTCGAGGCGCGGGGAAGCGACGACGACGCGGCGAAGAGGTGGGACAAGAAAAGCGGCTGAGTTTCCCCAGCCGCTTTTGTTTTTCCCGTCATTGCGAGCGTCAGCGAAGCAATCCAGAGGCATCAAGCGAGAACTGGATTGCTTCGTCGGCTTGCGCCTCCTCGCAATGACACGTAGCCCTCACGCGCTTGCGTGGACGCGGATGTCGCGGCGCACGGTCGCGATGTAGTCGTCAAAAAGCGTTGCCGTGATCTGACCCGGCGTGAAGCGGTGCGGGCCAATCTCGCCGACCGGTGTCACTTCCGCCGCCGAGCCCGTGATGAAGCATTCGGAGAAGGTCGTGAGCTCTTCCGGCATGATGTGACGTTCGATCAGTTCGTAGCCGCGCTTTTCGGCAAGGTCGATCACCGTCTGGCGCGTGATCCCGTTGAGGAAGCAATCGGCGAGCGGCGTATGGATGACGCCATCCTTCACGAAGAAGATGTTGGCGCCGGTCGCTTCGGCGACATAGCCGCGATAGTCGAGCATCATCGCATCGGCATAGCCCCTGGCCTCGGCAGCGTGCTTGGAGATGGTGCAGATCATGTAGAGGCCGGCGGCCTTGGCATGGGACGGCGCCGTCTCCGGCGAGGGACGCCTGTACTGCGCCATGTCGAGGCGGATGCCCTTCTTGCGCTGCTCGGGGTCGAAATAGGAGGGCCACTCCCAGGCGGCGACCGCGAAGTTGATCTTGTTCTTCTGCGCGGACACGCCCATCGCCTCGCTGCCGCGCCAGGCGATCGGGCGGACATAGCCGTCGACAAGCTTCTGCGCCTTGAGCGCGGCCCGGCAGGCCTCGTCGATCTCCTCGACCGAATAGGGAATCTTGAAGCCGAGAATATCGGCCGAATTGATCAGGCGCTCGGAATGCTCGCGCAGCTTGAAGATTTCGCCGCTATAGGCCCGGCATCCCTCGAATACCGCGCTCCCGTAATGGAGGCCGTGAGTCAGCACATGGATCTTGGCGTCCGCCCAGGGAACGAGTTCGCCGTTGAACCAGATGAAACCGTCGCGTTTGTCGAAAGGGATGTCTGCCATGTGCGTGTTCCTGTATCGCCGCCCTGCTCGCCTGAAGTTTCCTGAAGGCCACTTTGCCCCCGTTAAAGCTTGGCGAAAACATATAGAATTCAGAGATTCGACCGGGCCCGATTTGTCCGGTCTTCCGGGCGGCTGAAGGGACGCTAGCATGGCGACGAAAAATATGTCAACATGGCTGACATAAATTTATGAGCGACATAAAGACCATCGGAAAGGCGCGATCCGCCGCCATCGAGCCGGGCAAGGGGACGAGGACGCCCGCCCCTGCCGTGCGCCCCGCCGGGTCGGGGGAGGCCGATCGGCGCCTGATCGAGGCGATCGAGCTTCTGTTCTTCGGCTATCGCGATTTCGTCAGCGAGCCGGATACGATCCTCGGTGCCTATGAGTTCGGGCGCGCCCATCACAGGGTCGTCCATTTCGTCGGCCGCAATCCGGGCATGACGGTTGCCGAGCTCCTCGACATTTTGCGCATCACCAAACAGAGCCTGGCGCGCGTCCTGCGCCAGTTGATCGAACGCGGCTTCATCGAGCAGAAGACCGGGGAGACGGACCGCCGCCAGCGGCGGCTTTATCTCACCGGCGCGGGTGCCGAACTATGGGACCGCCTCGCGGTGCCGCAGAAGGAGCGCGTGCGAAAGGCGCTGGCCGCCGCCGGCCCCCACGGTGAAGCGGCATGGCGCGACATCATGCTGGCGCTGATCGACGAGGAGCATCGACCCGACGTCGAACAGATCATCAACCGGGAGCCGTGAGCATGTCCCACACGGCCGACGATCAACAGAAGACGCAAGCCGGCGCGCCGATCCCCGACGAAGACGCCGCGCATATCCTCGTGATCGACGACGACCGGCGCATCCGCGAATTGCTGAAGCGCTATCTCGCCGACCATGGCTATCGCGTCACCACGGCCGAGAATGCGGCAGAGGCGCGGGCGAAACTCGCCGGCCTCGCCTTCGATCTTCTCGTCGTCGACGTCATGATGCCGGGCGAAAGCGGCGTCGAACTCACCACCTCTCTCCGCCGCTCCTCCTCGGTCCCCATCCTGATGCTGACCGCGCGCGGCGAGACCGAAGACAGAATTCAGGGCCTCGAAAGCGGCGCCGACGACTATCTTTCCAAACCCTTCGAGCCGCGCGAATTGCTGCTGCGTATCGGCACGATCCTGCGCCGCTCCCGGGCGCCCGGCGGGCGCAACGAGGAGATCGCCCTGGGCGATTGCCGCTTCAACGTCACACGCGGGGAACTGAAGCGCGGCGAGGAGCTGATCCGGCTGACGACGCGCGAAGTGCAGTTGATGCGCATCTTCTCGACGCATCCGGGGCAAACGCTGTCGCGGCTCGACCTTTGCGACGACGAGGCCGCCGAGCGCTCGATCGACGTGCAGATCAACCGACTCAGACGCAAGATCGAAACCGATCCCCGCAATCCGACCTATCTGCAGACGGTGCGCGGCGAAGGCTACGTGCTGATGCCGGACTGACAATCGGCCGGCGAAACCCCATATAATGGCGGCTCCCGACACAGACAGCCGCCCGAGACAGAAATTCATGCCGTTCCGGCCGTTCACGACCCTGAAGCGTCTGATGCCGACCGGCCTCTACGGCCGGTCGCTCATCATCATCGTCGCACCGATGGTGATCCTGCAGGCCTTCGTCACCTATGTCTTCATGGATCGGCACTGGCAGATGGTGACCGAGCGCCTGTCGCAGAACACGATCTCCGACGTCGCGCTTCTGCTGTCGGAATATGAGCAGAACCCGACGGCAGAGACGGCGGCGCAGATTTCGGCGCGGGCGAACACTTTCCTCTCCATGTCGGTCGCGTTCCTGCCCGGGGAAAAACTGCCGACCACGTCCTCGACGCAATACGGCCTTCTCGACCGTTCTCTATCCGATGAAATCCGTACACAAATCAATCGACCGTTCTGGATCAATACCGAACAATATAGCGACTATGTCGACATCCGCATCGCCTACCCCGGCGGCGTGATGCGCGCGCTCGCGCTCCGCAGCCATGTCTATGCGGCCAACTCGCATATCTTCATCGCCTGGATGGTCGGTGCGTCGCTCGTGCTGCTGACAGTCGCGATCCTCTTTCTGCGAAACCAGATCAGGCCCATCGAGCGTCTGGCGGAGGCGGCGGAGGATTTCGGCATGGGCCGCGACGTGCCGAGCTTCAAGCCGCAGGGAGCTTCTGAAGTACGGCGCGCCGCCGTCGCCTTCCTTGAAATGCGCGAGCGCATCAGACGCCAGATCGAGCAGCGGACGGCAATGCTCGCCGGCGTCAGCCACGACCTCAGGACGCCGCTGACGCGGTTCAAGCTGCAACTCGCCATGCTGCGCGACACGCCGGAGACCGAGGAATTGAGGGCCGACGTGCGCGAGATGGAGCGCATGCTGGAAGATTATCTCGACTTCACGCGCGGCCATCAGCGCGAGGCCTCGGAACTCACCGAACTCGGCGACCTGCTTGCCGAAATCAAGAACGACGCCGAACGCAAAGGCCATAGCGTCGCCCTTCAGCTTCATGGCGATCTCGTCCTTCCGCTCCGGCGCAACGCCTTCAAGCGTTGCCTCACCAACATCATCGACAATGCCGGCAAATATGCGCGCCATGTCTGGGTAACGGCGGTGCGCGACGAGGACGATATCGACATCGTGGTCGACGACGACGGCGCGGGCATTCCGGAAGACCAGCTCGAAGAGGTCTTCCGTCCCTTCTACCGGCTCGACGCGGCGCGCAATCTCGACGCGGGTGGAACAGGGCTCGGCCTCGCCATCGCGCGCGACATCGCACGCGGACATGGCGGCGACGTACAACTTTCGAAGAGCCCCATGGGCGGCCTTCGCGCCGTCATCCACGTGCCGGTGTGACGAGCCCTCTCCCGCAAAGCGGGAGCGGCGATCTCATGCGGCAACGTCCTCCTTGCGGCGAGGTCCGGCGCGCGAGATGCGCTTCATAATTCCTTCCGCCTGCCTGAGCCGCCGGTCGAGCTCGGCCATGGTCTTCGCCTGATCCTCGCCATCGTCGAGCCAGACGCGGAAGACGGCCACCCAGATCAAGGCGAGGCCGCAGACCCGCAGGGCACCGCGCAGACCGGATGAATCGAAGCCCGCCGCTTCGAGCATCCAGCCGAGCGACTGCAGCGCCGGGCGCAGCATCGTCCCCGCAGCCAGAGGATCGCGGGCGAGATCCTGCGCGATGCGTTTCAGGGCCGGCTTTCGCGGCGCGAGCGCGTCGAAGCGCAGCATCAGCACATCGAAGAGGCGGTCGCGCGGGTTTTCGCTTTCGAGATTTTCGGCCTCGGCGGCGGCGAGCACATCCGCATCGATGCGTCGCGTCCATGCCGCAAGGATCGCGGATTTCGAATGAAAGAGTTTTGCGAGGTCCGGGAGGCTCACCTTCGCGGCGGCCGCGATATCGGCCAGCGCAAGATCCTGCCAGCCGCGCGTCGCGGCGAGCTTCAGCGCGGCTTCGACGATCCTGTCTTCAGGCGTGGATCGGGGCGACGATTGCTTGCGGGCCATTGTCCTAATCTCCTCATGCCGGAGAAGATAGGCATTCAGGCCGGAAGACGCCACCAGCGCCTGACCGCGACGACGACCCAGATCCCCTCGACGATGCCGAAGGGCCAGGCGCCCTGCAGAAAGCCATAGAGCGAGGCAAGCCCGCAGCCACCCGCGAAGCCCAGCACGAACCAGCGGCTGCGATCTTCGAGCGCGTAGCAGAGAAGCATCACAGTGACGGCGAAGAGGCCGAAAAGCGACAGCGGATCGAAGAGCGCATCCACGGCCTACTGACCGAGTTCGCGGGAACGGTCGCGGGCGGCGGCCGTGGCGCGGCGGAGAAGCGGCGAGAGCCCGCCCTCGCCCATCAGCACGTCGAGCGCCGCGGCCGTCGTACCGCCCGGCGAGGTGACGTTTTTGCGCAACGTCGACGGCTCATCGTCGAGCCGATGAAGCATTTCGCCCGCCCCCGAAACGGTCGCGCGCGCAAGGCGGAGCGCAAGCGCCGGCTCGAGGCCGAGCGCCTCGCCGGCCGCCGCGAGGCATTCGGCCAGATAGAAGACGTAGGCCGGGCCGGAGCCCGAGATAGCGGTCACGGCGTCGATCAATGGTTCGCTCTCGACCCAGTCGACATCGCCCACGGCGGCCAGAAGTTCGCTCGCAAGCGCCTGCTGTTCGGGCGAAACGAGCGCATTGGCGCAGGCGACCGTCATGCCGCGACCGACGGAAGCCGGCGTATTCGGCATGGCGCGCACGATGCGGGCTTCGGCACCCAGCAGCTCCTTCAGCCTGTGGAGGCTCGTGCCTGCCGCAATCGAGATGAAGAGCGCATCGGGCACGACCAGAGGTGCGAGATCGGGCAGCACCTGGTCCATCAGCTGCGGCTTCACGGCGAGCAGCACGACGGAGGGCTTGCGCGCGGCAAGGTCGTCGATGGCGGCGTTGAGGTGCACGCCGGCACCGAGGATGAATTTCGCAGCCTCGTCCGAGGGCGACGGGTCGCGCACGAAGACCTGCTTCGGCGACAATCCATCCGCGAGCCAGCCGGACAGAAGAGCGCCGCCCATCTTGCCGGCGCCGACAAGAACGAGCGGTCGTTGCAACTTCAATGTCATTTCAGAAACCGTCTCAAACTGCGGGCGAAACCCACATGCTCAGGCATTGCCCCGTGTCTCGAACATCGCCGCCGCGATCGCCTCTTCGGCGGACTTCCCGGCCCAGAGCACGAACTGGATCGCCGGGTAATACCGCTCGCAGGCCTCGACCGCCAGCCGCAGCAGCGCCTCGCACTGTTCCGGCGTCGCGGTCGCCCCGCCGCAAAGCAACAGGCTGTTCCGATAGAGAAGCACGCCCTCTTCCGACCAGAGATCGAAATGGCCGGACCAGAGTTGTTCGTTGATGAGTGTCAGCAGGTGCCGGATCTGCGGCCGCTTGTCGTAGGGCACGCGGATGTCGAGCGTCGTCGCCACATGAAGACCGGAGAGGTCGTTGCGCCAGTTCAGGGAAATCTGGTGATCGCGCCATTCGCCCGCAACGCAGATCGTCAACTCATCCTCGTGGCTGCGCTCGAAAATCCAGTCACGGATCGAAGCCACCTGCTCCAGCAGATCGAGGGGATTTGGATCGAACTCGTCGGCTTCAACGAGAGAAGCAGTCATTCTGTACCCCGACTCGGCAGCCTCTTCGGCAGGCCCGAAACGCTACATATTGTAGGCTGCGACCTCCTGCCCCACCATCCCAACGTGACGCATGTCTTGAGTCGGCGCAACCCTCGGGGGCGCGGCGGGGCCGAAAAAGCCGGGGATTAAACGGGCAGGCTATTCGCCGTCATTGGCCCCTTCGGGGGCCTCGGCGGGCCTGGCCTTCGAGGCCGCTTTTGCCTTCCGGGCGAGTTGGGCTTCCAGCGCCTCGACACGGAGTTTCAGGGCCTCGTTCTCCTCGCGGGCAAGGGCCGCCATGGCCCGGACGACCTCGAACTCCTCGCGAGGGACCAGATCGAGGTCGGCGACCAGCCGCTCCGCCTGGGAGCGGATCACCGTTTCGACCTCCTGACGCACACCCTGGGCCGCGCCGGCGGCATTGGTGAACAGCCGGGCAATCTCGTCGAAAACGCGGTTCTGCGTCTGGGTCATGTCGCTCTCCTAACTCTCGGGCCGCCGAACATAACTCCTCGGGCAGCAAAAATCGAACGGGTCAATTTGTCCGGTTTTCCTCGAGCCGGCCCGTTGTACGATACTGAAAATCAGTCTTAGGAAAGGCCAGCACATCCAGATAACCGCATCGACACGACCGGCGCATGACGCTTCTGGAGCTCTTTCATCGCAACGAGCCTGGTATGCCGTGCCGGAGGACCAGCTTTTCAGTGCCTTCGGCACAAGCCCCGACGGCCTTACGGCGGAGGAGGCCGCGGGCCGGCTGGCCACCCAGGGCCCCAATTCCCTTCCCGAAGCCCCGCGCCGTCACCCTCTTCTGCGCTTCCTGGCGCAGTTCAACAACACGCTCATCTACTTCCTTCTCGCATCGGCGGTGGCGGCCTGGAGTCTCGGCCACCATGTGGACGCCGCCGTGATCGTCGCCGTGGTCATGGTCAACGCGATCGTCGGCTTCGTTCAGGAGGACAAGGCCGAGAAGGCGCTCAGTGCCATCAGAAAGATGATATCGCCGCTCGCCACCGTGCGGCGGAACGGTCATCGGGCGACCGTTCCCGTCGCCGAGGTCGTGCCCGGCGATGTCGTCTTCATCGAGGCGGGCGATCGCGTTCCTGCCGACATCCGGCTGATCCGAGCGCGCGGCCTTCTCATCGACGAGTCGATGCTGACCGGCGAATCCGTGGTCGCGGAAAAGACCGACGCCATCGTCGCGGAGGATGCACCGCTCGGCGACCGCGTATGCATGGGGTTTTCAGGAACACTGGTTGCCGCCGGACAGGGAACCGGCGTCGCCGTTGCAACGGGCTCGCGAACCGAGATCGGCCATATCAGCACGCTCATCGAAGGCGTGAAGGAACTCACAACGCCCCTGCTGCGGCAGATCAACCGGTTCGGCCAGCGATTCACATGGGTCGCCATCCTCGCGGCCATTCTCCTTTTCGCCTTCGCGACATTGGTGCGCGGCTTTGCCTGGGCGGACGCGTTGATCGCCGTCGTGGCGCTTGCGGTCGGCGTCGTGCCGGAGGGGCTGCCCGCCGTCATCACCATCACGCTTGCGATCGGCGTCCAGCGCATGGCCGCGCGCAGCGCCGTCATCCGCCATCTTCCCGCGGTGGAAACGCTCGGCGCCACCTCCGTCATCTGCTCCGACAAAACCGGCACACTCACGCGCAACGAAATGACGGTGCGGCGGATCATCACCGCCGATCATGCGATTCTCGTGGGCGGCTCCGGTTACGAGCCCGAGGGCGAGTTGACGGCGGAAGGAAAGGACGAAGACGTCGCCGCGCTGGCAGCAGCCATGCCGCTCATCCGCGCCGGCCTCCTCTGCAACGACGCCCGCCTGCACCATACCGACAGGCAATGGCTCGTCGACGGGGACCCGATGGAAGGCGCGCTGGTTGCGCTTGCGATGAAGGCGGGGCTCAATCCCGAACATCTCAGGTCGGAATGGCCTCGTTCGGATGAAATTCCCTTCGACGCACAACACCGCTTCATGGCGACCAGCCATGGTTCAAGCGCGGATGGACGGGAGATCTTCGTCAAGGGCGCACCGGAACGCATCTTCGCCATGTGCGACATGCAGGCGACAACGGCCGGTGCCCGACCGTTCGACCTTGCCTACTGGACCGACAAAACCACGCTCGCCGCTTCCGATGGCGAGCGTGTGCTGGCTTTTGCCGTCAAAACCCCGGTCCATTCCGGGAACCGGCTTTCCTTTGGAGACGTGGAGCACGGCCTCACCCTGCTCGGCATCGCGGGCTTCATCGACCCGCCGCGCGACGAGGTTGTGCAGGCTATCGCCGAATGCCATTCCGCCGGCATCGCGGTAAAAATGATCACCGGCGATCACGCCGCGACAGCCGCCGCCATCGCACGGCAACTCGGCCTGACGGAACGGCCGGACGTCGTCAGCGGCGCAGATATCGACCGGACGCCGGACGAGAAACTCGCGGAGCTTGCGGTTCATACCGAGGTCTTCGCCCGGACAAGTCCCGAACATAAGTTGCGTATCGTACGGGCGCTGCAATCCACCGGCGCCGTGGTCGCTATGACCGGAGATGGCGTCAACGACGCGCCGGCGCTGAAACAGGCCGATGTCGGCGTCGCCATGGGCAGGAAAGGAACGGAGGCGGCCAAGGAAGCCGCGCAGATGGTCCTCGTCGACGACAATTTCGTTTCCATCGTCGCGGCCGTGCATGAAGGCCGTACCGTCTACGACAATATCCGCAAGGTCATTTCCTGGACAGTTCCCACGAATGGCGGCGAGGCGCTGACGGTGATCGTCGCCATCCTTTTCGGCTTCATCATGCCGATGACACCCGTCCAAATTCTATGGATCAACCTCATCACCTCGGTCACCCTTGGCCTTGCGCTGGCGTTCGAGCCGCCGGAGCGCGATGTCATGCGCCGGCCGCCGAGATCCGCCCGAGCGCCGCTGCTCTCTCCGTTCCTGGTCTGGCGCGTCGTCGTCGTTTCCCTGCTCTTCGCGATCGGCGCGCTCGGCATCTTCTTTCAAGCGATGGCGCGAGATATCGACGTAGAGACGGCACGGACCATGGTGGTCAACGTCATCGTCGTCTTCGAGATCTTCTATCTTTTCAGCGTGCGCTATCTCCACATGACGTCGTTCACATGGCGCGGCGCATTGGGCACGCCCGCCGTCCTGCTCGCGCTCGCAGCCGTCGTCGCCGCGCAATTCGCCTTTACCTATGCGCCGTTCATGCAGGACCTCTTCGAGACGCGCCCGTTGGGGATTGTCGACGGTCTTCTCATCGTCGCCGCGGGCGTGCTGCTCATGGTCCTTCTGGAAATCGAGAAGGCACTTCTGCGTCGGTTCAGGATTTTCGGCGACGCGGAACCGTAGTTGACCGGTATCAAGGAACGCGCGCATCGAACAGGAAAGGATTAAGACATGACGGAAGCGAGCAGAATCATGACCCGCCCTCGTAGAATCCTTCTGGCGACGGATTTGAGCGCTCGCTGCGACCGCGCCCTCGACCGCGCCGCGAATCTCGCGGCGACATGGCAGGCAGAACTGATCGCGGTTCACGCTCTGGAGCGCGCATCGAATTACGCAAGCGCAAGGGAACACTCTCTTCCGAGCTGGCGGCGCCCTCCCGACATGAAAGCCGTCGTCGAGCAGCAATTGCGGCGCGACATGCTGCAGGCGGCGCCGAATGTCACAGCCATCGTCGAAGAAGGCGAGCCCTCCGATGTCATCTTGAGAACCGCCGCGAAGTATCAATGCGAGCTCATCGTCACCGGCATCGCGCGCGATGAAACGCTTGGGCGTTTCGGTCTCGGCGCGACGGTCGACCGCTTGCTGAAACGGTCGCGAGTCCCCCTGCTAATCGTCAAGCAGCGTGTCCGAGGACCTTACGGCAACATTCTGGTGACGACCGATCTTTCGGAATCCTCAAGGCACGCCCTCAGGGGGGCGATGGGTTTTTTTCCCGATCACCGGCTCAGCATTCTTCATGCCTTCGATCCGCCCATGGCGGGCATGACCGGCGATCCTGCGCGTTACCGTGAAGACTACAAGGACATGATCGCGGGCGACTACCAGACCTTTCTCGACGAAACGGGACTGGCGCCCGAACAGGCCCGAAACTTCCACCATCTCGTCGAATATGGGCACCCGAGCCTTCTGGTCAGGCAATATGCGACCGATCGCGGCGTCGATCTGGTCGTCCTCGGCACACACGGCAGAAGTGGATTTCTGGACATTCTCATTGGCAGCACGGCCAAGGAAATCCTGTCTGAATTGTCATGTGACGCGCTTGTGATCCGCGAACCCAGGGCCGTTGTCGAAAGCTAGGGAAACAGTCGCATCGCGACCGTGACGCCGCCGCGCGGCTTGACACCCGAGCGGCGGCGGTGACACTGGCCCGGCATTCCGCGCCCACGACGAGGCCCTATGACCGGCATTCCCTTTCCCAACATCGATCCGGTTCTCATCCATATCGGACCGCTGGCGATCCGCTGGTATGCGCTTGCCTATATCGCGGGGCTGGTGCTCGGCTGGCGTTATATCCTCGGCATGATCGATACGCCGAAGCTTTGGACGGGGTCGGCGCCGATCACCAAGCTCGAGATCGACGACGCGCTGCTCTGGGCGGCGCTCGGCGTCATCCTCGGCGGACGGATCGGCTACGTCTTCGTCTATAATTTCGATTACTACAGTAGCCATCCGGCGGAGATCTTCACCGTCTGGCAGGGCGGCATGAGCTTTCACGGCGGCGCCTTCGGGGTGCTCGTCGCACTGGCGATCTTCGCGCGGCGGCGCAACATTCCGATGCTGACGCTGATGGACCTCGTCAGCGCGGCGCAGCCCATCGGGCAGTTCTTCGGCCGCATCGCCAACTTCATCAATTCCGAACTCTGGGGCCGGCCGACAGACATGCCCTGGGGCGTCGTCTTCCCGAATGGCGGTCCCATGCCTCGCCATCCAAGCCAGCTCTACGAGGCCGCGCTCGAAGGCATCGTGCTCTTTCTCGTTCTCCGGCTACTCACGCATCGCTTCAAGCTGCTGCAACGGCCCGGCACGATCATGGGCGTCTTCATCATGGGCTATGGCGTTTCCCGCGTGATCGTCGAATTCTTCCGCGAGCCGGATGTACAAGTCGGCTATCTCTACGGCGGCTGGCTCACCATGGGCATGGTGCTGTCGATCCCGATGATCCTGATCGGCGCGCTCATCGTCTGGAAGGCGCCGGCGCTTTCGGAATGGCTCTCGCCGCGCGCGACCGCGCCGAAGCAGCCGGCGGCGAAGCGCAAGTAACATGACCGAACTCGCGCGCCACATCGCGCGCCTGATCGCGGCGACGGGGCCGATCCCGGTGTCGCACTACATGGCGCTGGCGCTCGGCCATCCCGAGCACGGCTACTACATGACACGCGATCCGCTCGGCGCCGGCGGCGA
>NZ_DATKFR010000156.1:0-1905 GCF_035511255.1 Parvibaculum sp.
TGACGCTGTCCGTTTTCGGCCTCATCGTCTGGTATCGCTGGCAGATCGCCCGCGTCGTGCTCGGCGCGCCGCCCTCCACCGCTATCGCCATTCTCGTCTTCGACTTCGTGCTGGGCATCGTGCTCGAACAGGCCCTCGGCCGGTTGCTGCTGACGCCGGCGGCCGGCTAGTCGTAATCGACCTTCAGCAGATAAAGCCCGTCCGGCGGCGCGACGGGGCCGCAGGCCGCGCGGTCACGGGCCTTGAGCGCGCGATCGAGATCGCGCGCCGACCATTTGCCTTCACCGACGAGCTTCAGGGAGCCCACCAGCGAGCGCACCTGATTGTGCAGAAAGGAACGTGCGCGCGCGATAATCTCGATCTCCTCGCCGTAGCGCGACACGCTCAACTCGTCGAGCGTCTTCACCGGCGATTTCGCCTGGCACTGCATCGAGCGGAAGGTCGTGAAATCGTGCTTGCCGATCAGAAGCTGCGCGGCGGCGTGCATGGCGTCCGCATCGAGCGGCTTGTGGACGAGCCAGGCCTGTCCGCGATCCAGCGTCAGCGGCGCGCGGCGATTGACGATGCGATACATGTAATGGCGTCGCGTCGCTGAAAAACGCGCCTCGAAATCGCCGCCGACTTCCTCGGCCTCGACGATGGCGACAGGATGCGGCCGCATATGCGCATTGACCGCGTCGCGCAGCGTGTCTGTGCGCACCGGCTCCGGCAGGTCGACATGCGCGACCTGGCCCAGCGCATGAACGCCGGCGTCCGTCCGGCCCGCGCCGTTGACGCGAATATCCTGCCCGCAAAAGCCCTTGAAGCCCGCTTCGAGCACGTCCTGCACCGAACCGCCATCGGCCTGGCTCTGCCAGCCGACGAAATTCGTGCCGTCATATTCGATAGTGAGCTTGTAGCGGGGCATCAGGCGAGCCTCTCGCCGCGCTTCAGCGGAAAGCCGCGCAGGAAATCGTCGGCCTTCATCGGCCCCTTGCCCGCGCGCTGCAATTCGGTGAGTTTCAGGGCGCCCTGCCCACACGCAATGGTGATGCCGCCGTCGAGCGACAGCACTTCGCCGGGCGCACCCTGCCCCGCAACCGGCGTCTCGCGCAGCACCTTGATGCGCACCGGATTGCCGTCGCGCGCAACTTCGAAGAAGGCGCCGGGAAAGGGCGTCAGGCCGCGGATATGTGCGTCGAGCGCCTTTGCGTCGCGCGACCAGTCGATGCGCGCTTCTTCCTTCTCGATCTTTTTCGCATAGGTAACGCCCTCGTCCGGCTGCGGCGTCGCGGCAAGGCTACCCCGTTCGAGGGCGGCAAGCGCACGGATCATCAGCGAGGCGCCGATTTCGGAAAGCCTGTCGTGAAGGCTTCCGGCGGTGGCGTCCGGTGCAATCGCGACATGCTCGCCGAGCAGCACCGGCCCGGTATCAAGGCCCGCTTCCATCTGCATCACCATGACGCCCGTTTCGGCGTCGCCCGCCATGATGGCGCGCTGAATGGGGGCCGCGCCCCGCCAGCGCGGCAGCAGGGACGCATGGAGATTGAGGCAGCCGAGACGGGGCGCCGCAAGCACCGGCTTCGGCAGGATCAGCCCATAGGCGACGACGACCGCGACATCGAGGTCGAGATCGGCGAAGGCCTGTCTCTCCTCTTCGGATTTCAGCGAAACGGGCGTGCGGACCGTGAGGCCGTGTTCGGCGGCGAAGCGATGCACGGGCGACAATTGCTCGGCCATGCCGCGGCCGGCCTTGCGCGGCGGCTGCGAATAGACGGCGGCGACCTCATGGCCGGCGGCGATCAGCGCGGCCAGAACCGGAACGGCAAAATCGGGCGTGCCCATGAAGGCGAGACGAAAGGTCATGCGCCTTCCAACCGGCTCAAGCCGGTTCCTTTTCCTGGAGCTTCTTCGCCTTGGTGAGCT
>NZ_DATKFR010000157.1:0-2658 GCF_035511255.1 Parvibaculum sp.
CTTCCCGCCGATGCCTTCGCGGCGTCGGGCCCGCAACTTCCGATGTGGCTCGAGCAGCGCGTCTTCGGGGCGATGCTGCGGATCATAAACGGCGATCTGACGCGGCTCGGTCTTCAGAAGCCCGATCATCGCATCTTCGAAACGCATCCGATCCTCAACACCCAGCTCCTGCATTTCCTCGCGCATGGCGACATCAAGGCAAAACCCGACATCGCGCGCTTCGACGGCAAGACGGTGCATTTCAAGGACGGCACGTCGGAGGAAATCGATCTGGTGCTCTGCGCCACAGGCTATGCGTGGAAGGTGCCTTACCTCGATCCGAAGAATTTCACCTGGAAGCACAGCCGGCCCGATCTCTACATGAACCTTTTCAGCCGCGAGACGCCGAACCTCTATGCGCTCGGCTTCATGGAGACCAATGGCGGCGCCTACAAGCTTTTCGACCAGATGGCCGACCTGATCGCCCGCACCATCGTCGCCCGCGCGAAGGGCGGCGCCGACGCGGCGGCCGTCGACAAGCTGATCGCCACCGACAAGCCGGACCTCACCGGCGGCATCCATTTCGTCGGCTCGGACCGCCATGCGACCTATGTCGAGATCGCCGCTTACCGCAAGCATATGAATGCGATCCGCAAACGCCTCCACTGGCCGGACCTGACCGAAGGATGCTTCGACAGGTTGCGCGTGACACCGAAGAAGAAAGAAGCCGCGTGATGGCGCGGAAGGCTCTCATCACCGGCGGCGGCGGCGCCATCGCCGAGGAGATCGCAATCCGCCTCGACAAGCGCGGCTACGACCTGATCCTTGCCGACATCAACGAAGCGCGCATGGCGGAGGTGGCGAAACGCCTCTCACGAACGCCGCTGACCATCCGTGCCGATCTGTCGACGACGGAGGGCGTCGCGGCGCTCGCCTCCGCGATCGAGCAGGACCACAGCGACCTCGCCCTTCTGGTCAACAATGCGGGCTTCGTCGAGCCCGGCGACATCGACGCCCTGCCGCCGGAGGCGCTCGACCGCCACATCTTCATCAACCTGATCGCGCCGATGCAGCTCACCCGCGCCGCCGCCCGCATCATGCGGCCACGCAAGAGCGGCGACATTCTCTCCATCGTCTCGATGGGCGGCATCATCGCGCTACGCGGCAGTGCCGCCTATGCGGCGTCGAAATTCGGGTTGCGCGGTTTCCAGACCTCCGTGCGGTCGGAACTCCGGCACGACGGCGTGCGCGTCATGGGCGTCTTTCCGAGCGGCGTCGACACGCCGATGCTGCGCTACGAGGCGACGCATGATGGATCGCCGCTCAATTTCGTCGGCACGGTCTTGACGGCGGCGCAGGTAGCCGACGCCTGCATGAAGGCGCTCGACACGGGCAGGCTCGAAACCTACATTCCCTATGGCGACAGCATCACGTCGCGTCTGATGGGTGCCTTTCCGTGGCTAATCGACAAGGTGTTGTCTTCCTTCGAGAAGTCCGGCGAAAAGGGCCGCGCAAAATTTCTCGCCGAACGGGGCCTGAAGCCCGAACGTTGACGCCCGACAAGGATCCGTCATGTTGAAGCAATTCGGCGACGAGATATGGACTGCGGATGGACCTGCCGTCACCGCGTTCCTCGGCTTCCACTACCCCACACGAATGGCCGTCATCAGATTGTCTAATGGCGGCCTCTTCATCTGGTCGCCGATCCCGCTCACGGAAGAGCTTCGCACTGAGGTCGCCGCACTCGGCGCCGTTCGCCACCTCGTCGCGCCGAACTCGCTGCATCATCTTTCCATTCCCGACTGGAAGCGCGCCTTTCCGTCGGCGAAGGTTTACGCCCCGCCGGGTCTGCGGCAGAAGCGCAAGGACATCCTGTTCGACAACGACCTTGGAAATGTACCAAGTCCTGATTGGGTCGATGACCTCGACCAGGTTCTGATGACAGGCAACGCGATTACGACCGAGGCCGTATTCTTTCACATCAAGAGCGGCACCACGCTTTTTGTCGATCTTCTTCAGCAGTTCCCCGCCGGCTGGTTTTCCGGCTGGCGGGCCCTTGTGGCGAGACTCGACCGAATGGTCGCGCCGGAACCATCCGTACCGCGAAAGTTCCGCGTCGCCTTCACCGACAGGCGCGCCGCCCGTGCCGCGCTCGAACGCATTCTCGCATGGCCCACCCAAAAAGTTCTGATGGCGCATGGAACGCCCGTCATCGCCGACGGAAAGGCATTCATAAGCCGCGCCTTCCGCTGGCTCTCCTAGCGACCGTCGGCAGTTCTTCACTGCGGCACTTCGTCCGCCGCGTATCGAGATCAGGATGACGCCTCATGAAGCCGCAAGGGAGGCCGTTCTCGTATCGCCACCGCCGGGCCGCCGGCATCAGCGGCGCGTCACGACGATGAAGAGCCGCGGAAAACGCAGCAGCACCTTGCCGTCGCGAAGCGGCGGATAGGCCTTGGCGATGCGGCTGATATATTCGGCGAGATAGGCCTCGCGCTGAGCCTCGTTCAGCGGTTCGAGCCAGGGGCGAAGCCCCGTCCCCTTGACCCATTCGGCGATCGCCGCCGCATCCGCCAGCGGGTGATTGTAGATCGTGTGCCAGATGTCGATACGCGAGGCGAAGGGCTGCAGCAGATCGTAGTAATGCGACGGGGGCGGCAGCAGCGCGCGGTTGACGCT
>NZ_DATKFR010000158.1:0-40509 GCF_035511255.1 Parvibaculum sp.
GGATCGGCCTCGAATTCGGCAATGATTTTCGGCACCGCCTCCCACATGTCGAGGCTGACGGCGTTCAACCGCTCCGGATTGTTGAAGATCATCCAGCCGATCGCGCCGTCTTTCTCGGCGATCATGCGAGGCGTGGGGGAGGGCATGGGGGCTCCTTGCGGATTTGAAGGTGGCGCATTCTGCCCAACCCGACCCCAAGTGTCATCCCGGCGCATGCCGGGACCCAGGGGCGGCTAGCACTGAGCCATTGGCCCCTGGGCCCCGGCACAAGGCCGGGGTGACAGATTTTGATCTCAAACCGGCGCGACGCATTCCATGCGGGGTTCGTGGACCGGCGGGAGATTGTCCTTCAGATCGGCAAGGAGATCGGATTTGATCGTCTTGTAGGCCGGATCGTTCCATAGGTTCCGCCATTGCTGCGGATCGTTCCCGTGGTCATAGAGCTCGCCCTCGGTGCCGTCGTAAAGCGTGCCGGGGAGATACGCCGTGATCGTGTAGCCGTCGCGATAGATGGTACGGAGCCCTACGGTCGTCCCATCGACATGGGTGCAGTCCCATTCGGTGAAGACACGTTCGCGCTTCTGGCGGGCGGCGTCCGCATCGGATTGGGGGAGCGGCTTTCCCTGCATCCATTCGGCGACCGGCAGTCCCGCGATTTCGCAGAAGGTCGGTGCGAGGTCGATCTGCCCGACGGGTGCCTTGACGCTCGTCGGCGCGACCTTCGCCGATTTCGCTGGTCTCCAGATGAAGGGAAGACGCATCAGCGCATCGACGTGATAGGGGCCCTTGAAGAGCAGGCCGAATTCGCCCTGAAACTCGCCGTGGTCGGTCGTGAAGATGACATCGACATCGTCGCCCCAGCCGCGCTTTTCGATCGTCGCCATGATCTTCGCCACCGCCTCGTCGATCAACTCGTTCTCGACATGGGTGAAGGCGTTGATCTCGCGCACCTGATCGGCGGTCATGTCCTTCGCGCGGAAGTCCGGCGGCGCTTCGTAATTGGTGACGCGCTCGCCCGTATACCATTCCATCCAATGGCGCGGTTTGCCGGCCAGGATCGCTTCGATCTTTTCCTTCGAGCCTGGATAGAATTCCGGCATCGGCGTTTCGCGCCACGGATGCCGGCCGAGTTCCGACTTCGGCGGATCCCATGGGTGATGCGGATCGGGGAAGGAGACCCAGCAGAACCAGTCGTCGTCGGATTGGAGTCCGTCGAGCCAGGCGATGGTCCGGTCCGCCACCCAGTCGGTGTGGTAATGCTCGCGCGCGATGTCGTTGTAATGAAGCTGGCAACCGCCGGTCTCGCCGCCGCCTTCGGCATTGACCTGAAACTTGTCGTTGAGGTTGCGGTAGAACTTTCCGATCGCGTCCGGGTCGGTCTTTTTCAGCCACTCATTGTAGTGGAGGATCAGCGGCGAATGCGTCGCCATCTCCATGTGTTCGAAGCCGCGATGCGGGCCGTACTCGCCGACGCGCGCCATACGATTTTCGTAGAATTTCAGTTCGAGATCGAGAAAGGGCTCGAAATGCGCCTTGCCGATCAGCGCGGTGCGGTAACCGGCTTTTTCATGGAGGTATTGCGCGACGCTCGGTGCGTCGGCGGGAAGCGGCACGCCGTTCATCCAGACGCCGTGCGTGGACACATATTGTCCGGTAATCATGGTCGAGCGCGCCGGCATGCAGACCACGTTCTGGTTATGCGCGCGGGTGTAGTTGATGCCGTTCGTCGCCAGCGCGTCGATCGCCGGCGTACGGGCGACCTTCTGCCCATTCGCGCCGATGGCGTCGAAACGCATCTGGTCGGTGGTGATGAAAAGGATTTTCCGGCCCATAAGCGTCCTCCCGCGATGCCTTCTATATTAATGTTTATCATTAAAGCATCGGGAGGGAACGCGCCAGACCGTTCTATTCCTCGCCCTTGAGGAAATGGATCATCGCGGGGAAGGCCTCGCGATCCTGAATCATGAACATGTGTCCGCCCTCGAAGAAGCGCAGTTCGGAGCCCCTGATGCGGCCCGCCATTTTCTCCTGCGTCGCGGGAAGCGCGATGCCGTCATGGCGGCCGGCGCAGATGAGCGTGGGGCAATGAATCTGCCCGAGCCGGTCCCAGGTGTCGTGTTTCGCACGCGCCTCGAGTTGACGGTGGCGACCCATGGCCATGCCAGGTTCATCCGCATAGGGATCGTTCGAGGCGAAGGCGACCATCGCCTCGTACTGTTCGGGATGCGCCTCGGCCCAGGCGGCGTCGTACCGCGTATCGGAAATCGGGATCATGTGGCGCGCCCGCGCTTCGCCCTTCAGATGCTCGATTTCGTGGAAGGGGAAGGAGGCGCCGCCCGCACCGCCGGGCGAGGTGCAGGCGAGCACGAGGCCTTCGACCATGTGGGGATGGTTGATGGCAAGTTCCTGTGCGACCATGCCGCCGAAGGAAACGCCGATGACGAGAGCCGAGCCCCAGCCGACGGCCTGCATCAGCCCGGCGGCATCTTCCCCGTAATCGGCCATGGAATAGGGACGGTCGGGTTTCGACGTCCGACCGAGGCCGCGCTGGTCATAAGCCAGCACGTCGAAATGTTTCGGCAACGGCCCGTCGAAAATATTGGGCTTCATGCGGAGGTCGCTGGCCGTGCCGGAAATGAACAGGAGGCGCGGGCCCTGGCCCTGGCGCTCATAGTAAACGTCGAGATCGCCGACTTTCGCGAAAGGCATAATAAAAGATATCCCCACTTATATTCCGAACGACTCAGACCATATCACTTGGAGCGGAGAGACTTGCGGGACGCATGGTCGCTTCGCCGGGGTGGGCCAGCGGGATGCTGGCCGGGGAGACCGGTGGGAAGCCGGTCTCGGCAGGGGGCAGCGGGACGCTGTTAGTTCTCTTGTTGAACTATCCCTTAACCGCTCCATATGCTAGTTTGTCGGCCCGAGTTTGTGGAATTGGCTGGCCCTGAGGGGCCATGGGATCGAGGAAGGAGCACCTGCATGTCGAAGCCGGTGGAACGCAATTATGCGGAAGCTCTGGCCGTCTGCGATCCCGTATGGGAGCGCATCCGGTCGGAAGCGCAGGAAATGGCCCAGAGCGAGCCCGCGCTGGCGAGCTTTCTCTATGCGACGGTTCTGAACCATCGTCAGTTCAACGCCTCGCTCGCCTATCACCTCGCGCAGAAGCTCGGGAACACGGAAATCCGGGCGATGCAGCTTCGCGAGATTTTCGACGAGGCGCTGGCCGACGCGCCGGATATCGGCGATGCGGCACGGGCCGATATCGTCGCCTATTACGACCGCGATCCGGCATGCCATTCCTATGTCCAGCCGCTTCTGTTCTTCAAGGGCTACCACGCGCTGCAGACGCATCGCATCGCGCATTGGCTCTGGATGAAGGGCCGCCGCGCCATGGCGCTCTATCTGCAGAACCGGATTTCGGACCTCTTCGCGGTCGATATCCACCCGGCGGCGAAGATCGGCCGCGGCGTCTTCATCGACCATGCGACCGGCATCGTCATCGGCGAAACGGCGGTGGTCGACGACGACGTCTCGATGCTCCACGGCGTGACGCTGGGCGGCACCGGCAAGGAAACCGGCGACCGCCACCCGAAGGTCCGCCGCGGCGTCCTCATCAGCGTCGGCGCCAAGGTGCTCGGCAACATCGTCATCGGCGAATATAGCCGCATCGGCGCGGGCAGCGTCGTGCTGCACGACGTTCCGGCCCATTGCACGGCTGTCGGCGTCCCGGCCAAGATCGTCGGTTGCGCGGGCTGCGACAAGCCGAGCCACGAGATGGATCACATCATCGGCGAAGAGAAGGGCGGGGCGGAGTAACTCCGCCTTACGGCAACCGGTCCTTCAGCGTATACCAGAGCACGCCGGCCAGTAGCCCCGGATAGCGCAACAATGTGCCGCCGGGGAAGATCGGCACCTTGATGTCGGCCATCCAGTCGAAACGTTCGGCTTGTCCCGCGACGGCTTCCGCCAGGAGCTTGCCGGCGAGCGTCGCGATGTTGATGCCCTGGCCCGAATAGCCCTGCGCATAGAAAACGTTCGGCGCGAGGCGGCCGAAATCCGGGATGCGCGGCATGGTGATGGCGAGTGTGCCGCTCCAGGCATAATCGATCTGCACATCCTTCAGTTGCGGGAAGACGCGCAGCATCGGCTTTCGCACGAAGGCAGCGAGATCGCGTGGTAACCGGCCCGAATAATTCTCGCCGCCACCGAAGAGGAGTCGATGATCGGCGGAGAGCCGGTAGTAGTCGATAACGAACTTCGTATCCTGCACGCCGACATCGTCGCGGATGAGCGCGCGCGCGGCGGCCTCGCCGAGCGGTTCGGTGGCGAGGATGAAATTGTTGACCGGCATGATGCGGCCCGCGATACGGGGCTCGAGCTTCCCGAGATAGCCATTGCAGGCGATGACGACATGCCGCGCGGTGACGGAGCCCTTGGCCGTTGCGACGCGGGCCGGATCGGTCCTGGCAATGTCGAGCACACGGGAATTCTCGAATATCCGTACGCCCTTTGCCGCGGCCGCCCGCGCCAAACCGAGGCAGTAGTTGAGCGGATGAAGATGCGCGGCGCCCAGGTCGAGAATGCCGCCATGATAGCGCGTCGTCGCCACCATCTCGTGGATCTCGTCGCGCGGCACATAGCGCAGCGTCGTGACGCCGTATTCCCGCGCCATGTGCTCGACCTCGGCGCGCATCTCCGGCGCTTCGCGCTCCTTCCAGGCGGCGTGGAGGATGCCGGGCTTCAACTCGCAATCGATCTTGTGATCGGCGATGAGGTTCTTGACCGTCGCCAGTCCATCGATGGCGAGCGACCAGAGGCGATGCGCCCATTCGCGGCCGAGCATCTCTTCGAGCGTCTGCTGGTCCTTGCGATGCGTCGTGCCGAGCTGGCCGCCATTGCGACCCGAGGCACCCCAGCCGACGCGTTCGGCCTCCAGAACCGCGACGCTGTAGCCGCGTTCGGCGAGATGGAGCGCCGCGGAGAGGCCCGTATACCCCGCGCCGACAATGCAGACATCGGCGGTTTCGTCGCCGCGGAGGGCGGGATGGGCGACGAGGCCTTTCGCTGTCGCGAGGTAGTAGGATTCAGGATGGCCTTGCGGCATGAGAATGCTCAATCGATGTCGAAAACGATTTCCTCATGCGCGTCGGCATGAACGTCGTTGATGTCGAAGCAGGCTTCCCACGGTACGGAATCGCGCATCTCCTCAAGCCCGTCCGCGTCGTCCCACTCGCTGTAGAAGGCGACCGTCTTGCCGTCGCTGCCGGTGAGAAGGCGCGCATGCCGTAGCCCGGCGGGTGGCGAACGGTCGAGCTCGCGCTCCTTGTAGGCGCGGAGCTGCGTCAGAATGTCTCCGGGTTTCGAGGTCTTGTAGCGAAGCAGATAGGCGACGGCCATGACGTTTCCTGTAAGGGTTGTTTGAAGCTCTATAGCACGGCGCGGCGTCTCTTTCCTCCTTTGCGGAAGACCGGGAAAACGCCAGAATGCCGCAAAACAAAAACTTGCAACGGGAGAGACGGATGGGACGGGTCGAAGGCAAGGTCGCGATCGTGACGGGCGCGGCCAAGGGTATTGGCGCGGCAAGCGCGAAGGCGCTGGCGCGGGAAGGGGCGAAGGTCATCTGCTCCGATCTCGACGAAACCGCAGGCGAGGCACTCGCGGCCGAAATTCAGCGGATGGGCGGCGAAGCCGTCTTCGCACGCCATGACGTGGTCGACGAGAGCCAGTGGGAACGTGTGACGAAGCTCGCCGAGGACCGCTATGGCGGGCTTCACATCCTCGTCAACAATGCCGGCATCGCACCCGAAGGCGGACCCATCGAGGACAAGACGCTCGAAGATTGGCGTCACACCATCGCCGTCGATCTCGACAGCGTCTTTCTCGGCTGCAAACACGGTATACGCACCATCAAGAAGACGACAGCAAAGGGCGGCTCGGGGTCGATCATCAATCTGTCGTCGATCCTCGGGCTGGTCGGATCGGCGAACGCCGCCGACTATGTGGCGGCGAAAGGCGGCGTCCGTCTGCTCACCAAGGCGGTCGCGCTCGAATGCGCCGCGGCCGGCTACCGCATTCGCGTCAATTCGGTGCATCCGGGCTATATCGACACGCCGATGGTGCGCGCCGTCGTCGACCGGGGCATGCCGGGTCTCGCGCAAAGCGGTAACGAAGTCGTGGAGCTCCTGACCATGCTGCATCCGATCGGCCGGCTCGGCGCCGCCGAGGAAATCGCCAATACCATTCTTTTCCTCGCGTCCGACGAATCTTCCTTCACCACGGGGACGGAACTCGTCGTCGATGGCGGTTACACTGCCCGTTGAAGGATGGTTTGCGCCTGGGCCCGCAAGCCGCTAAAACCTCGTTCATGCGAGGGCAAGCGGGCCCGCGCGACTGACGATTGGAGACGGATTTGGACAAGACCGAAATCAAGCGCATCGAAGCCTATCTGCGCGAGAAGTTCCGCCTGCCTTCGATCACGGTCACGAAGCGGCCGCAGAAGGACGATTCCTGCGAAGTGAATATCGGCGAGGAATTCATCGGCGTGATCTTCAAGGACGAGGAAGACGGCGAAGTCTCCTATGCCTTCCAGATGGCGATCCTGGATATCGATCTGCCGGAGTGAGCTGTCCGGCCTCGCCCTTCGAGATCCGTCTCGAAGGGACCCCGACCCTCAATCCGCGATCGTGCCTTCGAGATCGCTCGGCAATCCGGGAGCCTCGAATGAGGTGACGAGCCGGATGAGCAACTCGTCGATCCGCTGCCATTGATCGAGATGCGCGCGCTTGTAGCGATAGGTGAGCGCGAGGTTCTGCGTCAGCAAGAGGCTGCGCGTGCAGTTCGGACTGACGATGAGCGGCGTCGTCCGTTGGCACGTGATGAGGACGAGCCTGCCGTCGGTATCGGTGCCGACCAGCAAATCCTGATCCTTGTAGCCGGAGTCCGCCCTGAAGCCGAATTTCTCGAGCCCGTTCCGCAATTTTTCGGGCGGCGTGGAGGCGAGGTATTTCGAATAGACCTCCTTTAGCCGCCGTTCGGCCGGTAGCATCGCGGCCGACTCTCGCAGGGTGAAGAAGGTGACCGTTGCCTCCGGCGTGTTGTCGGTGAATTCCGCCTGTCGTTCCGGCACGTAAGGCGCGAAGTCGGGCAGCAACGCGTGCATCGCGACTTCAGGCTGCGCGCCGCCGCTGCGTTGCGAGGGATAGCGCGTATAATTTTCGGGAATGAGAAAGCGCGTACCGCCGATCACGGCCTCGACGCGCCGTGTCGCGGCGCTGGCCTTCGGATCGTGGCCGAGAATCTCGCCGGGCGTCGGACCGAAGTAGTAGTAGAGGAAGGCCCCGGAGAAACTCAGTACAGCGAGAATGACGAGAACCGGTAGAATCCAGGCCGGACGTTCGTGAACGAGTTCCCCGCCCGATTGCTTCTGCCGCGCCACTCCATCGTCCCCCGAAACATGCGCCCTGACTCTGGCGACATAGTAGCGACGCCGCTCTAACGGACAATGACTGTCTCGCCCTGAAACGGGCCGACGACGCAATCCGGCACGCCGTGACCGGCCGACTTTACGAGACTTTTTCTAACTCACTGAAAATAAAGGAGTTTTTTAAACGCTCCGCAATCCGGTGCGGCTGGTATGCGGCTTGCGGACAGGAGCCGAGAAAGCGGGGCACCCGCAATGTGCGGCAGGGGTTTGGGTAAGACATGTCTGAATGGTTGGCGTTTTTCTTTTCGGTTTCGACGGGCTTCGTGGCGGCGGGCCTCGTGGGCAGCATCTATCGTCTCGTCACGAGCAAGCCACCGAGTTTTCAGGTTTGGTCGGAATCGACCGTTGGACAGTTCGTGGGGGTGCTGACGCTGATCTTCGCCGGGCCGAACGTCATCCTCCGCAACGCGTTAAGGGCCCAGGTCTTCGAGAACAGACCGCCGGTATGGCTGCTGCTCTCGGCGGCGATCGCGATGATCTGGAGCTTTCTTTCCGGCGTCTTTCTATTGAGCTTCCTGCTCGCGGCCTGAACCTCAGGCCGCCCGCCTGCGTCTCAGTCTGCTGCCCAGCGAGCCGATGAAGGCGGCACCGATCGCCGCGATGAAGGCCCAGGCCCAACCGGCGGCCCACAGGATCAGGTTGGCGACCGTCTTGAAGGCACGAAGGCTGGTCTTTCCCGTCAGTTCGACGATGCCGCGCGTTTTTGTACCAAGCTTGCCGCCCATTTTTGAGAGGTGAGCGAGATCGTCACCGCTCTCCACATATTTCATCAGCCGCACAGACTCCGCCGGCCCTACGCTCTTTTCGAGTGCCGCAATGTCACCGAAGACAGGCGTGAGCTTTGCCATCGAAACGCCATTCGCGTAATCGGCGACCGCGTGGCGCGTCGCCGACGTATCGGCGAGATTGACGGTTTTGAGCGTGCCTCTGAGCTTTTCGAAATTGACCGCCTCGCCGACGAGCCGCGTCATGTCGCGCGTGAAACGCACGGTCAGCGTGCCGGCTTTCTTCGCCACCTTGAGGAGCGATACGCCGATCTTCGCCGGCAGTGCACCGCCGCCGGTGGCGATGGTCGCGGTCGTTGCCGCGAGGCCGACGACGGAGAGGCCGAGGACGAGCTGCGAATAATCCTCGCCGTTGATGAGTTTCGTTCCCTCCGAACCTATGTCGCGTACGTCGCCGACCACGGTGAGATCGGAGGTGATGGCGCCCATGAAGGAGGCTGTGTCGCTACCTTCGCCGGAGACGAAGCCCTCGAAGAACCCGCCTGTGTTGCGCATGATCGCGCGGCCAAGCGTCTTTTCGTGGGCGAGGCGCGACGCTGTGCCGGGTTCGATCGTGACCTCCATGTAGTCGGCAATGTCCGAATACATGATGGCGTCATCGTAATTGCCCGCGTCGAGCGCCCGGTCGATGCGCTGGCTGAGGTCGGAGCCGCTGGTCCGCTGCGCAAGTTCGGCTCGAATAAAGGGGTCGGCGGGGATGGCGTCCTCCGACACATAGCCATCGAGAAGACCATATTGAAAGGCCAGAATGAAGAGGATGGGGACGACCAGGATGAAAATCAGAATGTCCAGGAATATCCTCATACGGTGAAATCTCCGGGTGCCGACGGTGCTGACTTCAGCTTGCGGCATCGGATGCATATGCGCAACCTCGCAGCGACCTCATCCGCCGATCAGACCGCCCTTCTTTTCGCGGATCGCGAGGACGGAGGGGCGGGGTGGCATGTCGGCCGCGAAATCGGGCCAGCGTGTCGCGGGATCGTTGAAGGTCGAGGCACGTCTGAAACCTTCGAAATCCTCCGTGCCGTCGGCGGCCGGATGCTGGACGGCGACGAAGAGCGTCGTCGAATCTGGTGTAAAGCAGGGCCCGCACATCTCGGCGCCGACCGGCACACGAAAGAAGCGTCGCGCGGTGCCGCGTCCATTGCCATCGGTTTGCAGCGCGAAGATGCCATCGGCGGCGCCCGAGGTTTCGCTCCATTTCTCGCCCTGATCGGTCGCGACCCAGAGCCTTCCCTTGCCATCGACCGCGAGATTGTCCGGGCAGGCAAACCAGCCGTCCCCGGTCGTCGCCTCGTTCCATTGGGCTTTCACATCGGGCTTCGCCGGGTCGCCGCAGGCGACGAGGAGCGTCCAGGAGAAACGTTCCGAACCGTGGTCGCCGTCCTCCGGCGCGATCTCGACAATCTGTCCCCAGAGATTCTTCGCGCGCGAATTGACGCTGTCGACTTTGTCCGCCGTACGTTTCGCGTTGTTGGTGAGGGCGACATAGATTCTCTGTGTCAGCGGATCCGGCTGCACGTCCTCCGGTCGGTCGAGCGGCGTCGCACCCAGAATGTCAGCGGCACGCCGCGCCTCGATCAGAACATCGGCCTGTGAGGCGAAGCCATGCGATGCATCGAGACCGTTCTGTCCATGGACGAGCGGACGCCATATCCCGGTTCCGTCCTGCTCGAAGCGGGCGACATAAAGCGTGCCCTCGTCGAGGAGACCGCGATTGGCGGCGCGATCCTTGGTGTCGAATTTCGCGGCGCTGACAAATTTATAGAGATATTCGAACTGCTGATCGTCGCCCATATAGATCGCGAGGCGGCCGTCCTTCGTCGCGGCATTCTCGCAGCCTTCATGCTTGAAGCGGCCGAGAGCGGTGTGCTTGCGGGGCGCTGCCGCCGGGTCGAGAGGATCGACCTCGACCACCCAGCCGAAGCGATTGGCTTCATTCGGCTCCTTGCCGATGTCGAAACGGTCGTGGAACCGCGCCCAGCCCATCTTGTCGCCGGGAATGCCCATGCGCTTGTAATTCGCCTCTTCCGGGTGGCCGTCCGGCAGCGTGCCCGCGAAATAGATGTTCACATTCTCCTCGGCCATCAGATAGGTGCCCCAGGGCGTCACGCCGCCGGCGCAATTGTTGACGGTGCCGATGACACGCTTGCCTTTGGGGTCGGCGGCGGTCCTGAGGCGGTCGTGGCCGGCTGCCGGGCCGGCGATCTCGATTTCCGTGTCGAGTGCGGTTATGCGGCGATTATACGCGCCGCCGGGGACCGGTCTCCATTTGCCGCCCGCGTCGCGCCCGATCTCGACGATCGTGCCGCCATGGGCAGCCATCAGCACGTCAACCTGCTCCGCGCTGGCGGCCATCGCGTCGGTCAGGTCCGGAAACATCAAGTCGGCGTTGGTGTATTCGTGATTGACGCAGAGGAGGCCATGGTCGCTCGCGCCGGACCCGTAGGGCAGGGGCACGAAGCCGACATAGTCGTTGTTGTAGCCGAACTGTCGCCGCTGCCCGTCGGCCGTCTGGTTCTGGGGATCGAAGGCGGGGGCGTCCACGAGCACCGCATCGCCCCAGCGGATCAGGATGTCGGCGTCGTAGCCCTCGGCGACATGATGCGTCTGGTCGACACCGCGCGCGAGCTCCTTGAAGTTGAAGCCCCTGGCGGCCGGCTTGTCGCAGGCGCCGAGCGCGACGAGGCTCGTCGATGTCGTGGCGAAGAGACCCGCCGCACCGAGACCCTTCAGGATCGTCCGCCGCGACCAGAGGTCGCCGAGCGACGGCGCCATGTCGCGCGGCACGGCCGTGTCGTCCACGGCCTCGATTTCGGTCTCGAAAGACTTCCGCTGCGTCATGATTGTCCCCTCTGGCTTGTCAGCAATACCTAGGGTGCGTGCATTGCAGCTTTGTGACGGCGCGGCTCGTCTCCGGCGACGAGCCGTGCCATATTCGCCTAAACGGCATCCCATATTCGAGGACAAGACGAATGGCTATCTATGCGCTGGGCGGTACGCAGCCCATCCTTCCGCCGCAGGGCGAATATTGGGTCGCGCCGAATGCGCAGGTCATGGGCAATGTGAAGCTCGCTCGCAATGCGAGCGTCTGGTTCAACGCCGTCATCCGCGGCGATAACGAACTCATCAGCATCGGCGAGAATTCGAATGTGCAAGACGGCTCGGTGCTGCACACCGACCCGGGTTCGCCGCTCACCATCGGCCCCAACGTCACGATCGGCCACATGGTCATGTTGCATGGCTGCACGATCGGCGAAGGCAGTCTCGTCGGCATCGGCAGTATCGTGATGAACGGCACCAGGATCGGAAAATGCTGCCTCATCGGCGCGAACACGCTGATCCCGGAAGGCAAGGACATTCCCGACTATTCGATGGTGCTCGGCGCGCCGGGCAAGGTCGTGCGGACATTGACGGAAGAGCAGGGCGCGGCGTTGCGCCTCTCCTCCGATCATTATGTCGAGAACTGGAAACGCTATGCGCGCGAGCTGACGCTCGTCGGCTGAAGGAACAAGAAAACACCAGGGAGAACATCATGAGCAAAGCTCAAGAGAAGACGGCAGCCCCGCAGGAAGTGCTTTACGACGTCTTGGAACATATCGCGACGATCACGCTCAACGCGCCGGAGCGCATGAACACGATCTCGGGCCCGATGCTGGACCAGTTGACGGCGCGGCTGCTCGAAGCCAATGCCGACAAGAATGTGCGCGTCGTCATCCTGACGGGTGCGGGTCGCGCCTTCTGCGCCGGCCTCGACCTGCGGGCCATGACGGGAGGCGGCGGTGGCGGGACGGGCATTCTGAGCGGCAGCATTGTCTCGACCTCCCTTGATCTGCGCAACACGCCGCCGACGGTGCTGCACGAGATGGAGAAGCCGACCATCTGCGCGCTCAATGGCGGCGCGGCAGGCTACGGCATGGATACCGCGCTCGGCTGCGACATGCGCATCATGGCGAAGTCGGCGAAGCTCGCCGCCGCCTTCTGCAAGCGCGGCCTGGTGCCGGAATCGGGCGGCACGTGGTTCCTGCCGCGCCTGATCGGCTGGGAAAAGGCCGCGAAGCTCATTTTCACGGGGCGCACATTGTCCGCCGAGGAAAGCGTCGAATGGGGCCTTGCTTCGGAAGTTGTGCCGGACGAGGAGTTGATGCCGCGCGCCCGGGCGCTGGCGAAGGAAATCGCCGCCAATGCGCCGCTCGCGGTGCAGGCCGCAAAACGCATGATGCGCATGGGCCTTAACGAACCTTTCCCGGAACATGTGCATCATGTCTATCTGCAGCTTCTGCCTCTGATGCGGACGGAAGACGTGAAGGAGGGCATGACCGCCTTCATGGAGAAGCGGCAACCGAATTTCGTGGGAAGATAGAGAGCTAAAGGGCAAAAGTGGGGCAGGGCATCCATCCGAGTTTACCTCCCCCCTTGAGGGGGAGGTCGATTGGCGCAGCCAATCGGGCGGGGGGGCTTCTGCGAAGGACTCTTTTCCGCGGCCTACCCCCCTCCCAACCCTCCCCCTCAAGGGGGGAGGGCTTCAAAAAAACGCATATCGCGGCTGCAATTCTTCTCGTCCTACTCTTGATCCCAGCCGCAGCCGCGCACGCTGCCGGCTTCAGCGGCAATTTCAACGGCATCGCCACTGCCGCCGGCATGACGCTCAATCTGCAGGAGGTGGGCGGCCGCGTCGTCGGGCGGCTCAGCCTGCCTGGGGGGCAGAGCTACGCGCTCAACGGCGAGCGCAATGCGAAGGGTGCGCAAGGAACGCTGCGGGCCGGATCGGCGGCCGACAGCACCGCTTTCTTCCGCCTTGAGGAGCGCCCGCTCGGCGTCCAGTTCCTCTTCATCCCGCTCAAGGCCGACGGCGGTCCGAATGTCATAGAGGCGCACGACTATTCCTTTGTTGCCGAAGGTGTTGCCGTATCGGCGAAGACCAAGTTTCTCGCCGCGCCGCAGGCGAACGAGAAAATCGACGTGCTGCGCTTCATCGACGAATATCGTCAATGGGATCCACGCGACGTCGCGCGCATCTATGCGACGTTGGGAGAGCGGGATCGCGGCCTGATCCAGCTTTACGACCATGCCTCCGCCGATCTGCTCTGGCGGGTCTGCGCGGCGTCCGCGGCCGGTGCCGTCGTTGCCGGCGACACGCTTGCCGAATTGCTGGACCGTCAGCAGACGAACTGCGAAAGCTTTCTACCGCTCGTCGAAGCCGCGCAGAAGAAGGGGCTCTTTCCCGAATTCATCCGCCGTGCGCGGTTTCAGTTCGAGATCGTGCGCGAGACGATCGTCTGCGACCGCGGCCAGTCGTCGCCATCCAAATGCGCCGATGTAAGCGCACTCGGTGCGCCGCTGATCGTCAATTGGCGCGACGCTTCCTCGATCATGCGGGAGCTGGCGGGACTGCCTTTGTCGGCGTCGGTTGAGCAGACGCCCGACCAGCCATCAACCGACGAAGCCGCAGCGGGCGCGATGATACCTTATCCAGCTACCCGCGGATCGAAAGTGCAAATGCAGGACGTGCCTCTCCGCGCCGCGATCGTCGACGCGCCGGAAACATCGGCCGCGAAAACGCCATCGGGAAAACTGGGTGCCGCCGCGTTGAAGGCTTTCGTCGCGGCGCGCCGGCACGGTATCCGGCTGCCTTTGCCGGACCCGCGCCGCTGACATGCGTCAGTCCACCGCGACGAGTTCGATCGCGAAGGTGAGGTCCTGGCCCGCCAGCGGATGATTGGCGTCGAGCTGCACCGAGGTGTCGGTGAGTTCGGTCACCACCAGCGGAATTTCCCGCCCGTCGCCGCCGCTTGCGGTCAGCCGCATACCGAGAAAGAGCGCAAGCTCCGGCGGCAATTCGGAACGCGGCACATCCTGCACGAGGCGCGGATCGCGCTGGCCATAGGCTTCCTCGCTCGGAATAGTGAAGGTCTTGCGGTCGCCGACCTGCATGCCGATCACGGCGCTTTCGAAACCGGGAATGACGGCGGCACTGCCGAGCGTGAATTCGATGGGGTCGCTTTCGACGCTCGTGTCGAAGACAGAACCGTCGCTGAGCGTACCTGTGTAGTGAACCCTCACCGTATCGCCTGTTTCTGCTGCCACGGGTCTTGCCTTTCTGCGTGCGAACGGCGCTCCGTCAGGTCCGCCGTTTCGTTGCCGCTGTTTATAGAAACGGAAAAGGCCTTCAGAGGATTCCCCTGAAGACCCTGCTGGCCGTCGACCGAACTTAGCATCGACGACCCCGCGCCGTCACCCGTGCAATCGCGCTTCGCTTTTGCGGATTATACGCGTGAGACAACGAGCGGACTTGCGTGTCTGAATGAGGTCAGAAGGGACGACGCCAGACGCGACGGAGCTTGGCGTCGGTTTCTGGCCCGAGATTGAGCCATGCGGTGCGATCGCGCGTCGCATCGACGATGAACATGCTGTCCGTCTTGCCGATATGGATGCTGAGATCGTTGAGAAGGCCCGTCGCCGTACCGTTCGTGTTCACGCACCAGACATTCGGTGCGAGCTTGTAGGCTGGCCCAAGCGACATGATCGCCTGTTCCAGCGCGCCCGCATAGCGCGCCTTGATATCCATGATGACGAGAAAATTCGCGGTCTCCGGCTGTCGTCGCCGGTCTGTCTGCCCCTTGGCGGAGCCATAGGCCGAGCGGCCCTGCGTCCGGTCGTCGGCTTCCGCCTCCGGTTCCCTCTGACGTGGCATTGGTTGTGGCGCGGGCGCCGCTACTGGCGTCGGCGTTTCGATCGCTGGCTCGGACTGCGTCGCTCCGAAGAAACCGGCAAAATCCGGATAGTGCGAGGCATTGCGCCATGCGTCGGCACCGGGAAGCGTGCCTTCCGGCGCGACGACACTTTGGGCGATCACGCGCCCCTCCGCGATATAGCCCCTCATCGCCTCAAGGGTGTAAGGCCCATAGATGCGATCGCCATATTTCAGCAACCAGCGCGAGGCTTCGGCGTCGGAGCCTCTGGCGGTGTTGGGATATGCGTCGGATGGGGCCATGGCCTCTTCGATACCGTCGATGGAAGTTCCCGGGAGAATAACGCCGATTCGACGTATTCGGCAGCCGCGCTGCCAATTTTCTCAATAAGACTCGCTCGCTCCCGCTGCGTCAACTTCGCAATGCTTGCCCCGACATGGCCGAGCGGGCAGATTTCGTTCCAACAAAGCTCAGAAATGGCGGATCACGCATCCGCATCGCATCAAGGGGAACGCATGGCCACGGAACATTGCAAAGCCGAACGGGACGGACATCTTCTTGTCGTCACCATCAATCGTCCGGAACGGATGAACGCGTTGCATCCACCGGCGAACTTCGAGCTGGCGAAGATTTTCGACGATTTCGCGGCTGATCCGGAACTTTGGGTCGCGATCATCACGGGCGCGGGCGAGCGGGCCTTCAGCGCCGGCAACGATCTGCGCTATCAGGCGGAAGGCAACAAGATCGAGGTGCCGCCGTCGGGCTTCGCCGGGCTCACCTCGCGCTATGATTTAAACAAGCCCGTCATCGCGGCGGTGAACGGCGTCGCCATGGGTGGCGGCTTTGAAATCGCGCTCGCCTGCGATCTGATCGTCGCCTCCGAGAACGCGGTCTTCGCCCTCCCGGAACCGAAGGTCGGTCTTGCCGCTCTTGCCGGCGGTCTTCATCGTCTGCCGCGGCAGATCGGTACGAAGCAGGCCATGGGCATGATCCTTACCGGCCGCCAGGTGCCGGCGAAGGAAGGCAAGGAGCTTGGCTTCGTCAACGAAGTCGTTCCTCAGGCCGAACTCCTGACGGCGGCCAAGCGCTGGGCCGGGCTGATCATGGAATGCTCGCCGATGTCGATCCGCGCCTCGAAGGAATCCGTTTATCAGGGCCTGAACGAGGCCAATCTCGAAAAGGCCGTCACGGGCAAATATCCCGCCGTCGCGGCACTCTTCCACAGCGAAGATCTGATTGAGGGGCCACGTGCCTTCGCGGAGAAGCGCAAGCCCGTCTGGAAGGGAAAGTAGGATCCTTATGTCGAATACCGGCCCTGCCGCGTGGGGAGCGACAGGACCGGCCTCGACAGGACCGGGTCTGTGGGGGAGAGCCCGGTCTCGGGGGTAGGAGCGCGGCAGGCGCCGCGTGTGTGTTCTAGTTCGCAGCGAGGGCTGCGGTCGGTGCCGACGCGTGGTTCGCCGGCATCGCCTCTCCGGCGAGGCTCGGCCGCAGCGGTGCCGCTGTCTTCGCCTTTGCGCGGGCGGCGGCTTCAAGGAAAGGTACCGGCGCGTTCAGCGGTGGTATGATTTCGTTCGACGCTACCCGGAAGCTCGACTGGTCTAGATTGACCCAGATATAAGGCCTCTTAGGTGACTGCTGCTTCACCCAGGTATAGGGCGCGTCTTTCCAGGCGACGATTGCCCAGTTCTTGTTGTCGAGCACATGGTCGCCCTTATCGGAGCGGACGACCAGAATGGCATGACCGTCGCCGTTCCACTCGCGGACGACTGTGATGAGCAGATTGCTTGCCGGCCAACCGCGTTCGATCAGCATCTTGCGCTTCAGCAGTGCGAGATCCTCGCAATCGCCGCCGCGCTCATCTGGATAGGCCCACTTCTCCGCCACACCGTAATTGTCGATGTCCTCGATCTGCGGAATGGTACGGTTCACGTAGTCGTTGACCTCATTGAGCTGCGACCAGCGCTCCGGCGTCATGGCGATGTCGGCCGGCCGGTCGGTTCCGCCCTCGCACTCCGACGGATTGCGCATGCAGAACGCGATGAACCCGTAGGGAGGCACCACTTGCTGGCCTGTCGGTATGTGTGTCGATGCCAGCGTCACGCCGTCATTTGCCAGCGCATAGCCGAGTTGCCCCAAACTGCCCGTCGACTGACATCCCGCCAGCCACAGGGCCGTGCCCGCCGCAAGGGCGAGCGAAAAAATCCACTTCACGTCCACCACCCACTGTCGATGCAGAACTTCCTGTTCCGCGCGAACAGAGTGGCAAAGAGGACTTTGCCGCCGTTTAAATTGGTCCGGATGTTTTTAGGCGAATGAGCATTGTTTTTGATTTGAGTTTTGCTCAAATTTTATCGGATGGCCGATGCTCTCGCATAAGCGCTGCGGCGTCGGCATCGTTTCGTCAGGAGAATCAGGCGATTGCCGCGCGGCGGGGAGCGATGGAACGGCCGGCCGCGCCCGGGCGTAAGACATCCGGAATGGAAAAGACGATGCCCGACAATTTTTCGGGCATCGCCAATCAGGCTTAGAAAAGGGTGAAGAGCGGAGCTAGCTGACGATCTTCCAGCTTCCGTCGGGCTGGCGGCAGGCCGTCCCGTAGCCCTGCTCGCGTTTTCCGTCCACATAGATCGTCTGCTGGAACTCGCGGCAATATTGCCCCTGCTGCGAATTGTAGCTGCGGACGGGCGTCACATCGCCGTAATTGCCGGAGTCGGGGTTCTTCCAGCTGACGGGCTGACCACTGTCGAGGCTGCGATAGGTGCTGTTACCCAGATAGTTCTGGTCCTGGCAAGTGAGCTGGGTCGCGAGGTTGTTGCCAACCAGCCCGCCGGCGAGCGCCCCTCCGATCGTCGCCAGCGTTTTGCCGGAGCCGCCGCCGATGGTCGAGCCGAGCAGACCGCCGACGACTGCGCCGCCGAGGCCGCCGAGAATGCCGTTGGTGCTGGTCGGGCTGCAATCGGCGCGCGCCGTGCCGGGCGCGGCCACGAGCCCGATGGCGAGAAGCAAGGCCAGGGAGACGAGCTCCAGGCGTTTGAACAGGAACATTGGCATGGTGCCACCTCCGAAAGACGTGATTCGCCCCACGACGATATTAGCGCTCGGCAATTCTCTGCGCCGCTGGGTTGCGTTGCCTTTCTAACTCGCGGCGCCGTCAAAAGTTCTGGAATCCTCCTTCAGCGTGTCGCGGATGAGCTTCACCGTCGTCGCGCGTTCTTTTCGCTTGGTATTACGGAAAGCTGGCTGGGGCAGTAGAGCAAGATCTCGGGCACGGCCCATCGCCGTCTCGGCGAGGTTCGCCGCCGGCGCCGTTTGATCGAGATAGCCGACCAGCGCGGCTTCGACGGGATTGTAGATACGCGCCTGGGTGACGGCGGCGGTCAGGTGATTGCGGGCCAGCCTGTCGCGGGCGAGTTCGAGGCCGAAGACCGGCATGGTCATCTGGATCGCGACCTCAGGCAGGCCGATCTTGAAGTCGCCCTCCGCGCCGACGCGGACATCGGCGGCGAGCAGAAGGAGTGCGCCTGCCGCCATCGCGTGGCCGGTGCAGCCGATCACGATGGGAAGCGGGTGCGTATAGATGTCGAGCAGAAGCTCGGCGCCGGCGGACACCAGAGGCGCGACATGCTCGAGACCCGAAGCCATGACGGAGAGGTCGAAGCCGGCGCAGAACCGCTTCTCGCGGCCGAGCAGCAGCACGGCCTTGGCCTCTGTCTCAGCGCGTTTGAGGCCGGCGCCGATTTCGCCGATCATCTGATGGCCGAGCGCATTCGCCCGTCCATCGTCCATGGTCAGGATCGCGACACCGTCGCTGAGTTCGTACTTCAGAATTGTCTCGGCCATCGTTTCCCCCTCCAGATACGCAATCCGCGTTCCGTCCATGGAATCGGAGTCTAGACGAGGGGAGGACTGGGAGCG
The DNA here is from genome assembly GCF_035511255.1 of Parvibaculum sp. Taxonomy (GTDB): domain Bacteria; phylum Pseudomonadota; class Alphaproteobacteria; order Parvibaculales; family Parvibaculaceae; genus Parvibaculum. The sequence goes on from NZ_DATKFR010000158.1 coordinate 18,882, forward strand.
AGGCTCAGCCGAAAGGGCGGGAGAAGGCGGTCGCGCGTTCGGGAATGTCGGTGAACTCGATCGCGATGCCCTCGGGGGTATGGCGAACCACGCGACCCTTCATGCGGCCGATCGAGACGAGGGTGCCGACGGGGGCCCGAAGTTCGGTCGCGACATTGGCGCCGCCGAGCGACATATCGACGATGCGGCAAGGCGCCGTGCTGCCGTCCGCCAGTGTCAGCAGCGAACTTTCCTCGATACCGGCCTCCTGGGGGGCGTAGCGGGGGAAGGCGCGGCCACTGGCCGCATCCGCTTTGGCATTGCCATTGGCGTAGGCGTTCAGACGCTCTGCCACGCGCTCGCGGCGTGGGCCGCTGAGCGCGGTTTCGATCGCAAACCCGCCATCGAAGCTCCGGACGACCGGTCCTTCGAAGCGCCCGAAATCGTCAAGGTAGACAATGAGATGCGCGCCGAGCGGGACCTCGGCGTCAGCGACAAGCGCTATGCCCGAAAGGGACATGTCGCGTATGCTGCAGGCATGCTCCGTCCCGTCGGGCGCAAGGAAGCGGCCCTTCACGGTTACGGGAACGCGTGGATGGCGTCGACGTTCGCGGCCTGATTCGTCGTTCGTCATTACTTCTAGCTCGCCTTAGCGTCCGACTCAGGGTGACGCTGATGCATGCAGACTATGCCATCAGGGTTAATGAATTTTTAGCAGGGTTTATGGCGAACGCGTTATTTTACCGGGATTGCTTCAATTTGGCGGGCAATGAACAAAATTGACGCTTGCGTCAGCTTTGGCGATTGCTGACAATCCACTCAAAATCAGACCATCGCGAGACGTCGGACCGCCGGCAAGGCGGAAGAGTGCGACGGGATCATGCATCCCGCAAGGTCGAGTTACAGGGAAGGCCGGGAGACCATGAGTTCATTCGATTACATCATCGTCGGTGCGGGCAGCGCAGGCTGCGTGCTGGCAAACCGTTTGTCGGAGAATCCGGCAAACAAGGTTCTTCTGCTCGAAGCGGGCGCGAAGGACTCGAATTTCCTGATTCACATGCCGGCGGGCGTCGGTTCGCTGATCGGAACCGAACTCGCGAACTGGTACTACTACACCGAGGGCCAGCCGCATCTGAACAACCGCAAGCTCTTCTGGCCGCGCGGCAAGGTGCTTGGCGGCTCGTCCTCCATCAACGGCATGATCTACATCCGCGGCCACGCGCGCGATTACGACCTTTGGCGCCAGATGGGCCTCGAAGGCTGGGGCTTCGCCGACGTGCTGCCCTATTTCCGGCGCTCTGAAGGCAATGAGAACGGCGACAGCGCCTTCCACGGCGGCGAAGGCCCGCTCGGCGTCAGCAACCCGCGCAAGACGAACGTGCTCTTCGATTCCTTCGTCGAAGCTGGCAAACAGGCGGGTCATCCTTATACGGAAGATTTTAACGGACCGCGTCAGGAAGGCGTCGGCCCCTATCAGCTCACCATCAAGGATGGCAAGCGCTGCAGCGCAGCCGTAGGCTATCTGGTCCCGGCGCTGTCTCGCCCGAACCTCAAGGTCGAAGTGAAGGCTCTGACCTCGCGTATTCTCTTCGAGGGCAAGAGGGCAGTCGGCGTCGAATATGTGCAGGACGGACAGACGAAGATCGCAAAGGCGAACAAGGAGGTCGTGCTCTCCGGCGGCGCCGTCAACTCGCCGCAGGTCCTCCTGCTCTCGGGTATCGGATCCGGCGAATATCTGCGCAAGTTCGGCATCGACGTCGTCGCTGATCTGCCGGGCGTCGGCCAGAACCTGCAGGACCATCTCGACTGCACGGTCATCTATGAATGCAAACAGCCGATCACGCTGCACAGCCAGATGAACCCGATCCGCCAGCTTCTGACGGGTATGCAGTACACCTTCTTCAAGACCGGACTTGCAACTTCGAACGGCCTCGAATCCGGTGCCTTCCTGAAAACGCGCCCCGAACTCGAAATCCCCGATATCCAGATCCATTTCGTGGCCGCCATGATGCGCGATCACGCCCGCACGAAGTCGGACAGGCACGGTTACACCATCCATGTTTGCCAGCTCCGCCCGGAAAGCCGCGGCTATGTGGCGCTGAAATCGCTCAATCCCGCCGATCACGCGCTGATTCAGCCGAATTATCTCGCTGCGGAAACCGACCGCCGTGTCATGCGCGACGGTGTCCGCATCGTCCGCAACATCATCGCGCAGCGGGCGATGGACCCCTATCGTGGGCCCGAATTCTGGCCCGGCGCCGACAAGCAGAGCGACGAGGACATCGACGCCTGGATCCGCGAATCCGCCGAGACGATCTATCACCCCGTCGGCACGGCGAAGATGGGCAACGACCCGATGGCCGTCGTCGACAATAAATGCAAGGTACGAGGAATGGAGGGCCTGCGCGTCGTCGACGCGTCGGTCATGCCGACGCTCGTGGGCGGCAACACCAATGCACCGACGATCATGATTGCCGAGAAAATTTCGGACGACATGCTCGGCCGCGCGGCATTGCCCGCCGAACATGTCACGATTGCCGAAGACCGTCGCGGCAGCGCCGCCGCCTGATCGGACCGAACCCCGAAATGAGAAAGGCCGCTCATTTGAGCGGCCTTTTTTTCTTCTGTAATGAAGTGCCCTATTTGTGCTCTTCACCGCCAGCCGTCTTGATGAGGCGCAGATAGGAGCGTTCGCTGCGCAGCGGTGGACGGCGATGGGCGAGGCTGGTGACGGTGGCCGCGACGACCGGAGGCTTCTCGCGCACAATACGCCGCGCGGACTCGACCGCGCGTTCGCGCTTGGGCATCCGCTCTGGATCGAGAATCTGAAGACGGTCGATCCATTGGCGAGCGAAAAGGCGTTCGCCGATCCAGGTAAAATCGTCGATGGGCACGGCGGCGCCCAGCACGCGAGTGATGGCACCATTGTCCTGCGCAAGCGGCAGCAGGATCATTTCGAACGTCGCCTCGCGATGATCGTTGGTCGAGGCGGTATATTCGACGATGGCGACATTGCCGTTGTTGGTGACTTCGAGAAAGGCTTTCTCGAGGCTCTCCTGACAATCGTCCTGCCACATGGCGAGGAAATTGTGTCCGCGGAACTCCATGCCATAGATGCCGCAAAGGCCGGTGCCGGCGAGGCGGAAACGATAATTCTGTTCGCTCTGGCGCTCGAGAATGAAGACATGCGGGAGAACGCGGCGGATTGCCCCCGGTTCGATCTCGCTGCGCAGCGGGGCAGGGCGGCCGGCCCGCGCGGCATTCCAGTAATCGAAGAGCACCTGTGTCGTTTTGTGTTTCATCACACCCATCCCCTGCCGCGCCTGTCTCGCCCGGCGGGGAAGCCCCCATTGCCCCAGAACGAGAATGCTAACTCAAAGGCAAAAGCTCGTCCCGTTTCGGGTCGATCCTCGCCAAAATCTTTTCTTCGGCCGGTCCGTCCCGAAGAGGCACAGGAACCGGCGCGAAGTCCATTCGCGAGGGGTGGGGAGCAGAAAGCGTGCCATTGGTTGACGGTCACGCCGAATAAAAAATCAATCCGCTTCGAGGGCGAATTTAAAATTCATTTCGTTTCAATGGCTTGCGGATGAGCACCTCCGGCGCGATGCGGTGCGCCGCTGCCTTCGAATCTTGACGCCCGCCCTGCGGCACCGCCGTTTTGACACCGCCGCTCCGTCGCCATTCGGCACGCATCCTGCGATGGTCGAGCGGCGGAGTGGCCCTGAACGAGGCGGCGCAAACGCGCATCTCCTTCGGCACGGCTTTCGCATTGAGAAGGGCAGGCGCCCCTTCGGCGCAACAGAACGTGCCCTTGCGGGCCAGGAGTGCAAGGATGAAACAGTCAAACCTCTTCGCCACGATCGCCCTGACACTGGGGCTCGGCGTGGGAATCTTTGGTCTGACGGGCGCCGCCCCCGCTTTTGCCGGGGCTGGCTATCATGGCGGGGGGGAGGAAGATTGCGGTTGCGAACCGCCGCCGCCTCCGCCCCCGGCGGACGATTGCGGTTGCGACGACGATGGCGGCCACGGCGGCGGCAAGAACGTCAACAACAACCACAACGAGAACAATAACAACAATACGAACACCAATACGAATACCAACACCAATATCGTCAACGTCACGGTCAACTCCTCGGCGACCGCGACGGCTTCGGCGATTGCCAATGCGAATGCCGACACGGCGGCTTCCGCTGCCAGCCGGGCGGCGGGCGGCGGCGGTGGATCGGGTCGCAGCAATTCCGGCGGCAGCGGCTACGGTATCGGCAATGGCAATGGTTCGGGCGGCGGCGGTGGAAGCTATTATGTCGCCGCACCGCAGGCGACGCCGATGGGGCCGCTCAATGTCGTGACGCGGAACGAAATCGTCGTGAAGCCGGTCAAGGGCGTCTGCGTCAGCGCGAAAGGTCTCGAGGAAGCGGCTCGCTTCAGCACGCCGCTCCGCGAGGTCGCGCCCGAGGATGATGTCGAGCTGTTTCACTGTCTTGCCGGCGACATGCTCGTCGCCACGATCGGCCGTCTTGTTGATGACGAAGGCCGGAAGATGTCCGACTACACGGCTGGGTACACCATCGAGTGCCGTGAGGGTGAAGCTCTGCGCCACGGTTCGAACGGCATGCTCGCCTGCGCGCCGTTGCAGGGCAGACTCGTGCGCGGCGACGCTGCCGAGGGACGCCAAGCTTATGCGGAAATCATGATCCGCAAGAGTGGGGGCGCCGAGCAGGTGGTCTCCACGGCTGGCGGAGCCTGGTTCAGCGGCGGCGTCGGCTATTGATCCTGACCATCGGGATGAATGAAGGGAGAGCTTAGGCTCTCCCTTTTATTTTGCGGCACACACAAGGCTTTCCGACAGATTTCCAGACATGAAGGTTCACACGCGGGAACCGTAGGCGGATATTACTTTCGACACGTTGCGGAAGAAGACATAGGCTTGCCCTCTGTTGAAAAAGGAAGAAGCCATGTCGCAGCGTCACGATTTTGCCTATCTGACCTGTCCGGCCTGCGAAGAGGCGACCTGCTTCACGATCACTGATCTTCACAATGCGACGGCATTGAATTGCGGGCGCTGCGGCGAAAAATTCGACCGAGGTCTCACCAACCGGATTCACGTCGCCATGCGCGGCCATCTCATCCGCGAGCGGCTGCAGGAATTCCGCAAGACAGCCTGAGGGCGGGAATCGGGGCCGCTTCTACTGCGTGTCCCGTACCCACGTCTGCGTGCGTCCGAGAAGCGATATGCCGAGGAAGCCGCGCACATCGAGTTTCTGGCCGTTGTCCTTCACCTCGATCTTCGCGTCGTAAACCTCGCCATTCTCCGGATCGAGAATGGAGCCGCCCGTCCACTCGTCGCCATCCTCCTTCAGCCCCCAAAGAATGGTCATGCCGATGACGGGTTTTCCCTTTCGGTCGCCTTCGCATTTGTCGCACATCGGATTCTTGGGCTTGTCGCCGCGATTGAGCAACTGCACGACCTTGCCCTGAAGCTCGCCGTTCACCTCTGTGATCTCGACGACGCTTTTTTCCCGATGAGTCTTGTCGTCGATGGTGCGCCAGCGACCCTCGGGCGAAACGGCACTGAAAGCGGGCATTGCGAGACCGATGAAAACGACAGCGAGCGCCGCCGATTTGAAGAGCGCGTGACGTTGTCTGGCGAGCATTGGCGATACCTCGGTTGGCCCCCGAGAACACCTAGTCTGCCGCACTGCGATATCAAGGGCGATGGTGGCGCGGAACTGCAACACTTGCTCATTCCTTACGCACTTCACGCGGCTCCATATTGACGTTGGCCCAAGCGAGGCGTATCCATCAGCGACCTTGCAGGCCGGGCCTGCGTTCGAGCGAGTCGATCCATGGCGAATTCAATCACCACAGCACCCAAGGCGCCCCACGGCGATGCTGTGTCGCCGTGTGCGCCGACGACTCGCGAGGAACGCGCGAACTAAAAGTTCGCAGATCCCAAGGATCCCATCCCTCTCGAGCCCATGACCGCTCCGGAGGGATTTTTTATGTCGTATTTCCCGTTTCTGCCGGTCATCGGGCTCCTCGAAACAAAGCCCGTGTCATGACCGATACATCGCTGAAAAAATTCCCCGAAACCGCCACCGCGCATGCGACGCCCGCCTGGATCGTCGAGGCTCGCGCGCTGACGCGGCTTGCCGGACCTATCGTCGTCACCCAGCTCGCGCAAATGGGCGTCGGTACCATCGACGTGCTGCTTCTCGGCGCCTACAGCAAGGACGCGCTCGCCGCCTCCGCGCTCGGTCTGAGCCTCTTCTATGCCATGTGGTTGCTCGGCATGGGACCGGCGGTGGCCGTGTCGCCCATGATCGCGCACACGCTCGGTGAACGCCGCTTCGGCGCGCCGGCCGTCAGGGCGAGCGTACGCATGGCGCTCTGGGCGGTGCTCATGATGTCGCCGCCGATGATGATCCTGCTCTTCTTCGCCGGAGACATCCTGCAGGCGATCGGCGAGCCCGTCGGCTTGAGCCGGGACGCGGGCGCATTCGTGCGCGTGCTCGCTCTGGGCCTGCCATTCACGCTCGCCTTCAACGTGTTGCGCGGCTACGCCAACGCGCTCAGCCATCCGCGCGCGCCGCTGATCGTCATGGGCCTCACCGTCGCCTTCAACGCGACGCTTGCCTATGTCCTGATCTTCGGGCATTTCGGCGCGCCGCGCATGGGCTTGCTCGGCGCGGGTATCGCGAGCGCGATTTCCTTCGCCTTCAGCTTCTTCGCGCTGCTCGCCGCCGTGTTCCTGACGCCGACGCTTGCGCAGTACCGCATCCTGCATCGCTTCGGGCGCGCGTCCTGGCCGAAATTCGCCGAGATTTTCAAACTCGGCATGCCCATCGGCATGTCGATGATCTTCGAGGCGATGTTCTTCAATTCCGGCACGCTGATCATGGGCTATTTCGGCACGGCGTCCGTCGCCGCGCATCAGATCGCGCTCAACGCCTGCGCACTGGCCTTCATGATGCCGCTGGGCGTCGCCACGGCGGCGACCGTCCGCGTCGGCCTCGCGGCCGGCGCGAAGGACATGCCGCGCGTCCGTCTGGCGGGCATCACGGCGACCGCGCTCGGGCTCCTCTTCATGATCGTGACGGGCCTCGCCTTCGCCATTTTCCCGCGTCAGATCGTCGGCTTCTACATAGACGCGAGCGATCCGGCGAATGCCGACGTCATCGAGCATGCGGTCGTGTTTCTGCGCATGGGCGCTGCTTTCCAGCTCTTCGACTCGGCCCAGGTAACGATCGGCCTGTCGTTGCGCGGATTGAAGGATGCCCAGGTGCCCATGTGGATCAATGGCGCAAGCTACTGGATCGTCGGCTTTCCGGCGGCGCTGCTCCTCGTTTTTGGCCTCGGTCTCGAAGGCCTCGGCGTCTGGATTGCCTTTATCGTCGGCCTCTTCGTCTGCTCGGTCTTGATGGGTCTGCGGTTCGCATGGATGTCCGGCATGATCGGAAGGCGGGTGGCGGCGGCCTCCGCTTGATCGCGCGGCACGCGGGGTTTATGCCAGAAAGGCCGGGACGACCCGGCTGCCGCGCCGCGGAATGATGGAGCGAGGACGACCTCGCTATATTGCAGAAGGAGTTTGCGATATGGCCTGGATCGTTCTTCTCGCCGCGTCGGCCGGCGAAATCGTATGGACTTACAGCCTGAAGGCGAGTGCCGGCTACACCAAGCCCTGGATCGCTGCGCTCAATATCGCCGCGATGGTGACGACGACCTGGCTTCTTTCCCTCGCCACGAGGACGCTGCCGCTCGGAACCGCATACACGGTCTGGACCGGTATCGGCATCGTCGACACGGTCGTCATCGGCATCGTGCTCTTCGGCGAGGAGATGAATGTCGGAAAGCTCGCGGCGATCGCCCTGATCGTCGCCGGCACCATCATGCTGAAATTCGTCGAGGGATGAGCGCGTTGTTTTTGCAACAGGCGCGTTGAAGATGAAGTCGGTAACCGAATATCGGTTGGCACACGGACGACTCGCGTATATGTTCCGTGCCATGCAACACACCATGCACAACGTCTGGTCCTCGGCCTTTGGCCGCAAGTACGTGCCCACGGGGCCCGGTCGTTTACGCACGCGCTGATTTAGCCTGCCATTTCGACATCGAGGGCCCCACCAGACCGGTTGGGGCCCTTGTCGTTTCAGGACTCCCGCCGGCGATCCACGCCGAAGGAGTTCACATGAAAAATCCTCAGCAAGATAACCGGAGCAGGCGCGGTGAAATTCGCGGGCCGCCTTCCCGCGCACACTGACGACAGCTTCACGCACTTTCATTCCGGCATGTGCCGGCCACGCAAAACCGCATGTGGCCGCGGGGAAGCCGCGCGCCGATTTCGGGGAGTTCAGAATGTCCACGATACCGATCCATCCCGGCCCTCTCATAGCCGGAAATCCTCGTCTCACAGCCGTCGTCGCGGCGCTGGCCGTCTATATTGTCCTGTCGCCTTTTCTGGTAGCGGGCGCGGGGTTTCTCGAACTGGCGGTCATTGTTTTGCCGGGCGTCGAGGCCGCGATGTTCGCCGCCTTCGTGGCGCTTTATCGGGATCACGCCAAGCCGAGGGCACCGCGTCGCGATGTCGTGACGATCCTCGTCTGGATCGTGCTTTGCGTCGGCTTCTTCTGGCTCTATGCGCGTCTCGCCCGCGTTGGGATAGACGCCTACGCGAAGCTCGGCCTGCCGCCGACCCTGGACATGTCTCTTTGAATAAAAAAGGGGAGGGCAAAGCCCTCCCCAAGTGTCACTCGTTGTACGCGCGGCGCCGCTTTGGAGGCCCCCGAAGCGGCGCCGTTCCGGCTGCAACAAAGCCCAGCCGGGGGCCCTCAGATCCGGCGGGCAAGCGCCTGCCGGTGGCAACCTGAGCTCTGGGGCCGACGGCGTGGTCGCTATCGCGCCGCCGGCAAATGTCGATGAATGGAGAAGCGAACTTGCCTCAGTTGACCTGTCCGCGCAGGCCGGCGTCGTTTTCGACCGGGCTGTAATAGGCGTAAGGCGCGTTGTCGGTCTGCTCGGCCTTGCGAACAGGACGGGCGGGCGCTTCGGCTTCCGCTTCGCGAGGCGCCGGCGTGTTGACCGGCGCGTTGTGATCGACCGCCTGCGGGTTGGTCTGGCGATAGTCGATCTTGCCCATCGGGTCGCCCTTGGCGCCGAAGTTCGCGCAATCGCTCGGGTTCACGTGATAGAGCGGCACCAGCATCTTGAGGACGGCGCGCTCGATGACCGAGCGGACGGCGAGCTGGATCGGCTCGATCGCGCTTTCGCCGGCGCCGACCTCGAAGAGGTTGCCGCCGAGGAAGTCGAATACGCCCGCGCTGACTTCGCGGCCGACGATCTGCTTCTGGTAGGAAACGAAATCGACGACTTCCAGGGTGCGGCTGTTCACCAGTCGCAGGTCGAGGCCGATGTTCATCACATAGAGCTTGCCGCCGGCGCTCGCGCCCCAGCCTGTGTCGGACGAGCTGGCAACCGAAGCCGACACGCCGCCCGAGCGGATGTTGAAATTGAGTTCGGTGATGCCGCCGACGAGGTAATAGTCGCTGCCGCGGATTTCGCCCGCGAAGATCTTGCGGTAGTCACCCTGCTGCGCGTCGCCGATGAGCTTGTTGTTCGTGTATTTGAGTTCGAGTTCCGTGACCGACGTGTCGTAACGCTCGACCAGCGGCACGCCCGCCTTGCCCAGTGCCGACATCGCCATCAGCGACGCACCCTGCGTCAGCTTGCGGCCCGAGCCGTCGGCTTCTTCCTTGCCGGTGTAGTCGCGGATATTGCCGACTGCGATGCGGCTCGCCTGGATGTCGCCCGGGATACGCGTCGCAAGGCAGCGCAGCGCCGTGGAGTAGGGCGTCTCGTTGCTGATGACCGGCGCGTCGCCGATGGGGCTGGTGTAGGTTCCGGCGGAGCCGGCATTCGCGCTGATGCAACCGGTCAGGGCAAAAGCCATCGAAAGAACGCCGAGCGTCCTCTTGGGCAGGCCCTTGGTGGCCAATATCGACTTTGCGGTTGCGAACACGATAGGTCTCCTGGTTGCCATGTCCGGTTTCCTGCCGCGGTCCTTTGGACTCTTCCGGTGGAAATCGAAGATGAACCAGTGACTGCAACCGATATGCCAGCGATGACGATCTGTTGGAAATCGCGGAATCGCGCCGATTCCCTTGGCTTCCTGCAAATCCCGTGCGTCGATTGTGGACGGCCCGGCCGGATGGAACGTCCCGCTTCGACACGCGGTCCAATGAAATGTTAATCCTGTGCGCCCTTGGCACAATGTGGACGACCCGGGATGGATGGCACAGTGTCCGGGTTGCGATGCCGATGGGCGCGGGCGACACTCGCCTTAACCAAGTTTCGTCAGGAACAAGCCTTGTCCAAACCCGTCCTTGAATTCTTCTTCGATTGTTCGAGCCCCTGGACCTATCTCGCCTTCAGCCGCGTCGAGACGCTGGCCGAGCGGGCGGGGGCCGTCATCGACTGGCGGCCGGTTCTTGTCGGCGGCATTTTCAATGCGGTCAATGAGGCGGTCTATGAGCAGCGGGCTCATCCGCATCCGGTGAAGGGAAGATATTACGTGAAGGACCTGCGCGACTGGGCGCGCTATTGCGGCATCGAGATCGGCCAGCCGCCGGTCTTCCCGGTCCGTGCGGTCGATGCCATGCGCGCCGCGATTGTCGCCGGAGACGAGGGCAGGTTGCCTGCTTTCGCCCGCGCGACCTTCCGCACCTATTGGGGCGAATTGAAGGACATCAGCCAGCCGGACGTGTTGGCGGGCATCTGCGCCGAGGTCGGGCTCGACTGGGATATGGTGAGCCGGCGCATCAAGGAAGACGACGTGAAAAACCGTCTGAGGGCAAATACCGAGGAGGTCATCGCGCGCGGCGGCTTCGGCTCTCCCACCATGTTCGTGAACAAGACCGACATGTATTTCGGCAATGATCGCCTGCCTCTCGTCGAAGCGGCATTGAAGGCGGCGGCGCAATGAGCCTTATTCCCGAAGTTCCCGCGCGGCCGTCGAACCCGCCGGCGTTCAACGTGCCTCCCATCGTGCTGGCGATCATCGTCGCGATCCTTGCCGTCTTTGGTGTCGTAAGTTCGCTGCCCGAAGCGACGCAGGATGAGATCATCGTTCTCTTCGCGCTCTTTCCCGGCCGCTTCACCGGGGTTCCGGCGCAACCGGATCTCGTCTTTCCGGGCGGCACGGCGGCCGATGTCTGGACGCTCTTCAGCTATACCTTCCTGCACGGAAGCTGGACGCACGCGATCGTCAACAGCGTCTGGTTGCTTGCCTTCGGCAGTCCCGTGGCGCGGCGCATCGGCACTGTCCGGTTTCTTCTTTTCTATTTCCTGTGCGGCATCGTCGGCGCGTTGACGCATGTCTGGCTCAACGCCGGCTCGCTCATTCCAGTTGTGGGCGCCTCCGCCGCGATCTCGGGCATGATGGGCGGCGCGGCACGTTTTGTCTTTCTTGCCGACGGACCGCTCGGCGGCCTGGGGGGTATGTCCGGGCCGAGCAGCGCGCCTCGCGCCCAGGCGAGTATCGGCCGCGCGCTCACCGATCGCCGTGTACTGATCTTCGTCGGCGTCTGGATTGGCCTCAATTTCCTCTTCGGGCCGACGGGCCTCACCGTCACGGGTGAGCAGGCGAGTGTCGCCTGGGAAGCGCATCTCGGCGGCTTCCTCGCCGGTCTTCTGCTGTTCGGCTTTTTCGATCCCTATCGCACCTCGCCTTCGGGCGGGCCGGGCAATGTCGGCTATGGTGAATGGAGCGGACGCAACAAGCTGCCTTGAGCTGAGGAAACCGCGCTTGAATCCCGGTCGGCAATAGCCACATGCAATATGGGCTCATTTTTGGCCCTGATGAGGAGGACCCTTCAGATGAGCGACACCTCGGCGTCGTCGGATGTCACCGAGCAGGAGCCGGTCTGGCTCCGTTTCGTCTATATGATCGTCTTCGGATTTTTGGCGCATGTCGCCTTTTCGCTATCGCTCTTCCTTGGCGTCGTGCAGCTCGTGGTGATCCTGGCCACCAAGGAAAAGAACGAGGAGTTGCGCGGTTTCAGCCGCAACCTCGTTCAATATGTCGGCGAATGCCTCGCCTTCATCGTCTTCGCGCGCGACGAAAAGCCGTTTCCGCTGGGCAGGTTTCCTTCGGTCGCTCCTACGCCATGAGGCCTGCGCTCGCGAGGGCCTCGAGCTTGACGAGGCCCTTGGGCGTCAGCAGCCCCTTCAGGACGGCCGAGCAGGTGAGGGCGAAACCCTCGCCGGCGTCGTCCGCGCTTCTGTAGAAGCCGGCGAGTTCGAGGCTGCACAACCCATGCACGGTCGCCCAGAAGGCGTCCGCGATCATCGCAGGGTGGATGTCCGCCGGCATGCTGCCTTCCTCGACACAGGCCTGAATCGCTTCGAGCAGATTCTGATAGGAGGAGTGACGCGAGATCGCGCGCGCGGGTGGCGTTGAATAATCAGGATGTTCGTGTCTGACCGTCTCGTTCACGGGCATGGTCACGCTGATCATCAGCGCATAATAGGAGGGGTTTTCGAGCGCGAACCGCCGGTAGGCGCGGCCCAGATTGGCCAGCCACACCAATGGCTCCTTGTCCCGGGGCACCGAATTCTGCGCCGTGGAGAGGCGGTCGAAGGCTTCCTCAAAGAGCGCCGCGATCAGCCCCTCCTTGCCGCCGAAGGCCGTATAGACGGCCATGGTCGATGTCCCGACATTCGAGGCGAGCTTGCGCAGCGAAATGGCGTCCGGCCCGCCGCGCATCAGCATTTCGCTGGCGGCGTCGAGCAGGGCGGCGCGCTGTGCGGTGCGGCGCCGATCGGTGGCTGTGTCGATCCTGTCGTCGAGACTCATTCTTGCGACCCTTCCGTACTTCTATCGGGCAGGCTTGACATGCTGTCCAGCAGTTCTTTATAACAAAGTTATAACATCGTTTCTACCGGGAGGAAACCAATGTCCAAGCCATTCCCCAACAATCCGATGCTCCAGGGCAACTTTGCTCCAGTCATGGCCGAATGCGCCGCGCCGGATTTGATCGTTGCGGAGGGCGAAATTCCGGCGGGCATGAATGGCACTCTCTATAGAAACGGTCCGAACCCCATGTTTCCGCCGCTCGGAAACCAGCATCATTGGTTTTTAGGCGAAGGAATGATCCACGCGATCCATCTCGAGGATGGAAAGGCGAGTTACCGCAACCGTTGGGTGCAGACCGAGCAGTATCGCGCGCAGCGCAAGGCCGGACACAGGTTGATCGGCACCGGCTTTGGCGAGCCGCCGGCACCAGGCGGCGAGGGTGTCGCGCACAACGTGGCCAATACCAATGTGGTCTGGCATGGCGGCAAGCTCCTCGCACTGGATGAAGGCAGCCGGCCTTTCGCGATGGACGGCGATACGCTGGAGCCGAAAGGTTCATGGACCTTCGAGGGCAAATACGAAGGCCCGATGACCGCTCATCCGAAATTCGACCCGAAAACCGGCGAGATGCTGTTTTTCGGCTATATGGCGGCGGGCCCGGGCACGCCCGACATTTCCTATCAGGTCGTCGACGCCTCGGGCCGCCTCACGCGCTCGGAGATGTTCAAGGCGCCTTACGCCTCGATGGTGCATGATTTCATCACCACCGACGAGCATGTGATATTCCCGATCTTCCCGGCGACGATCGACGTCGAACGCATCATGAAGGGCGGGCCCGTCATTGCCTGGGACCCCTCCGTCGGGACGCGCGTCGGCATCATGGCCCGCAATGCGAGCGTCGAGACGATCCGCTGGTTCGAAGGCGATCCCTGCTACGTCTATCACCCGATGAACGCCTGGACGGTCCACGAGGGCGGCAAGACGAAGGTCGTCGCCGACGTCATGAAGTATGACCGCGTTCCACTCTTCCCAAATGCGGATGGCAGCAAGGCCGATACCCGCTTCGAGGGCGCGGCCTCGGTGCTGGTACGCTGGACCTTCGATCTCGATGGCAACACCAACGCATACAGCGAAGAGCAGCTCACCGACCTCGGCGGCGAATTTCCCCGTCTCGATGAACGCTTCACCGGGCTCGGCTATCGCCATGGATTCTACGCCGCGAACACCCGCCCGCTCTCGGCCGGCAAACCTTTCGACACGCTCGTCCATCTCGATCTCGCGACCGGCAAGCGACGCACCTTCGATCCGGGCGCGGGTCGATATGTGATGGAGCCGGTCTTCGTGCCGCGCTCGGCCGCCGCGCCCGAAGGCGACGGTTGGCTCACCACGCTCGTTTATGACGAGGCCCGCAATCTCAGCGACTTCGTCGTTCTCGATACGGACGATATCTCGAAGGGTCCGATCGCCCGCGTTGAGTTGCCGACAAGGGTGCCGTTCGGTTTCCACGGTAATTGGCGCGGGGCGGCGTAAGGTAGGGACAACATATGGGTATCTTGGAGATTCTGGATTGGCAGTGGTCCAGCTATGGGGTCGCGCATCGTTCGCGCGCCAATCTGCTGATCCACATTGTGGCCGTACCGCTCTTCATGGCGGGTTCGCTGGCGGCCGTCGCGGCCTTCATCTGGCTCTCTCTCGCATGGGCAGTCGCCGGCGTGGGCGCGATGGTGCTTTCTCTTGCGCTGCAGGGGCGCGGGCACAAGGGGGAAGTGACGGCGCCTGCACCCTTCTCCAGCCCGGCCAATGCGGTAGCACGTATTTTCCTTGAGCAGTGGATCAACTTTCCGCGTTTCGTGCTCACGGGCAGGTGGTTCCGGGCTTGGGCCAGTGCGGCCGATCCGGCCTATAGCAACGGTTCTTCGTAAAGCAGCTCGCCGTCGACGCGAACGCCCTTGATCGCGGCCTCGCCGTTCCCGGCGAGCGCCACATCGACCGATAGGGCGCGGGAGTTGCGCGCATTTTCCAGCTTGCGGCCTTCGCCCTCCGGCACGAAGTAGCTTTCGATGCCGTAGGTCACGGTCGCCATGACGCAGTCGTTGCAGGGCACTTCTTCCATGTCCCCGGAGAAGGGAATGGCCCGCACGCGCGGGATATTCTTCACCACATCGGCGATGCGCCCGCGAATGACTTTGTCGCCGTCGGCGGGTTTGGGCGGCGCGCGCCAGACGCCCACCGCGCGCCATGTCTCACGCGCGGGGGTGATTTCGACATAGATCGTATCGCCTTGCTCGAATTCCTTGTCGCCCGGCAATCCATCGAGCGCCAGTCGTGAGATGCCATAGGCCAGCACGACATAATCGCCGCGGAAAAGATCGCGCGGGTCGATGGGCTGCGTCGTGAGCGTCACGATGTCGGGTGAGCGCAGTATCGAGACGCGCCCCGCGATGATCCATCCGAGCGCCAGCGTCTGGATGACGGCGAGCAGGATGACGGCCGTTCCGAAGCGGCCGAATTTTTTTACGAGGCCGTTCATCGGGTGCCTCCATCATCGACGGCTTTGACGACTTGTGCCCGCACCCGCGTCAGGATGAAGGCGCCCGCGATCAGGATGATGCCACCGAGCGCGAAGAAGGCGGCCGTGCCGAGCAGCGTTCCGAGCGTCTCGAAATAGAGGTAGAGAACTTCGCCCGCGAAGGCGACGAAGCCCGCATTGAGCGCGAAACGGCTCTTGCGGTTCGCGCCATAGGCGACGAGCCAGATGCTGAGCGCGATGAAGAGTGCTGCGTATGTCCAGGGCACCGCCCCGGGCAAGGCATGCGCCAGCGCCGAATAGAACGCGGCGGCGGCGGCCAGAACGCCGAGGCCCATGACGTCGCGGAGCGTCAGGTGTCCGGCCCGCAATTCACCGAAAGCGAGAGCGCCGAGGATCGCGAGGCCGATGACGACGAGGACAACCCAGGCCGTGCCGATATGGCTTTCCGGTGGCGCCGCCTGCAGCACCCAGAGCAGCGTGAACGAGACCACGATGCCATAGCCTTCCATCGCCATGCCGAACCGCGTCGAACGCGCCGATACGCGCAGCGATCCGATCCAGAGGAGCAATGCAGCAAGAATGTAGAGGGCGGCAATCTCGCCGCGTTCGCAACCGAGCCCTTTGGCCAGGGGCTCCGCGTTGAGCACCGCCCAGACGAAAACGGTGAGGATCGCCAGATGGAATCCCGATAGCCAACTCAGCCGTAACGTCAGGATGAGAGCCACCGCCCATGGCAGGAAGAACCCCCAATGCGCTTGTCCCTCGACCGGCGGCACCCATGACGACCAGAGCGTCGCGAGCAGGAAGGCGAGCGCGAGGGCGGGCCGCGAAGGCAAGGCCCAGGCGCTCGCGAGCGCCACGAGGCACCAGAGCAGCACCCATCCGGGATCTCCGGAATTCACATGATAGATCTGCGCGATCAACATGATGTTCGCGCCGAAAAGCGCGAGCCCGCCGACGACCGCGGCCTGCGCGAAGGCCGGATGTTTCCGCCGATCGAGCAGGAAGGCCGCGCCATAGGCCGCCCACATCGCCGCCATCAGCAGCGAGAGCTTGGTGAGCTTCGAAAGCTCGCCCCAGTTCGCGGCGACGAAGCTCATGGCCGCGAAGCCGATCAGCACCGCGCCGAAAAGCGCGAGGAGCTGCGGCACGCGTCGGATCGCGGTTTCGCCGCGCGTCGAGGCCAGGATCGCCTCGGCGTTTGCTGGCGTCACCCAGCCGCGCTCGATCCACAGTTCGAGGTCCTGTTTGAGACGTTGAAAGTAAACGCGCTGCCACATGAGGTTGCCCGCCCGAATCGTTACATCTGATGAGGAGCTTAACGGCCCTATGATGCCCGGGGACAACTTCGCGAACCGTCCAGAAGTGTCAAAAAAGGTCATCGAAGGACGAGGGCTTGGGCTTGCGAGCTGCGGCGGAATGCCGCATCATGAGGATCGGGTAGTTGCCGGCGTGGCCAGCAGCAATGGCCTCGTTTTCGTCGGCGGTTCCGCCCGGTAAGGGAGGGAGAGCCATGAACGTTGCCACAATCCTGAAAGCCAAGGGATCGGACGTCGTCACCATTGCGCCGATCATGACGCTTGCCGAAGCCGCGAAGCTTCTGACCAGCCGCCGTATCGGCGCCGTCATTGTCATGCACGGACAGCAGGTGCTTGGCATTCTGTCCGAACGCGACATTGTGAAAGCAATTGCGGCTTCGGGCGCGGAAGCACTGGAGCGTCCCGTGCGCGATGTCATGACCTCGCGCGTCATCACCTGCAGTCTCAACGACGGCGTCGACGAGCTGATGGATTCGATGACGGAAGGTCGCTTCCGCCATCTGCCGGTGATCGACCGCGGCGAGCTCGTCGGCATCATCTCGATCGGCGACGTCGTGAAACATCGCATCGCCGAAACTGTGATGGAGACCGAGGCCCTGCGTCTCTATATCGCCAACAGTTAGCTCAGCAGCTCCGACATTTCGCGGATTTGCGGCAGGGCTTCCTCAGCGGCTTCCTCGCCGAGACGGATCAACTCGTCTGCCTTGTCGAATTCGAGCAGCGTCAGGTGTCCGATCTTAGGCGCGATCACGATGTCCGGCGGATCGGAGGCGAGCCGCGCACGCGCGAGCCTGTCCTGGATAATGTTGAGCGAGGCAAGCATCACGCTGGCGAACCCCGGGCCGCGGCTCCGGCCGCCCACGGCGCGCTTAACGAGTTCGCGCTCCGGCGTCGGCGCCTTGCCGCGCAACCGGCTCAACGTGCCGCGAATGCCGGCCATCAATTTTGAATCCGCATCGGTCTCGCCGGTATCGAGACCGGCTTCCACGACGGCTTCGGCCTCGTCGACCAGTTCGTCGATCTCTGCCGCGAGATCGTAGTCCTGCGGCATCGGCGGCAGTGTGCGCACATAGAACGGCTTGTGCCCCTGTTCCCAATGGCGCCGCGTCGCCGGATCGAAGGGATCGGTGTTGAGATTGACCGCGATGACGAGCCGGGCGCCCAGCGCGCGCGTGACCGACACCGGCACCGGATTGACGATGGCGCCGTCGATCAGCCAGCGATTGTCGATGGGCACGGGCGCGAAGACGCCGGGAAGTGCATAGGAGGCGCGGATCGCCTGTACGAGGCTTCCTTCGCGCAGCCAGAGTTCGTGGCCCGTTGCGAGTTCGGTGGCGACGGCAACGAAGGTGCGGTCGAGTTCGTCGATGCGGATGTCGCCGAGATAGTGGCGCATCAAGGCTTCAAGTTTGGCATCGCCGATAAGGCCAGACGAACGGAAACGGAAATCGACGAGGCCGAGAAGCCGCCGCCGCGTTAGCGATCGGGCGAAGTCTTCCAGCGGCTGGAGTTTGTCGGCGAGATAGCAGCCGCCTACCAGCGAACCGATCGAGGTACCGGAGACGATATCGGGCTCGATGCCGGCGCGGGACAGCGCCTTCAGCACCCCGATATGAGCCCAGCCACGGGCCACGCCGCTGCCGAGTGCAATGCCGATCTTCGGACGGATCATTCGATGCTTCATCACTTACACAACCAGATACACATCATGCGCTCCCGCCGCCCCGTGTGGAAGGGGCGGCAGAGTGGACGCCGGCAGCGCGGCATCAGTCAGGCGGAAATGTGACCGAAGGAAGCCCGATTCAATGCGCGTGGCCGCCGCCGAGCTTCTTGTCTTCGAAGCGGAGTTCGACCGCTTTCGCCGAAGGCCCGATCGGCACCGAGCGATAGAAGCAGGAACGGTAGCCGACATGGCAGGCGCCGCCGTCGCCTCCGACCTCCACCTTGAGCAGAATAGCGTCCTGATCGCAGTCGATGCGGATTTCGGTGACGGTCTGCGTCTGGCCGCTGGTCTCGCCCTTGCGCCAGAGCGAATTGCGCGACCGGCTCCAGTACCAGGCCTCGCCGGTGCGCACGGTTTTCTCGAGCGCCTCGGCATTCATCCAGGCAAACATCAGCACCTCGCCGGTCTTCGCATCGGTCGCGAGGGCGGGGATCAGCCCATGCTCGTCGAACTTCGGCGCGAAGGCGGTGCCTTCCTCGATCTCGTGTTCGGAGCCGCGTGGGCCGAAGAGGGGAGATGTGGTGCTCATGGCGCTTATCCAAAATAAAAGGCCCCGTCATTCTGATGAAGGACGGGGCCCGCGGAAACTCTTTTAAATCGTCGCGTCGGTCAAGTACCCCGGATCATCTGCATGAAGCGGGCTTCGAGCCGCGGATCGTCGCGGAAGACGCCGGTGAACTGGCTGGTAATGGTCGCCACGTCCGGCTTCTTGATGCCGCGCGTCGTCATGCATTGATGCTTGGCCTCGATCAGGATCGCGACGCCGGCGGGTTCGAGCGCGCGGTTGATCGTATCCGCGATCTGCGCCGTCATCGTCTCCTGCGTCTGCAATCGCTTGGCATAGATTTCGATGACGCGGGCGAGCTTCGAAATGCCGACGACCTTCGAGGTGGGGACATAGGCCACATGCGCCTTGCCAAGGATCGCGACCATATGGTGCTCGCAATGGGACTCGAGCGAGATGTCCCGGAGCATGACCATGTCCTGATAGCCTTCGACTTCCTCGAAGGTGCGGGTCAGTTCCTTGTAGGGGTCTTCGTTGTAGCCCTCGAAGAACTCTTCATAGGCGCGGACGACGCGGCCGGGCGTATCGAGCAATCCCTCGCGCGCCGGATTGTCGCCGGCCCATGCGATGAGCGTCCGCACGGCGGCTTCCGCTTCCTCGCGGCTGGGCTTCTTCAAGGGGGCGGAGCGAGTTTCCGTCAAGGTCGAGCGCAACCCGTCTACAGCATTCATGTCTTTGACCATCTTCTTTAGGGGTTTCCCGGCGGCGCCCCTGTTTCGGGAATGCGCGCCACCAGTTCAAGTCATGCCCGGTCCCGAAGGTCCGGCCATTTGCCCATCAAGCACGTGGTCTATATGCCATGCGTTGATCGGCCTTCCATCGCCCCAAGGATGCATATGGCTTTGCGGAAACGGCCTATCAAGCCCGGCCAACCCCCGAAATCTGCAAGGGATATGAGGCCAATGGCCGCCCGTTTCCGCCATGTTAAGTCTTGCTCGCCAGGATTAACGGGATTAACAACTGCGGTATCTCTTGTCGCGGACGGGGATACTTCGGAGCCGGGCCATGACCTGTCGAACTTGCCGTGAGACGACCCGAACCGCCTGAGCCTCCAGATGGGGCCACGGCGCAAACCCCATGCTGCATCCGAAATCAGGCCCCGACATGACGACGCCCCGCCTTCAACTCCATAATTCGCTGACCCGCCGCAAGGAGGTCTTCGAGCCGGCCGATCCCGCTCGTGTGACCATGTATGTCTGCGGACCCACGGTCTACAACTTCGCCCATATCGGCAATGCGCGGCCTGCCGTCGTGTTCGACGTATTGGCCCGCGTGCTCCGGCGGCTTTATCCGAACGTCGTCTATGCGCGCAACATCACCGACATCGAGGACAAGATCATCGCCGCCGCGAAAGAGCAGGGCGTCGAGATTTCCACGATCACGGACAAGTATGCCGCGATCTATCGCGAGGATATGGGCACGCTCGGCGTGCTGCCGCCCGATATCGAACCGAAGGCGACCGATACGATCCCCGGCATGATCGCGATGATGCAGGCGCTGATCGACAACGGCCATGCCTATGCGGCGGAAGGCCACGTGCTCTTCAACGTGCCGAGCTATGCCGAGTATGGCCGCCTCTCGGGCCGCGACCGTGACGACATGATCGCCGGTGCCCGTGTCGAAGTGGCGCCCTACAAGCAGGACCCTGCCGACTTCGTGCTCTGGAAGCCGTCGACGCCGGAACAGCCCGGCTGGGACAGCCCCTGGGGCCGTGGTCGTCCGGGCTGGCATATCGAATGCTCGGCGATGATCGAAAAGCATCTGGGCACCACCATCGACATTCACGGCGGTGGCATCGATCTCCAGTTCCCGCACCACGAAAACGAGATCGCCCAGTCGAATTGCGCTCATGGCAACGCGCCGCTGGCGCGCTTCTGGCTGCATAACGGCTTCGTCAACATCGAAAAGGAAAAGATGTCGAAGTCGATCGGCAACGTGCTGCTGGTCCACGACCTCATCAAGGAAGCGCCCGGCGAGGCGATCCGCCTCGCGCTCCTCAACGGCCACTACCGCCAGCCCCTCGACTGGACGGCGGACGGTCTCGCCCAGTCGCGCCGCATGCTCGACCGGCTCTATGGTGCCCTCCGCGCGCTGGCCGACGTCGAAGCGAAGGCATCGAACGAGGCCGTCCCCAGTGCGTTTCTGGAGGCGCTGCTCGACGATCTCAACACGCCGAAGGCGCTGGCCGTCCTCTTCGATCTGGCGAAACAGGCCAATACCGCCACCGATGCGGCCGAAAAAGTGAGGCTGAAGGCCGCTTTGCTGGCTTCGGGCGCGCTTGTCGGCCTCCTTCAGGCCGATCCCGAATCCTGGTTTGCAGGAATGGGGATGACACCCAATATAAACCTCGAGGAAATCGAGGCCCTGATCGCCGCCCGTGCGGCGGCGCGCAAGGGCAGGGATTTCAAGGAGGCCGACCGCATCCGCGATGAACTCGCCGAGCGTGGTATCCTGATTGAGGACGGCCCCCAGGGAACACTCTGGCGGGTGGCGAGCTGAGAACCGACATGCTGAACGAGATCTACAACGCGCGCATTCTGAAGCTGGCAGCGAACATCCCGCTGACGGAGCGGCTTGCCGCGCCCGATGCCAGCGCGACGGCGGTCTCGAAGCTCTGCGGCTCCAAGGTCACGGTCGACGTGAAGATGGAGGGCGACCGCGT
>NZ_DATKFR010000159.1:0-3006 GCF_035511255.1 Parvibaculum sp.
TAGCCGCAGACGACGAGCTTCGGTTTCGTCTCGCGGGCAACCTTCCGCAGCGCGTCGAAGTCGATGGCGCCCGTCGCGGGATCGGTCTTGTAGCGGACGAAGTTGAAGAGCCGGCCCATATGCGAGACCGGCGCGCCGTGCGTCAGATGCCCGCCATGGGAGAGATCCATCGCGAGGATCGTATCGCCGGGTTCGAGAAGACCCAGATAGACGGCCTGGTTCATCGGCGAACCCGACAGCGGCTGGACATTGGCATGTTCCGCACGGAAGAGCGCTTTGGCGCGATCGCGGGCCAGCGTCTCGATGCGGTCGGTGTAGTCCTGCCCGCCGTAATAGCGCCGGCCCGGATAGCCCTCCGAGTATTTGTTGGTGAAGGCGGAACCCAGAAGCGTCAGCACTTCCGGGAAGGCGTAGTTTTCAGAGGGAATGAGTTCGAGGCCGGCGCGTTGGCGGGCTTCTTCGCCCTTCAGGGCGAGATAAATGTCGTTATCCGATTGCGCAAGCCTGGTGCGTTCCGCCGCATCGCTCATGATCTTTCCTTTCGACAGCCAAAAACAAAAACGCCCGGCCAGCATTCTCATGTGCTGCCCAGGCGATCGGCTGGTAGATCGGTCTCCGCGCTCCCCGATGGTTGCCCATCTCATATCGCCAGTCGCGCGGAGGATATGTGCGACCGAGGTCACAAAAAATTTAGGACGGACCGGCTCCCGCGTCAAATAGACTGACCGGCAATCAAGCCAGGGGAGAGGGTGTCATGTGGAAGAGCTGGAGAATATGGGCGGTCGTTCTGGCCGCCTTCGCAATCGGTCAGCTCAATCCGATCGGCGAGGTCTACTGGAAGCTCGCCGAGTGGAAGCTGCCGCAGATCAAAGCCGAAAGCCTTTCCAGGCCGTCGCCTTTCGAAGGTATTCCGCATGACAAGTGGATCGGCCAGACGGAACACGCTTTCGCCGTCGACGACATCAATCCGGTCGCGCCGGTGCATTTTCTGGTGATCCCGAAGCATCGTTATACGTCGATACTCGAAACGCCGCCCGACATCGTCAGCAAGATGGTCCAGCTCGGGCTTAAGCTCGCGCGCGAGCGCGGCATCGCCGACAGCGGCTTTCGTATTGTCGTCAACACCAACCCGCAAGGCGCGCAAACCGTCTACCACCTCCACATGCATTTCATTGGTGGACGGCAAATGCGCGCCAAGGGATAGGGTGCTTAGAACTCCTGGTTGAAGTTCAGAATCTCACGCAGTTCGTCCGTCTTTATGACACGTCCTTCGCTGCCGAGCTCGTTGATGAGCCTCAGGATACGGGCCGGCAGCGCGAGCCATTCGCGCTCCTCGTCGGGATAGACTTCCATGTACTGATCGGCGAACGAGCTGTCCTCGACCGATTGGAGCGCCGCATC
The DNA here is from genome assembly GCF_035511255.1 of Parvibaculum sp. Classification (GTDB taxonomy): domain Bacteria; phylum Pseudomonadota; class Alphaproteobacteria; order Parvibaculales; family Parvibaculaceae; genus Parvibaculum. Next base: position 1,402 of record NZ_DATKFR010000159.1, read on the forward strand.
GATCTCCAGCCGTTCCATCAAACCGTTCTCCACCATCCGATCGAGCAGGACGCCCGCGCAGTGGAAAAGGCCTGTAATCAACAGTTCCGTGTGTCTCAATCGTGGTCTGACATCCATTGCATAGCCCCCGATCTTACCCGTTCATGACCCCCCGCGATTGGCGAACGACTTCGCCATCGCCGAAAAAGGATATTTCAGTGTGAATGGAATTCAAGCCGAATGGCCGACATTGAAAATATATTTCGCCTCAATACAGTAATAGTCGTTTCACTTTAGAATAAATGTAAGTATCTTTTACGCGGGTATCGAACAGAATTCACAATCCAAGAATTCGCTTGGCAATGATGTTTTTCTGAATTTCATTCGATCCGCCATAGATCGATTGCGCGCGGGCGCCGAGATAGCGCGCGACGGCGGGCGCGGCGCCGGATGGAAGCGGTGTATTGTCGGTCCAGAGCGGCGCCGTGGAATCGGCAAAGGTCGGCATCGCATAGGGGCCGAAAACATCCCGTCCGAGTTCCGTTATGTCCTGTGCGAGCTCGGTCGCGATGATTTTCAGGATCGAGGATTCTTCGCCCGGGGCGCCGCCTTCCGCGATGGTGGAGAGCGTGCGAAGGACGGTGAGTTCGAGCGCTTCGAGCCGTGCTTCGAGATCGGCGAGCTTCGCCCGGAAAGCTGGATCGGCGATCAGGCGCGCGCCGTCGGTCTCCGTTTCTTCGGCGCAGGCGCGAATATCCTCGAGCTGCTTTCGCTTGCCCGCGACATGAGCATAGGAGGTACGCTCATGGCCGAGGAGATAGTTGGCGTAGGTCCAGCCCTTGCCTTCCTCGCCGATGCGGTTCGCGGCCGGCACGCGCACACTCTCGAAGGTGACGCTGTTCAGCGAATGCTTGCCGTCGATGGTGATGATTGGGTTCACCGCGACGCCCGGCGTCTTCATGTCGATGCAGAGGAAGGTGATGCCTTCCTGCTTCTTGCCGGAATTGTCGGTGCGGAGCAGGCAGAAGATCCAGTCGGCATGCTGGGCGAGGCTCGTCCAGATCTTCGTGCCGTCGACGATGTAGTCGTCGCCGTCGCGCACCGCCGCGCATTGGAGCGAGGCGAGATCGGAGCCCGAACCCGGCTCCGAATAGCCCTGCGCCCAGAAGGTCGTACTGTCGAGAATGCCGGGCAGCCAGCGCTTCTTCTGCTCCTCCGTGCCGAAGGTGTAGATCACGGGGCCGACGTAGAGGAGGCCCATCGGCACGACATTGAGCGCGCCGGCGCGTTCAAGCTCCTCGTCGAAAATGTATTTCTGATTGGCCGTCCAGCCGGTGCCGCCATCCGCCTTCGGCCAGTTGACGGCGAGCCAGCCCTTTGCGGCCAGCGCGCGTTCCGATCGCTGATAATCCTCTTTCGACGCCGAATGGCCCCGCGTCATCTTCTCGACGATGTCGCGTGGGTATTCGCGCTCGAAAAACTCGCGCACCGTCAGCCTGAACTCTTCGTCGGCTTTCGAGAATGAGAAGTCCATCGGTCCGTCCCTTGATCAATTTCTTGTTGGGAGAATTCTAGCGGTTCGCCGGGACAGCATCCAAAGCAAAAGGGCCGGCGTTTCCGCCGGCC
>NZ_DATKFR010000160.1:0-5868 GCF_035511255.1 Parvibaculum sp.
GAGGTCAAGGGCGACTCGATGATCGACGCCGGCATTCTCGACGGCGACACGGTGCTCATCCAGCGCTGCGATACCGCGAACAGCGGCGAGATCGTCGTCGCGCTTGTCGACGGCTTGGAAGCGACGCTGAAGCGTTTGCGCCGCAAGGGCGATTCGATTGCCCTTGAAGCGGCGAACCCGGCTTACGAGACGCGCATCTTCGGGCCGGACCGCGTCAAGGTACAGGGCAAGCTCGTCGGGCTCCTGCGACGCTACTGACGCACGTCGCTACGGATTGCCTGCCGTTTCGACCTGCGCAGGCTTTGCCGTCTTCTGACGCTGTACCCAGGGGCGGCTCCCGCGTTCGTCGCGCGCGGTCACCATCCTGATCCCGCCATCCTTTTCGTAGTAAAGCGCCACCGCGCCGTTCCGCCAGAGGTCGAAGCGGTCGATGACGAGCTGTGCTTGGCACCGCGCCCGCATGCGTCGCGGCACAGGCACCGCCGCGATGACGATGTCCGCTTTCGCGCAATCCTCGGCCAGCGCCTCGACCCCTTCGGAAAAGGCAACCACCCGTCTTCCTTCTTCTCGCCAGACGCAGCCCTCTGCGTCGCAATGCAAGGATGCGGGCCGCGCCGCCGCCTTCGGATCGCGTGCGTCTCCATCATGCTTCAGCCATTGCTCCGCCGTATAAGCTGGCTTCGCCGAGGTGAGACCAAGCAGCCCGTCCGCACCGCGGACGGCAGCGAGTGTGCCATCGCGATCGACGAGCACGTCGGGCCGCGCGCCGGCCCCCCAGAGCGCCAGGCTGAGGATCAGCGGCGCCAATCCCGCGAAGCGCCAGCTCCCCCGCCAGAGCGCGAGCCACAATCCGCCGAGGGTCAGAAGCGCCAGCGAAATCAGAGGCGCGGAGGCGATGAGGCGATCCGCCCCGCTCCATCCCGAGACTTGATGCGCGACCCAGAGCATCCCGTCGATGCCCTTTCCCATGACCCAGAGCGCCGGGCGTTCGAGCCCGAGAGGCATCAGGATCAGCGCCGCGAGCGCCGCCGGCATCACGAGCACGCTGACGATGGGCAAGGCGCCGAGATTGCCGGCCATGCTGTAGAGCGCCACCCGGTCGAAGTGATAGGCGGCGAAGGCGCCGGTGGCGAAGCCCGCGACCGTCGTGGTCAGCATGATGCCCGCGAGATGATTGAAGGCAAAGCGCAGGCCCGCGACGACGGGGCCGTCACCGCGCTCGTTCATGGCCGAGGTAAAGCGCTGCGCGGCCGGACTTTCGTAAAAAGCGATCAGCGCCACGACCGCGGCAAAGGACATCTGGAAGCTCGCACCGAGCAGGCTTTCCGGTTGCCACGCGAGAACGGTAAGCGCCGCCAGCGCGACGTTCCGCATGCTGAGCGCTGGCCGGTCGAAAAGGATCGCGACGAACATCAACGCGATCATGATCCATGAGCGCTGCGTCGCGACCTGCGCGCCCGATATCGTGAGGTAGCCCGTCGAGCCGAGAAGCGCCGCCGCAGCACCCCATTTCTTGATCGGATAGCGCAGCGCCACGCCCGGGATGAGCGCGAAGGCGGCGCGCACCAGCCAGAAAAGCGAGCCGCCAAAAAGCACCATATGCAGACCCGAAATTGACAGAACATGCGCGAGCCCCGCATTGCGAAGATCGTCGGCCGCCCAATCGGGAATGGCGCGCTGTTCGCCGGTGATGAGCGCCGCGGCGATGGCACCCGATGCACCGCCGATGCCGTCCTGGACGCGCGCGGTTATGCGGTGGCGCAGTCCGGCAAGAGCCGTCGTCCAATCCTGCGGCGGTGGCGCGAGATGCTCCGGCGCGGCGAAGGCAAAGCCGACGCCCCCCAGCCTCTCGAACCAGACCTGGCGCGCATAGTCGAAACCGCCCGGCTCGACCGGCTCCGGCGGCGGCATCAGCCGCCCGCGAATCCTGATCGTCTCGCCGGGCGCTATGACAGCCTCCGGGAACCGCACCTGAAGCCGGACGCGCGCGGGTAGCGCTGTCTCCATTCTTTCCATCGTCAACGGCTGAAGGGTCACGGATAGCGCTCCCTTGTCCGTGCGCTCGACCTCGACGACGCGGCCTTCGATGGCGCCGTTCCACGGTTTTTGCAGAACCGGCGCGGAGACGATGTTCGTACGCAGGCTGGCAAGCGCAAAGCCGAGGGCAATGCAGAAGAGGGCCGCCGCGATGGCGGCCGCAGTGCCCCGCCTGACCGCGAGGGCGAGCCACAGCCCCGCCGCGAAGACGGCACAAGGGCCGGCCCAGAACGGCGGCTCGAAGGAAAGGCCGAAATAGGCCGCTATGCCGAGGCCGAGCAGAACCGGCGACCAGAGAAACCAGCGGTCGCTCTCGCCGAAAAACGACGATAGCACATAGGCGAAAGCCGTATGAAAGGGTGCCAGGGCTGCACCTCGCCCAAGCCCGTTTCCAGCCCCCTCTGTTTCCGCGTCCGTCGCGGTGGCCACCTCTGCCCCCTCTCGCGAAAGCCCCGAACATGCCGTGAACAAGGGCCAAAAACCCTTGGCGCAGGCTCCCCTTCGGGCTTACGCTGCGTCGCCGCAATGTGCTAGAAAACCCTGCCCCGCAGCAGATCCGAATGCCCGCTCGTCGCGCTTCCGGATCGCAGCATGCCAACAATAAATCGCCTTGCCTACCTGCCTGGGTTCGCCCGTCACGGGTGCGGCCCAAAAGGTGGGACCTCGGGAGATCATGACGGAACCGAAGCAAGTCGTAACCCGCTTTGCTCCCTCGCCGACCGGATATCTGCATATCGGCGGCGGAAGGACGGCGCTATTCAGCTGGCTCTACGCTCGCCGGCACAATGGCAGGTTCCTGCTCCGCATCGAGGATACGGATCGCGAGCGGTCGACAGAGCCCGCCATCGAGGCGATCTTCGAGGGGCTTCGCTGGCTCGGCCTCGACTGGGATGGCGAGGTCACCTACCAGTTCGCGCGTCAGGCGCGACACCGCGAGGTGGCCGAAGACCTGCTACGGCAAGGCAAGGCTTATCACTGCTACGCGAGCCAGCAGGAACTCGAGGAGATGCGCGAGAAGGCGAAGGCGGAAGGCAAACCCATCCGCTATGACGGCCGCTGGCGCGACCGCGATCCTTCCGAGGCGCCCGCAGGCGTCAAGCCAGTCATCCGCTTCAAGTCGCCCAATGAGGGCGAGACGATCGTTCGCGACCATGTCATGGGCGACGTGCGCTTTGCCAACGAGCAACTCGACGATCTCATCATTGTGCGGAGCGATGGCACACCTACCTACAATCTGTCCGTCGTCGTGGACGACCACGATATGGGCGTAACCCACATCATTCGCGGTGACGACCACCTGACCAATGCCGGCCGGCAGAGCCAGATCTATGCCGCCATGGGATGGGAGGTGCCGGAATTCGCACATGTCCCCCTGATCCACGGGCCGGACGGCGCGAAGCTCTCCAAGCGCCACGGCGCGCTTGGCGTCGACGCCTATCGCGACATGGGCTATCTGCCCGAGGCGATGCGCAATTATCTGGCGCGCCTTGGCTGGAGCCATGGCGACGAGGAAATTTTCTCGACCGAGCAGGCGATCGAGTGGTTCGATCTCGAGCATATCGGCCGTTCGCCCTCGCGCTTTGATTTCGCCAAGCTCGAGAACCTCAACGGCCACTACATACGCGAGAAGAACGACACGCTCCTCGCCGACGAGACGATCGCGCTGATGGGCCGGTTGGGCCATTGGGCCGATGGAGGCAATTTCGGCGCCGACTTCCGCGCCAAGCTCATCGCCGCAATGCCGGGCCTGAAGGAGCGCGCAAAGACGCTGCTCGATCTTGGTCGGGGCGCCGAGTTCCTGCGCGCCAAGCGCCCTATCCCACTTGACGACAATGCCCGCAAGCTCCTCAACGACGAGGGGCGCGCGCTGCTCCGGCGCCTGCTCGCCGCTTTCGAAACCCGGCAGGACTGGGCCGTCGACGAAATCGAGACGACGGTGCGCGAATTTGCGGAGGCCGAAAACCTCAAGCTCGGCAAGGTGGCGCAACCTCTTCGTGCAGCCGTGACCGGCAGCTCCGTATCGCCTCCTATTTTCGACGTATTGGCGACACTCGGCCGCGAGGAGTCGCTTGGAAGGATCAGGGATCAGGCGGCGTGACGCTCGCTCCGGCGCTCACCGCCAACTAGAATGTTTAACAATCGACGGGTCGCGGCTCTCCGCCCGATCCGGCAAACAGCAAAGGACAGGCAGGCATGACAAAAGCTGGAACCGAAGGCGGCGCGAAGTCGAACGCGACTCTCGCGGTCGATGGAAAGAATTTCGACCTGCCCGTCACCCCCGGCTCGATCGGACCGAGCGTCATCGACATTTCGAAGCTCTACGGCCAGACCGGTCACTTCACCTACGACCCCGGCTTCACCTCGACGGCGAGCTGCGAGTCGAAGATCACCTATATCGACGGCGAGGAAGGCGTCCTGCTTTATCGCGGTTATCCGATCGAACAGCTCGCGGAGCGGGGCAATTTCCTCGAGACTTGCTATCTTCTTCTGAATGGCGAGCTGCCGACCTCGGCCGAATTCAAGGAATTCGACAAGGCGATCACGAACCACACGATGGTTCACGAGCAGATGCAGTTCTTCCTGCGCGGCTTCCGCCGCGACGCGCATCCGATGGCGATCATGTGCGGTATGGTCGGCGCGCTCTCGGCCTTCTATCACGACTCGACCGACATCAACGATCCGGTCCAGCGCATGATCGCGAGCCGTCGCCTGATCGCGAAGATTCCGACCATCGCCGCCATGGCTTATAAATACTCGGTCGGTCAGCCGACCGTCTATCCGAAGAACAGCCTCGGCTACGCCGAAAACTTCCTCCATATGTGCTTCTCGGTGCCGGCGGAGGACTACAAGGTCGATCCGATCCTCGCCCGCGCGATGGACCGCATCTTCATCCTCCATGCCGACCACGAACAGAACGCATCGACATCGACGGTGCGCCTCGCCGGCTCGTCGGGCGCAAACCCCTTCGCCTGCATCGCGGCCGGCATTGCCTGCCTCTGGGGCCCGGCGCATGGCGGCGCAAACGAGGCAGCGCTCGAAATGCTGCGTGAAATCGGCACGGTCGACCGCATTCCGGAATACATCAAGAAGGCGAAGGACAAGAACGATCCTTTCCGCCTGATGGGTTTCGGCCATCGCGTCTACAAGAACTACGATCCGCGCGCGCGTGTGATGCAGAAGACCTGTCACGAGGTGCTGCAGATTCTCGGCATCAAGGACGATCCGCTGCTCGACGTGGCGATCGAACTGGAGCGGATCGCGCTCAGCGACGACTACTTCATCGAGAAGAAGCTCTATCCGAACATTGACTTCTATTCGGGCATCACGCTGAAGGCGATGGGCTTCCCGACGACGATGTTCACGGTGCTCTTCGCCCTCGCGCGCACCGTCGGCTGGGTCGCACAGTGGAACGAGATGATCGAAGATCCGGACCAGCGCATCGGCCGTCCCCGTCAGCTCTACACAGGCGCCCCGCGCCGCGATTACGTGCCCTACGAAAAGCGCAAGTAGGATTTGGCACATCCGAAATGAAAGAGGCGCCTTCGGGCGCCTCTTTTTTTCACATCCGTTCCGGGGCCTCGCTCTTCGAGACGCGGACTTTCAGTCCGCTCCTCAGGGTGAGGGGTGATGCAGTAAATGATCCTCACCCTGAGGAGCCGCGAAGCGGCGTCTCGAAGGGCGAGACCGGAACCTAACCGGGGTGTTCTATTTCAACCGCGCCGGCAGCATCTCGAGCACTGCGCGCGCCGCACGCAGGCTCGGACGATCCCCACCGACGCCCATGATCTCGCGGAGTTCGTCGAGATCGGCAATCGCCCGCCGCCGCTCCGG
>NZ_DATKFR010000161.1:0-1657 GCF_035511255.1 Parvibaculum sp.
GACGCAGAGCCGGTCGATCTGGCCGGAAATGAGCGTCGGCTTTCCGGCGAATTCGATGCGGCCGACCACGGCGACTTCGGCGCGGCCGGCGGGTCCGAAGATGTCGGCGAAGGCCGGTTCGTCGAGCACGGCGAAGACGGCGGCGGCGATTTCGGCCTGCCGGGCCTCGTCCAGCGCATGGGCGGGACTGGCAAGAAAGCGGCGCGCGGCTTCCGCCCGGTCGGCCGCCGCGATGCCGGGCAATGTCTGCAGCAGGCGATGGATGAGGCGGCCGCGCTGATAGCGTGCGGTGGTGTCGCCGGCAAGCGGCGAGAGCGCGGGCGGCTCCGGCACATCCTCGGGCGGCAGGCGCGACGGTGCGAGCGGGCGCGAAGGAGAGGGCTCAAGGGGCGCTTTCGCCCGCGCCCACTCCGGCAGCGGCGACAGATCGACCCTCGCCGCCTCCGCTTCCGGCTTCGGCGTCTGCTTCTGTACGCCTTCGATGCGCCAGATCTTCTTCCCGTCGGCGAGAAGAATTTCTGTCGCTTCTGGCTTCAACGCGGCGGCGATGAGATTGTACCAGCACTCGGCGCCGGGTTCGTCCTCGCCGCGATAGCCGCAGACATAGAGACGGTCGCGGGCGCGCGTCATCGCGACATAGAGGAGGCGTCGATATTCCTCGGCCTGCGCCTTCCTGTGCGCCTCGCGCGCAATCGCCGAGAGCTCGTCCTCGTCCTTCTTGCGCACCGGCCAGAGCAGCAGCTTCGGCTCCGTCGGCAATTCGAGCAATGCCGGATCGTGGCGCGCATTGGGCAGCGCGCAGGTATCCGGCATGAAGACGATCTCGGCTTCGAGGCCCTTGGCACCATGCACCGTCATCACCCGCACTTCGTCGCGGCCCTGCTCCATGTCGCGCTTGATTTCCGATGCGCCGCGCTCGACCCAATGCAGGAAGCCCTGCAGCGACGGCGCATGACGCCGCTCGAAATCGAGCGCGAGGGCGAGGAATTCGTCGATCGGATCGTTGGCGTCGGGACCAAGACGCGAGAGAAGCTTCAACCTTCCACCGCGCGCGCCGAGGAGCTCGGCATAGAATTCGTAAGGCCGGTCGAAATCGGCGCGGGAAAGCAGCCATGCGAGAAAGGCATGCGCCTCACCGAGACGGGACCGCTCGCCCGCATGCGGCGCAAGCGCCTGCCAGAGCGTGCCCTTGCGGTCCACGGCGAGGTCGAAGAGTTCATCTTCCGTGAGACCGACAAAGGGGCTCTTCAACAAGGTCGCGAGGTTGAGATCGTCTTCCGGCAGCAGCGCAAAGCCGCCCGCCGCCATCATGTCCATCACCGCGATCTGCTCAGTCAGCACCATGCGGTCGCTGCCGGCGACGGGCACGTTCAATTCCTTCAGATGCCGCACCATTTCCGCGACAAAGGCGTTGCGACGGCGGACGAGGATCAGAATGTCGCCAGGCCTGATCGGACGGCCTTTCGCGACCAGCGGTTCCTTGGTATCGAGCCAGTGCCTGATCGTCGTCGCGATCCGCCTTGCAAGCTTCGCGGCGGGCGCCGTCTCCGTCATGTAATCGAGCGGCGCATCCCAGGGGCTTTGTTCGTCCTGCGTATCGGGCGCTTCGAGGTCCCAGATTTCGACAAGACCGGCATCGAGTTCGCGATGCGCGACA
>NZ_DATKFR010000162.1:0-4101 GCF_035511255.1 Parvibaculum sp.
CGAGCGGATGCCGCTCGCGGGGCCTTTCGGACCAGCTAAAGGAGAAGGTTACATAGCTCGCAGACCAGTTCAGGCGCCGCCCACCCGCGAGGGCCCGCGCATCAACGAGATGATCGATGAGCCGACAGTGCTGCTCATCGATGCCGAAGGCGAAAAGCGGGGCGTGATCCCCACACAGGAAGCCATGAGGCTGGCTGAAGAGGCAGGACTCGATCTCGTCGAGGTCTCGCCCAACACCAAGCCGCCCGTGTGCAAGCTTCTGGATTTCGGCAAATTCAAATATCAGGCCCAGAAAAAGGCCAACGAGGCGCGCAAGAAGCAGAAGACCGTCGAGGTCAAGGAAATCAAGATGCGCCCGAACATTGACACGCATGACTATGACGTGAAGATGAAGAGCATGCTTCGCTTCTTCGAGGAAGGCGACAAGGTCAAGGTCACGCTGCGCTTCCGTGGCCGCGAAATGGCGCATCAGGAGCTCGGTATGCAGCTTCTCATTCGCGTCAAGGACCAGGTCGAGGAGATTGCCAAGGTCGAGGCGCATCCGCGTCTCGAAGGCAGACAGATGGTCATGGTGCTGGCGCCGAAGTAAGGCCGCCGCTCCGGACCGGGGACGAGGAAAGGCTCGACGCCGCAGGGCGCCGGGCCTTTTCCTTTTGCCCTCAGGCGAGCACGTCTTTTAGCACATCCGGCCGGTCGGTGAGGATCGCGTCGACGCCGAGCGCGGCAAGTCTCGTCATGTCCGCAGGCGCATCGACCGTCCAGCAGGACAATTCGAGCCCGAGCGATTTCGCCTGTGCCGACGTCTCGGCGTTGATGTCGCCGAACCAGGCGAACCAGCCGTCGGCGGGCGCCGCCGCGATCGCTTTCAGCATCCGTTCGGCGAAATCGCGGCCCGTCTGGTCGCGCCAGTCGAAGCCCGCCGCCCAGGGCGCTCCGCTGGCGGAGGCGGCGCGCAGCGCCGCATCTTCCGACCATTCGGGATCGCGTGCGGCCGACGAGTCCGTCGGATCGATCTGGTAGAAAGGAAGCGTCGTGAAGGCGTTGCGGATTTCCGGCGCGATCTTTTTGGCATGCGCGAGCGCCCGCCAGTCGAAGGAGACGAAAACGGTCTGGGCCGACATGCCCGCCTTGCGGGCGAGATCGACCGCCGCTTCCGCCAGCGGCTCGGGCGCGGCCGATTGGGAAAGATCGAGCAGCGCCGTCTTCAGCTCGACATAGAGCCGGAAATCGGGCTTCGCCGCCCGCTTCACGAGGGCGTAGACCTCTTCGAGTTTCGGAATGCGCGCGCCGTCGAAAGGCGTCTGTTCGGGGTAATGGGCGCCATAGCGCGCGCCCGGCCGGAGCCGGCCGATGTCATAGCGTTGCAATTCGGCATAGCTCAGCGACTTCAGAAGAGGCGTCGGCCGTTCGAGCCAGCGGCCGTCCGGTCCCCGCGCGATCGCCGGCTTCAGGCTCTCGTCATGATGGACGACGAGCACCCCATCCCGGCTCAGATGGACGTCGAGCTCGATGCCGTCGGCGCCGGCCGATATGGCGCGCTCGAAAGCTTCCATGGTGTTTTCGGGCCAGAGGCCAGAGCCGCCCCGATGGGCGATCTGAAGCGGTTTGGTCATGGGATCATCTCGAATCGGGAAACGGATGGAGGCTCACATCCGGAATGGCGGCGGAACTCGAAGCTAAGCGGCTGGAGCGTCTTGGTCCATGCCCCGAATGGATCAGACTTTAGTTGTAAGTACTTTTCATCCTTGCCAATAATTATAAGCCATAGGATATATATACCTGAGTTGATTCACACGGGGCCGTCGGGCGGGGCGTCTTCTGCGCAGTATCGGTGGGCTCTCGGCGATGCCGGGGGCGGTCGTGCATTTTGGGCGGAAAGAGGTAACGGTAAAATGTCCTTCTCCGATTTCTGGAGACAGTTGACGGGTCGGCGCCGCATGTCTTTCTACGACAGTCAGCACGTCATGCGACAGGCGATCGCCGAGGTCGGCCCCATCGATCTCACATGCCTGAGCGACGACGCGCTGCGGCGCATCATCGAAGAGGAGCCCGCCTCGGTTCGTGTCGAAGCGGCCCGCCAGCAGCTCGCCTGGCGTACGTCCGGACGCTCCCAGCAGGCCCCGTCCGATATGCGCGTCGCCTTCTGAAACTTGCCCTCCGCGCGGGCGGGCTTGGAAGCTCCGCACACGAGCGCATGAAACGCTCGTAGACGCTCCTTCTTTGCCTATACTCCTCCCAAAAGAAAATCATATGGGAGGATCGCATGAAGTTCGGTGTGTTCTACGAATTGCAGTTGCCCAAGCCTTGGTTGCCGGGCGATGAGGCGCGTCTCTTTCACGAAGCGCTCGATCAGGTCGTGCTTGCGGACAAGCTCGGCTACGATCACGCCTGGGAAGTGGAGCATCACTTCCTCGACGAATATTCTCATTCATCCGCACCCGAAGTATTTCTATCGGCCGCCGCCGCGCGCACGACGCGCATCCGCCTCGGCCACGGCATCCGCCAGGTCATTCCGAACTACAATCATCCCGCACGCACCGCCGAAGGCCTCGCCACGCTCGACATCATCTCGAAAGGTCGTGTCGATTTCGGCATCGGCGAAGGCGCGACGCGTCTGGAACTCGGCGGCTTCAACATTCCAGCCAAGGAAAAGCGCGCCATGGCAATCGAGGCCGGCGAGCAGGTCGCGAACATGATGGTGCTCGACCCTTATCCCGGGTTCGAGGGCAAATATTTCTCGATGCCCTGCCGCAATGTGCTGCCGAAGCCGGTGCAGAGCCCTCATCCGCCGATGTGGATGGCCTGCACCAATCGCGACACGATCAGGGTGGCGGCCTCGCTGGGTCTCGGCGCGCTCGCCTTCTCCTTCCTCGATCCGGCCGAGGCGCATAAATGGTCGGAAATCTATTACGGCATCATCAAGTCCGATGAATGCGTGCCGCTCGGCCATTCGGTGAACGCCAATATCGCGATGGTTTCGAATTTCTCGGTGCATGAGGATCGCGCGGAGGCGATCCGCCGCGGTCACGAGGGCTTCGAATTCTTCGGCTACGCGTTGAACGCGCTCGTCGCCCACGACACGGTGCCCGGCCGCACCGATCTCTGGGGCGACTACATCAAGGCGCGGGGCAATCGTACGCAGGAGGTGATCGACGCGGCCGCCCGTGCCGACGCGATCGCAACCGGCATCGGCACTCCGGACGACATGCGCGCGCATCTGCGCGCTTTCCAGTCGGCCGGCGTCGATCAGGTGATCTTCATGCAGCAGGCCGGCCGCAACCGTCATGATCACATCTGCCAGTCGCTCGAACTCTTCGCCGCCGAGGTGATGCCCGAGTTCAAGGCGGAGGTCGCGGCGCGCGAGGAAAGAAAGGCGCGCGAACTCGCGCCCTATATCGAGGCGGCGCTCGCCCGCAAGAACTGGATGAAGCCGCTCGCCGACAGCGACATTCCGGTGGTCAAGGCCTCCGTCGCCAAGGCGCAGGTCAACCAGGGGAATGCGGCGGAGTGATCCTGCGTTATGGTCTCTCTTTCGCCGTAAAGACGCAATCGTTTCGCCATGAGCGTCCATCACATTGAAGGTGGCCCGTGAAGCACGGGCTGAGTGCGGCGCCGGAAAGGGTACGGAGCCTCGCGCGGACTCGAAACCGTGGCGAATGAAATCCCCACAGGGATTGCCTTCGCTATTGCGGGAGTCGGATCATGCGTTGGACTTTGAAACTCTTCGTACTTGGATTCGTCGTTTTGAGCTCGGCCGGGCTGGCGGGTTGCATCGTGGTGCCCGACGACGGCTACCACCATCACCATCGGGATCATGACGGCTATCGCGGCGGCTATCGCGATTGGCGTTGAGGTGCGGCCCACGAAACTTTTTAAAGGCGCGGTTCGTTTCTGAAGCGGATCGGGGCGAGAGGAGTGCATCATGCGCGGAAGTTTGAGGCTTGCCAGTCTCGTCATGCTCGTCGGCCTTGGAGGCGGGTTGTCTGGCTGCGTGGCCTATCCCGACGGTCCGGACACCTATTCTTATGCGCCGGCCTATGGCTACTATCCGGGTCCGAATTATTACTACGGGCCGGCTTATGTGAGCGGCTCCTTCTATTC
>NZ_DATKFR010000163.1:0-8257 GCF_035511255.1 Parvibaculum sp.
CGAAAGGTCGCGCTGCGCCGTGCGGCTCGGCATGCGCCAGGTGAAGGGTGTGCAGGAAGAGACGGGCGAGACGATCGTCAGGGAGCGCGGAAAAGGTTTCGATTCCGTGCGGCATCTCTGGCTCAAAACCGGGCTCACGCCACGTATCGTCGAGCGTCTGGCCGATGCCGATGCCTTCCGGTCGCTGGGCCTGGATCGACGCGCTGCGCTCTGGGCTGTGCGCGGCCTCGGTGGTTATGGCGATGGCCAGAGCGGCGTGAAGCCGGCGGCACTTCCGTTATTTGCGGCTCTGGAAGAGGGCGGTTTTCAGCGCGAAGAGGAAATGACGCTGCCAACCATGCCGCTCGGTGAGCATGTCGTGCTGGATTACGCGACGGTCCGCCTTTCGTTGAAAGCGCATCCGCTTTCTTTCCTGCGCAACAGGTTGAACGCGCGCGGTGCCGTTGTGCACTCACGGCTGAAGGAAATCGACAATAATGCGCGGGTGAAACTCGCGGGCCTCGTCCTCGTGCGGCAGCGTCCCGGAACGGCGAGCGGCGTTATCTTCGCCACGCTGGAGGATGAAACGGGCATTGCCAATATAATCATATGGCCAAAGACGTATGAGCGTTACCGTCGCATCGTGCTTACGTCCCGTCTCCTTGCGGTCAAGGGACGCGTGCAGAAGGAAGGCATGGTCATCCACGTGATCGCCGACGAGCTCGAAGATCTCACCTATGAGCTTGCGACGATTTCAACCTCGAGTGAAATCGGTAACGCCAATCTGGCACGCGGCGATATTGCCAATGACGGTCCGGATGCGAGAACGAAGAAAGTCGCGATAATCGAGGAACAGCAGCTGCGCGCCGCCCGTTTCATGCCCAAAAGCCGGGATTTTCACTAGTCGGCGGGAGGACGACGCAACTGCATCACGCTGCCCGCAAGCTCCGTAAACACGAAGAGCCACAGAACGGGCGAGGCGCTCCATGTGATCGCATGGACGATCCAGGCCGCGACGACCAGACGTCCCAGCCCGTCCCGCCGCGCGAGTATCTCGCTCGGCTCCCTAATGCGCGTCAGGGCCCAGACGACACCCAGCACGCCCATGATGTGGATGAACATCAGACTGAGGGGATCGAGCACGGGAGCCGTGCTGCCGAAGCCCAACGCAAAGTCGACGCGGTAAATGAAAATGACCAGGCCTTCGGCGACGAAGGGAAGAGCGAAGGGCAGCGTGATGCACAAATCGAGATAGGCGAAACCGCGAATGATCTGTGATCGCATAGTCTTGCCTTATTGATGTGGAACGATTCCAATATATCGCGCCTGCGATTAAGGAGAACGTGCGGCAGGCATCACTTTATTGTAAGAGAAGCGGCGGTCGAGGGAAGAGCGGGGCTCCAACGTGCGTAAAAGAACGATATGGATCGGCGGCGGAATCGTCGTGCTGTTCGCCGTCGTTGGCGGGATTCTTCTTCTCCGCGCACCTTCTGTCGAGATTGCAAAGCCTGAACGCGGTCTTGCAGTTGAGGCGGTTTATGCGACCGGCACGGTCGAACCAGTTCAGTACGCGCAAACCGGATCGAAAGTATCGGGCCGCGTGGCGGACCTAAAGGTCAGGGAAGGTGATCGCGTGAAGCAGGGAGATGTGCTCGCGGCCCTCGACCTTGAGGAAGAAGTTTCAAACGTCGAACAGCTTCAGGCGAAGCTCGAGCTCGCCCAATCCGACGCGGAGCGAACCAGACGACTCCGTCGCACCGGCAATATCAGTATTGCGGCGCTGGATCAGGCGGAAAGTGCACTCGGCGCGGCGCAAGCGGCTCTCAGGGCGGCCAAGGCGAAACTCGACGACCGATACATCCGCGCGCCCATCGCCGGTGTCGTGCTTCGCTCCGAACTGCAGCTCAAGGTCGGCGACATGGTTCAGCCGCAGCAGACGCTTTTTATCGTCGGCGATCCGTCCGCTCTGCAGATCGACGCGGAGGTCGATGAGGAAGATATTCCGAAAGTGAAACCCGGGCAGGACGCGCTCATTCGCGCGGACGCATTTACCGGACAGGTCCTCAAGGGAACGGTGCGGGACATCACCCCATACGGGGACTCTGTCGCTCGTACCTATCGCATCCACATAGAATTGCCGGACGACACGCCACTTTTTTCCGGCATGACGACGGAAATCAACATCGTCGTACGCAAGCAGGACAACGCCTTGCTGGTACCGGTCTCGGCGCTGGTCGGCGGAACGGTCTGGACGCTCGTCGATGGTCGCGCAAGGCAGGTGAAGATCGAACTCGGCGCCGTGGCCAAGGACAAGGCGGAAATCAAGTCGGGCCTTTCCGACGATGCGACAGTGATCGTCAATCCGCCGACGGGGATCAAGGACGGCGAGCGCCTGCGCGCATTCAATGTGAACGGTTGAGCCGATGTTCTGGCGTGTCGCCCTTTCGATCGCCTTCGCACAGCTCGCCAACAGGCGGCGGCAGACGCTCGTTTCGGTGCTCGGCGTGTCGCTCGGCGTCGGGTTTTTCATTGCCACCTCGTCGATCATGTCGGGCTCGGAGCAGGACTTTACCCAGCGGCTCGTCGACAACGCCCCGCATATCACGATCAAGGACGAGTTCCGCCACCCGGCGACGCAGCCCGTTTTCGTCACCTATCCGCAAGGTGCCATATCGCTGTTGCGGACCAAGCCGCGCGAATATTTGCGCGGTATCAAGAACTACGGCGCGAAGGTCGAAGAGTTGACGCAGAGACCGGGCGTCATCGCGGAAGCAGCGCTCACAGGGCAGGTGATTGTGCGCTACGCCAACAAGGACGTCAGCGCTTCCGTCGCCGGTATCGACCCCGACAAGGAGAAATTTTTGACGCAGGTCGAGAGCGACATGCTGGAAGGCAGCCTCGACCGGCTCCGCACCACGGCGGACGGCATCGTCATCGGCTCCGGCATGTCGGAGAAGCTCGGCCTTAAAATGGACGATCTCGCTACCGTCGTCACGCCTTCCGGCCTCGTCAAGCGCATGAAGATCGTCGGCATCTTTCACGCGGGCAATCTTCTGCTCGATGAAGGACAGACCTATGTGCTCTTGAAGAATGCGCAGGTTTTGCTCGACAAACCCTTCATCGCGAACCAGATACGCATCAAGATTCCCAATCCCGACGACGCGGAAACCTTCGCGGCGAGCCTGGAAAATCGGTGGGGCTATCGCTCCGAGTCCTGGCAGGAGGTCAACCGCGATCTCCTCGGCCTTTTCATCATCCGTAACGCCATCACCTATTCGATCGTCAGCGCGATCATGATCGTCGCCGCTTTTGGCATCTTCAATATTATTTCGACCGTGGTGATGGAGAAACGTCGCGACATTGCGATCATGATGTCGATGGGATTTCGCGGTTTCGACATCCAGGCGATCTTTCTCATTCAAGGCGTTCTGGTCGGCATTCTCGGCATGCTGCTCGGCTGGACGATCGGTCTCGGCCTCCTTGAGCTCGTCTCCATGGTCAAATTCACCGTCCCCGGCATGACGAAGCAGCAGGGCTTCGTACTCGATCGCAGTTTCCGGCCTTACGCCATCGGCGGTACCTTCGCGCTCGTATCGGCGGTGGCCGCCGCCTGGTATCCGGCGCGCAAGGCAGCGCAAGTGAAACCCGTGGATATCATTCGGGGGGCGGCGTGAGCGATCCCGCACTTGTCGTCGAAACCCGAGGGATCACCCGCATCCTCCAGGAGGCGGTGCCGGTCACGCTCGTCCGCGACATCGAGCTTCGGGTGACGAGGGGTGAGTTCGTCAGCATTACCGGCCCGTCGGGCTCCGGAAAATCCTCGCTGCTCTATCTTCTCGGACTACTGGACGTCCCGACGGCAGGCGAAGTTTTGATCGACGGGCAGCCGACCGGCGGGCTCACGGCCGACGACCTAGCGGCGATCCGCCTAGCAAAGCTGGGATTTGTTTTCCAGTTTCATTTTCTCCTGCCCGAATTCACGGTGCTGCAGAATGTCATGCTGCCTATGCAGCGTCTTGGAGTCTTGTCGGAAGAAAAAATGCAAAGCCGCGGGTTGCAACTGCTTGCCGATCTCGACATGGCCGATCAGGCGCGCAAGCGTCCCGACCAGCTTTCTGGCGGACAGCGCCAGCGGGTCGCCATTGCCCGCGCGCTGGCGAACGATCCGCTCGTCATTCTGGCGGACGAACCGACAGGCAATCTCGATACAAAAAATAGCGAAATCGTTCAGGATATTTTCGGGCGCCTGGTACGTGAGCAGGGCAGGACGGTCATCGCCGTCACGCATGAGGAAGCATTCGCCCGTACGACTGGCCGCAACGTTCATCTCGTCGATGGACGGATCGAGAAAGACGTGAAGCGGTAGGAGCTTCGTGGCCCCGGAACTACCTGCTCAGTTCCCGCATCGCCTTGTCGAGACCTTCCAGTGTCAGCGGATACATGCGCTCCCCGATGATCTGCTTGATGATCTGGAGAGACGGCGTGTATTCCCAGTGCTTCTCGGCGACGGGATTGAGCCAGACGCAGCTTTCGTAAATCTGTGCCACACGCTCGAGCCAAAGCCCGCCGGGTTCTTCGTTCCAGTGTTCGACCGAGCCGCCGGCATAGGTGATTTCGTAAGGCGACATGGTTGCGTCGCCGACGAAGATCACCTTGTAGTCGGCCGGGAACTTGTGCAGCACGTCCCAGGTCTGCATCTTCTCGTTGTGACGGCGGCGATTGTCCTTCCACACGCCCTCATAAAGGCAGTTGTGGAAGTAGAAATATTCCATGTTCTTGAACTCGGTGCGAGCCGCCGAAAAAAGCTCCTCGCAGAGCTTGATATGGCTGTCCATCGAGCCGCCGATGTCGAAGAAGACGAGCAGGTTGATCTTGTTGCGCCGCTCCGGGACCATCTTGATGTCGAGATAGCCGTGATGCGCCGTCGACTTGATCGTGTCGTCGAGGTCGAGCTCGGTCGGCGCGCCCTCGCGCGCGAACTTGCGCAGGCGGCGCAGCGCGACCTTGATGTTGCGCGTGCCGAGTTCGACCGAGTCGTCGAGGTTTTTGTACTCGCGCTTGTCCCAGACCTTCACCGCCTTGCCGTGCCGACCTTCCTTCTGGCCGATGCGCACGCCTTCGGGGTTGTAGCCGTACGCGCCGAAAGGCGAGGTGCCTCCCGTGCCGATCCATTTGTTGCCGCCTTCGTGGCGTTCCTTCTGTTCTTCGAGGCGCTTCTTCAGCGTCTCCATGATCTTTTCCCAGCCGCCCAGCGCCTCGATCTGCGCCTTTTCCTCGTCAGTCAGAAATTTCTCGGTGAGCTTGCGCAACCACTCCTCGGGGATCTCGGCCGTCTGTCCTTCATTGGTCAGATCGAGTCCCTTGAAGACATGCCCGAAGACCTGGTCGAACTTGTCGAGATTCCGTTCGTCCTTCACCAGCGCGGCGCGCGACAGGTAATAGAAATCCTCCACCTTGCGCTCGATGACATGGGAATCCATCGCCTCCAGCAGCATGAGGTATTCCCGGAGCGAGACCGGGACGTTGGCCTTTTTCAGCTCGTGGAAGAAGTGGACGAACATGGCCGTTCTCCAGATGCGTTCGGAGCAATCCGATTCATTGACATCGTCATCCCCGGTTTGCCCCCGGGGATGACAGAAATAGACTGGCTGTCAGTTTCGCTCGCGACGTGCGAGGAACGCCAGGCGCTCGAAAAGATGCACATCCTGTTCGTTCTTCAGCAGCGCGCCGTGAAGCGGCGGGATGAGCTTCGAAGGATCCTTCTCGCGCAACGTTTCGGGCGAAATGTCCTCGGATAGCAGCAGCTTCAGCCAATCGATGAGTTCAGAGGTCGAGGGTTTTTTCTTCAGGCCCGGCACTTCGCGGATTTCATAGAAGATGTTGAGCGCTTCCTGGACGAGCTTGCCCTTGAGGCCCGGGAAATGGACGTCGATGATCGCACGCATCGTGTCCTCGTCGGGGAACTTGATGTAGTGGAAGAAGCAACGGCGCAGGAAGGCGTCCGGCAGCTCTTTCTCGTTGTTCGACGTGATGATGACGATGGGGCGGACGCGCGCCTTGATCGTCTCATTCGTCTCGTAGACATAGAATTCCATCCGGTCGAGTTCCTGAAGGAGATCGTTCGGGAATTCGATGTCGGCTTTGTCGATCTCGTCGATGAGGAGGACGGGGCGCTTGTCGCGTTCGAAGGATTCCCAGAGCTTGCCCTTCGAGATGTAGTTACGAATGTCCTTCACGCGCTCGTCGCCGAGCTGGCTGTCACGCAGACGGGTGACGGCGTCATATTCGTAAAGTCCCTGATGCGCCTTGGTCGTCGATTTGATGTTCCAGGTGATGAGCTCGGCGTCGAGCGCTTTGGCGACTTCTTCGGCCAGCACCGTCTTGCCCGTGCCTGGTTCGCCCTTGATGAGAAGAGGGCGCTGCAGCGTGATCGACGCATTGACGGCGACGCGCAAATCCTCCGTGGCAACGTAATTCTGCGTACCTTCGAACTTCATGGAACCCGATTTCCTCTTCCCCGGAAGCGCGCTGGCGCGCCTCCCTATATGGCAATGGCATAACGGGTCCGAAACTAGGGCCTCGCCTCTGGCCGTTCAAGAAAAAGGCCGTCCCGAACCTCCTCAGGCTTGAGCATCTGCCGGGCAGGAATTGCCGGGTAGGGCCAAAACTACCCGTCGGACGGACGTTTAAATGATATTAAGTCATTGATTTTGTTGTTAATTATTGATGGCCCGCTCCTTGCTCCCTGAAGCGTCAGACGATCCACTGAATCCGGCAGGAGATGAGGCAATGAGTTTCTTCGGAGCGATGAGCACCGCGGTCACGGGCATCAAGGCGCAGTCCAGCGCGCTCGGCTATATCGCGGACAATATTGCCAACAGCCAGACGACCGGCTTCAAGCGGACCGAGGCGAGCTTTCTCGACATCGTGACCGTCGCGAGTTCGACCAATCAGCAGCCCGGCGCCGTTCTGGCCCAGCCGAAATATACCAACAGCGTCCAGGGGACGGTCTCGTCCAGCTCGATCACCACCAACATGGCGATCAACGGCGACGGCTATTTCATCGTTTCCAAGGCGGTTGGCACGGCCGACAACAGCCCCGTCTTCCAGGACGTCGACTACTATACCCGCGCCGGCGACTTCACGCCGGACAAGAATGGCTATCTCCGCAACAGCAGCGGCTATTACCTGCAGGGGACGCCGATCGACCCCACGACTGGCAATCCGGCGGGCGACGCGACGAGCGTCATCCAGATCAACAAGTCGTTTCTGGCTGCGAAGGCGTCCACGACCATCAATTATCAGGCGAACCTGCCGCTTTACCCGAAGACGCCCAATTCGGACACGACCGTGGCGGGAAGCGAACTGCTGCAGACTGCCGCCGAAGCCGCGTCCGCGACGCCGCCCTTCCACAACGACCCGACCAACACGTCCGGTACGCCGGCGACGGATGGTTACATCCAGGCGCAGGACGAGGCGACGTTCCTCGATCGCTCGGTGACGGGCGGCTCGGTCACGGCCTACGACGCTTCAGGCAATGCCGTCTCGGTCCAACTTCGTTGGGTCAAGGTCGATAATGCGAATGCCGACGGTAGTGGCACCGCGCCGGGCACGGAAACCTGGCAGTGCTTTTATAAGTCGGACGACAGCGCGACAGGTACCGCGGCCAAATGGACGAACACGGGCCAGACCTACACCTTCGATTCCGCCGGAAATCTCACGCCCCCTGTCACTTCGACAACCGTCAGCAATTTGACGGTGAATGGCGACAACCTCGGCAACATCACGCTCTATCACGGCAATGGTGGTGTCACGGCCTACGCCGATACGAGCGGCACGGTCACCGTCAACAAAATCGATCAGGACGGCTATGCAGCGGGTGAACTGGTCGGCCTCTCCATTACGGATAACGGCCGCATCGCGGGCACCTACTCGAATGGCAAAACGATAGACCTCTATCAGGTGACTCTAGCGAAATTTAACAATCCGAACGGGTTGCAGAAGATCGACGGCGCGGCCTTCGCGGCGACGAACGAATCCGGTCAGGCGATCGTTGGCGCCAGCGGCGACATTGTCGGCTCGGCGCTCGAGGAATCGAACGTCGATCTGTCGGACGAGTTCTCGAAGCTCATCATTGCGCAGCAGGCCTATACCGCCAACACGCGCGTGATTACGACGGCGGACTCGCTGATCCAGGAAACGCTGAATATGAAGCGCTAGTAGTGGACCTTAGTGACCCAGAGCAGTAGCCAGGACTTTCTTTCATGAGCCTCAGTTC
>NZ_DATKFR010000164.1:0-11531 GCF_035511255.1 Parvibaculum sp.
AATTCGGCACCTTCCCGAAAGAATGAGCAGTCTTGCTCACCGGCACTCCGCATAATTATTCATAATATATGGTGTAATTGAATTTATAGATGCCTTTTGGGGACGATTAACCACGAAGGGTATCCGGCCGTAACTCCGGAAATGCGTATTTTTCTTTTTGTTTCAGATGGTTATCTTATCTCGTCGCGACATCGCCTGGGTTGTTGAGAATCGGGATTCCTCTCCCTATACTCCGCCGCGTTTTCGAGCGTGTGCGTCAGGAGAGATCACCGCGAATGGTTGTCCGCTTACCTAAGGGCTATGTGCCGTCTGAGGACGAGCCGTTCATGAACAAGCGGCAGCGCGAGTACTTCCGGCGCAAGCTGGAAAAGTGGAAGGACGATATCCTCCACGAAAATCGCGAAACGCTGCAGCATCTTCAGGAGGAAACGGTTCAGCATCCCGATCTTGCCGATCGCGCGTCTACCGAGACGGAGCGATCGCTTGAGTTGAGGACGCGCGACCGGCAGCGCAAACTGATCTCGAAGATCGACGCAGCGCTGCGTCGTATTGAAGAGGGGACTTACGGTTATTGCGAAGAAACCGGTGAGCCCATCAGTCTGAAGCGGCTCGATGCGCGCCCGATTGCGACGCTTTCGATTGAAGCGCAGGAGCGCCACGAGCGGCGTGAGAAGGTCTATCGCGACGATTGATCCGTGAGACATCGGCAAAAGCAGAAACGCGGCTCTTTCGGAGCCGCGTTTTGCGTTTCGAGACCGTCATCCCGGTCTCGATACCCCCATCCGGGTTCAGAAGGGCATGATGACGTCGAAGAGCTGCTGCCCGTAGCGCGGTTGCTGCACGTCGGTGATCTGTCCGCGTCCGCCATAGGAAATACGGGCTTCGGCGATCTGGGTGTGTTTGATCGTGTTGGTGTTGGAAATGTCCTCGGGCCGCACGATGCCGCTGATGAGAAGTTCGCGCACTTCGTAGTTCACGCGGACTTCCTGGCGTCCTTCAATCACAAGGTTGCCGTTCGGCAGCACCTGGGTCACGACGCCGGCGACGGTGAGCTCGATGCTCTCCTTGCGATCGACGGTACCCGCGCCCTTGCTCGAACTCGCGCTTGAACCATCGACCAGGCTCGTCGGATCGACGCCGCTCGGCAGTACGTTCTTCAGCTTGTTCTCAAAGCCGAGAAAATTCGTCAGGCCCGCATTCTCGGAATTGGCGCGTGTCCGCTCCGTCGAGTTGTCGACCTTGGCACTGTCGGCGATGTCGATGAGCACGGTGAGGATGTCGCCGATTTTTGCCGCACGCTGGTCACGGAAGAAGGCGCGCGAGCCGGTGCGCCAGAGTGAGTTGGGTTCGTAGGTCACATGCTCCGTGGCCGGCATTGGCATGCTGACCGGTCGATAACCGGGTTGCGTCGTCGGATTGGCAATAGGCGCGAGTGCCGGCGCCGCGCCGATATTGTCGATACGGTCGATGGCGCCACAGCCGCCGAGGGGCATTGAAAGCAAGGCCGCAGCGACAAGTCCGAACGAGCGAAGGGAAATCAAACGGGAAAACATCGCAAACCTCTTTGGTGACGCAGCGTCGTTCAGGACTTCAATTCGGAAGGGAGCGATCCGCCGAGAACGTCGACCCGAACCATGTTCGGTCCGAGAACCGTGCCCTGGATTGTGCGGTTCGAGCGCGGGTTGAGAATATCGACGGTGTCGCCGATCGCGCCGCTCTGAAGCGCACGACCTCGTGCGGTCAGCGTCAGCGAGCCGGAGACATAGGTCATGTCGACCTGAGTGCCTTTCGCAACGACCAGCGGTGCCTGCACGTCGGTATTGCGCAGTGGCTCGCCCGTGCGCAGTGAGTGACGCGGCGACATGCCGACGAGCTGGCTTTCGGAGGTAATGATGTTCTGGCTGACGCGTGTCGCGGGCAACCGTACCCAATCTATATCCTGCGAGCGCACGACGTCGCCGGGCGTCACATCCCGCGTGAGAACGGGGACATCCATGACCGGATAAGCTCGCCCCGACACGCGACGAAGTACCGCGGTCGGATCGTCGGCGGGCGCGCGCAAAAGTGCATCGAAGGCGCCCGTGCGCGGGTTCGTTGCGATCTGTTCGACCTTCACGGTCGCGAGCGCGCCAGTACCGACCTGAACGCCCGCCGCGCCGTTGGCAAAGTCGACCTGGAGTCTGGTGCTGGGGGCAAACGAGGGCGTCGCGGCCATGATCGCCGAAGCGATAGCTGTCGATACTTCGATTTCGGGAACGGCGGTGCCGGCGCGGACAACGGTCACATGAGTGAGTCCGCTCGTATTGTGCCAAGCAAGACCGTTACGGCGTGCGACGAGAGAGATGCGCGAGATGGAGATGTCGCCAGTGAGACCAGGCGCGGGGGCGTCGGAAACGATAATATGCGCGGCCGTGCCGGCATCGTCGAAGAGATCGCCCAGCGTAACGGCATTGCCGGACACCGTGACATCCGAACGCAGCGCCGCGGCGTCTGCGGTCGCGACGCCGCCCATTGTGATGGCAGCTGTGAGAGCCGCGACCTGAATACGCATGGCATGACGCAATATCAAGAACATCGCTTCGATCCGTTACTTCAGGTTCGAGGTGACCGACATCATCTCGTCGGCGGCGGTGATGACCTTGGAGTTCATCTCGTAGGCGCGCTGGGCGGTGATGAGATCCGAGATTTCCGTTACGGCGTTGACGTTCGACGTTTCGAGAAAGCCCTGCAGCAATGTGCCGTAGCCGGTCGATCCGGGCGTGCCGACGGAAGGAGCGCCGCTCGCCGCCGTTTCGAGGAACAGATTGTCGCCTTGCGGATCGAGGCCGGCTTCGTTCGCGAAAGTGGCGAGGTCGAGCTGGCCGACGACCTGCGGCGCGGTCTGGCCGGGGATCGTCGCCTGAACCTGGCCGTCCTTGTTGATCGTTATGTCGGTCGCTTCCGTCGGAATGGTGATGCCTGGCTGCACCGTGTAGCCGTCCGAGGTGACGATCTGCCCGGTGGCGCTCAGCGAAAGATTGCCGGCGCGCGTATAGGCGTCTTCACCGCTCGGGAGTTCCACGCGGAGATAGCCGCGCCCCTGGATCGCCACGTCGAGCTTGTTCCCCGTATTGTTCATGTCGCCCTGGTTCATGATCCGATAGACCGAACCGGTCTTGACGCCAAGGCCGATTTGAACGCCAGAAGGGACGATCGTGCCGGTGTCCGACGAGTTCGTACCGACGCGGCGCAGGTTCTGGTAGAGCAGATCCTGAAACTCGGCGCGCTGGCGCTTGAAGCCCGTGGTGCTCATGTTGGCGATGTTGTTCGAGATCACCTCGACATTGAGCTGCTGGGCCATCATGCCGGTGGCGGCGATGCTGAGCGCTTGCATTGGATCGGTTCCCTGACCTTATTGACCTGTGGACGACACGGCTCAAGCCGTGCCGGCGATCTGTGAAATAGCCTGGCGGCGCATGTCGTCGGCGGCGTCGACAAGCTTTGCCGCGCTTTCGTAGGAGCGCATGACGTCCATCATGTTCGTCATCTCGATGATCGGCTTGACGTTGGAGCCTTCGATCGAGCCTTGAATGATACGGGGCGACTGCACGGGCTGCTCGGCCTGCGTTGTCGAAAGAAGATTGTTCGCCTCGTTCTTCATGTCCTGAACATTGGCGAAGTTGACCAGCGCAAGCTTCCCGCGAACCTGCTCCGACGCCGTGGTGCCGTCGCGCGTCGTTGTGATCGTGCCGTCGCGTGCGATGGTGATCTGGCTCTCATCGTTCGAGAAGGTGATCGGTGACCCGCCATCGGTGAGCACCGGATCGCCGTCCTGTGTCACGAGCTGACCGGCCCCGTCGAGCTGGAGGTGACCATCTCGCGTGTAACGCACACCCTGCGCCGTCTGGACCTTGAGGAAACCTTCGCCGCTGACGGCGACATCGAGCGGATTGCCGGTAGTCTGCATTTCGCCGTCGGCGACATTGCGGAACTGGCCGTAGTCCTGAACGAAAGAAAGCGTCTTGTCCGGGCTCGTCTCGCTGGCGACGGGCATGACATATTCGTCGAACAGCATGCTCGCCGACTTGTAGCCGGTCGTATTCATGTTCGCGATGTTGTTCGCGATCACGGACATCTGCCGCATCATGGCGGTCTGGCGCGACAGTCCGATGAGTATTGCGTTGTCCATCGAGGTTCCGAAGCCTGCTGGCGGATAAGTTCGCAGCCTCATTTGCAGGGTGCGTGCCAGAAGAAAAGCGCAAGCATTTCAGGTGTTTGGCAGGGCGATCGAAGATGCGTCGAATGCTTAAGGCAGCCTTTACCGGGCAGTTCTTGCCGGTGAGGTGCGGCCTTTGCCATTCGTTGCCGGCCGAGGCACGCGGCGACCAAAGCGCCGGCCAGGGCAACGCTTCATTAACTAAAGTCAGTAAGGATTACGCAGTGTCTTGGGCATGAAGGACGCCGATGGTCGTCCTTGGACACGCGATCAATTCGAACCGGCGTCACCGCCGGCGGGCAAGGGTGGGCTACCATGGCAGCTGCGATCGACGCCGACGCGTCCAATGAGGAGGCGACAGATAGCGCCCCCGCAAAGCGTAAGTTGAGCGGCAAAGTGCTTGTCCTTTATATCGCTCTTCCTCTGCTCGTTCTTCTCAGCGCAGGGGCGGGCGTCTGGTTTTCCGGCATTCTGGGCGGCCACCAGGACGCACAGCCGCGGATCGCCGAACCTGTATTTTACGACCTTCCAGACATCCTTGTGAATTTGAGCGGTCCGCCGCCGCAGCACTTCCTGAAAATGAAGGTGGCGCTGCAGGTCGTCGATCAAGACGCGTTGAAACGTCTCGAGGCGGAGCTTCCTCGCGTTCTCGACAGCTTTCAGGTTTTCCTTCGCGAACTGAGGCCGGAGGACCTGCAAGGATCCGCAGGCATGCTGCGCATCAAGGAAGAACTTCTGCGTCGCATCGCGCTCGCAATTCAGCCACCGATCGTCAGCGACGTTCTCTTCAAGGAAGTCATCGTTCAGTAGGGCCGCGCCCCGCCAGGATTGAGTGCATTAAATGGCCGACATCGACGAAATCGATCAGGACGAAATGGCTGCCGCTATGGCTGCTATGGACAATGAAGAAGCCACTGCCACGGAGCCGTCATTCCGCGCAGCGCCGGAGCGCGTGCTCAATCAGGACGAGATCGACAGCCTGCTCGGCTTTGAGATCGACAACGAGGATGCGGGCGAGAAGTCGGGTATCCGCGCGATCATCAACTCCGCGCTCGTCTCCTACGAGCGCCTGCCGATGCTCGAAATTGTCTTCGACCGGCTTGTGCGCCTGATGACGACGAGCCTGCGTAACTTCACCTCGGACAATGTCGAGGTGAGTCTCGACAATATCTCCTCAATCCGTTTCGGCGACTATCTGAACTCGATCCCGCTGCCGGCCATTCTCGCGGTCTTCCGCGCGAAGGAATGGGACAATTACGGCATGTTCACGGTCGATTCAAACCTCATCTACTCGATCGTCGACGTGCTGCTCGGTGGCCGCCGCGGCACGGCTGCCATGCGTATCGAAGGCAGGCCCTACACCACCATCGAACTCAATCTCGTTCAGCGCATGATCGAAGTCGTGCTGCAGGATGCGAAAGCGGCGTTCGAGCCATTGTCGCCGGTCACTCTCGAACTGGACCGGATGGAAACCAATCCGCGCTTTGCCGCCATTGCCCGTCCCGCGAACGCTGCCATTCTGGTGAAGCTCCGTATCGACATGGAAGATCGCGGTGGTCGTATCGAAATGCTTCTGCCCTATGCGACGCTCGAGCCGATCCGGGAACTTCTGCTTCAGATGTTCATGGGTGAAAAATTCGGTCGCGACTCGATCTGGGAAAGCCATCTCGCGACCGAACTCTGGTCCACCAAGATTCCGCTTGAGGCCGTGCTGGATGAACAGAAATTGACGCTGCGCGAAGTCATGGATTTCAAGGTCGGGCAGACGCTCATGCTCAACAACGGGCCAGACGCTCTGGTTGAAATGCGTTGTGGGGGCGTTGCACTTGCCTCCGGACGGATTGGCCGCCTCAGCAACAACGTCGCCGTGCGCATCGAGCAGGGCATCAAGAAGACCAGTCGCGGCACGGCGATCGATGCCGCCGTTGCCGAGGCTCAGGCGGGGGATACCAGGACCACGGGAGTACGCAGATGAACGTTCTGAACGGCGTCATGCCATTCGATCTGATGCTTGAGATCATCGTCTCTGTACTTCTCGCGGCGACAATAGGCTATTGCGCGATGCTCGACCGCCGCCTGCGCGCCATGCGCTCTGGGCAGGACGGGTTACGCGAGCTGATCGAAGATCTCTCCGTCGCGACGCGTCAGGCATCCGAGGCTATCGGTCGGCTTCGTGAGGCGAGCAACGCGACTGGTCAGCAACTGAGCGAGCAGGTCGCCCGCGGTCGCGGCCTCGCCGATGAACTCGCATTGATGCTCGAATCCGGAAACGCGATCGCCAACCGCCTCGGTAGCCTAGAGATGCGGCGTCCTATAGTGGGTACGGCTCCGGCTCTGCAGCCGGCGATAGGGCCGCGCGGCGCGCACAACGCAGCGTCCCGTGAAGCGTCAAAAGCGGAAGCGCCGCAGCATCCGTTGCTCGATCTTCTGAAACGGGCCCGTTGAGGTTAGTCATGTTCAGCCGTCTTCGTCTCCTGCCGACCGTCATGCTTTGCGCCGGGCTTTTGCTCGGGCTGAAGGTTGTTCACCTCGTCGGCGGCCTTGAGGATTTTGCGGCGGTTTCTCCCGCGCGCGCCAGCAGCGCGGAGCCGAAGATCGAAGAGAGAGTGCCGACCAAGAAGGACGGCGCCAGGGACGATGGCACTGGCGGCGCGGTGTCGTCCGTGAAGCCAGCTCAACAGGAGCCGGGACCGGCTGATCCCCAGATGGACGCCGCCCAAGCCGCCATCCTCGGCAGCTTGTCTCAGCGCCGCGATGAACTCGACAAACGAGCCAAGGACCTCGATATGCGCGAGCAACTGCTCGCCGCCGCCGAAAAGCGCGTCGAGGACAGGATCGCGGAATTGAAGGCTATCGAAGCCAGTATCAAGGCGCGCATCGTCGATAACGACAAGGAAAACGAGGCTCGCCTCGCCGGTGTCGTAAAAATGTATGAGACGATGAGGCCGAAAGACGCCGCGCGGATTTTCGAGCGGCTCGACATGGGCGTCCTGATCGATGTGGCCCGGCGGATGGAGCCCCGGAAGCTTGCTGTTATTCTAGCGGCCATGGATCCGGTGACGGCGCAGGAGTTGACGGTCGAACTCGCCACGGGCGACAAATTGCCGGATAACCTCGGCGAGGCGCCGGCCGGCAAGACCGAAGAGCTGCCGGCTGCACCAGATGCGGCGCCGCGGGCGAGCCTGCCGATGGCGCCCGACGCCGCCGCGACGTTGCCGGTCGGAAAACCGGCCTGATCGACCGCAAATCGACCTCCGAGCAAACGGAACGGGACCCGATTTAAGCGTCACTTAACTCTGAAGACCTATGGTGGGGGCCGAGGCGCTTGCGCTTGGGCAAGCGATTCCATTGGCGGGCAAGAATCGTGATCGGGGCCGGACGGCATCGTCGGAAGTGGCATGGGGCGATGCGGAACATTGCCGTGCGCTGGATCGGCCCGTTGGCGGCGCTGATCTTCGTCTCGACCCTGCTTGCCAGCATGCCCGCCGGTGCAGCCACCGCCATCTCCGGCGTCTTCTCGCAAAATGATGGGTACGGACGCATCGTTCTGACCTGGCCCGGGGGCCTTCCCGCACATTCCGAAACCGTCACGGCTGGCGTTCTCGTCGTCAAGTTCGACAGGCCGTTCACGACTGACCTCTCCGACTTTATGCGCCAGATGCCGACCTATATCGCGATGGCCCGCCAGGATGCCGACGGCAGGACGCTGCGCCTCGCATTGAAATTCGACTACTGGCTCAACGTGCAGCAGGCCGAAAACAGCCTCTATCTCGATCTCCTGCCGAGTTCATGGGCAGGAAAGGCGCCGCCTTTGCCTACGGATGTGTTGGCGCGGCTTGCGGCCGCCTCGGAGGCGAGGAAGAAGGCGCAGGAAGAGGCAAAGCTCGTCAAGGAGCAGGGTATCGTCGATCCGGGGGCGCCCGATCCGGACTTGCGCGTCCGTGTCGCCGCGCATGAAGGCATGACGCGACTCGTCTTCGACTGGAACCAGCCGGTGCTCTACTCGCTCGTTCAGCAGGAAGGCTCGGCGACCATCACCTTCGACCGCACTGCAAAAGTCGCGCTGGCGCCGATCCGGGTCGCGCCGCCGCCCTATCTCGAAACGATCAGCGCTATCGAACGCAACGGACGCTTATCGGTTTTTCTGAAACTAAAGCCCGGCGTCAATGTGACGGATTTTCGCGAGGACCTTGGCATCGTCCTCGATCTGAAGCCGATTCAGGATGCCCGCACTTCCGCACCTATGGCGCAGGAGGTTGTGCCGCCCGCCGCTGGCAAACCGGAGCAAAAGGACGTCCTCGCCACAGGCTCGCAGGACGTACAATCCAGCACGCAGGCGCCGACGGTGCCCGCAGCGGACGCGCGTGGGCCGAAGTCGATCATGCCCGCAGCCGCCGCGGCACCAGCCTCACGGCCGGCCGCCATGGTCGAAACGCCGCCAACGGAGGCGGCTATTCGTCCGGCGACGCTCAAGGTCACCGCCAGCGCTCATGATGGCAGAACCGACATTGTCTTTCCCTGGACCGCGCCCGTCGGCGCGGCTGTTTTTATCCGGGCCGACACGCTCTGGGTCGTTTTTGACGAGCGCGCGCCGGTCGATCTGTCGGCGCTCGGCGGCGATGCAGCAAAACACATCGCCGCGCCGCTCTCCGTCGATCTTGAAAACGGTCTTGCGCTCGCCTTTCCGTTGCACGAAGCGCAGGCTCTCGTCAGCGCGGCGGAAGAGGGGACAGCCTGGCGCGTGTCGCTCGGGAATGCGTTAACGGACACCGGTCGCCCGATCGAAGTGACGCGGGCATGGCGCGACACCGGCGAGGGTGTCGTAAGCTTCGATCTCAAGGGCGCGCGCCGGATCCTTCAGATAAACGATCCTGTAGTGCGCGATGTCCTTTATGTCGCCACTGCGCGCGCGCCGATCCAGTCGATGCAGACACCACGCAGATTCGTGGAGTTTCAGGCGTTGCAGAGCGCGCATGGGCTCGCCATCGTGCGGATGGCGGACGACCTCAACGTCGCCGCCGGTTCCGATGCGGTGGTGGTCACGCGGCGCAGCGGGCTCACTTTGTCCGCGGACAATACGAACGCCGCCACGTCGAATTCGCCTACCGGCTATCCTGCCTACATGGATCTCGCTGCCTGGCGTGGCAAAGGAAGATTCATGGAGCGCAAGCAGGCTCTTGAAGCGAAAATTGCTATCTCAAGTGCCTCGGACGTCGGACCGGCCCGCGTGGCTTACGCTCGCTTTCTCGTTGCCAACGGCCTCGGACCGGAGGCGCTGGTGCAACTCGCTGATGCGTCATCCAGCGACAACAGGCTCGGCATGGATCCGGGCTTCTGTGCACTCCGCGGTGTCGCGAAAGTGCTCGCCCATCGCAATGTGGAGGCGCTGGCCGATCTGTCGATCAGCCAGCTCGCGATGGATCCCAATGCGGCTGTCTGGAGAGGGCTCGCGCGTGTCGAACTTGGCCGGATGGATGAGGCGCGCAAGGATTTCGACCTGGGGGCGCTTTCGATTGATACGCTCGATCCGGATCTCGCTATCAAGGTACATCTGCGGGCCGCCCGCGCCGATCTGGCGGGGAGCGATCTGACCGCGGCGCGCGCGCATCTGCGCCAGGTTCCAGCCGATCTTCCCAATCTCGACCTGGCCGCCGAGAGGTTGCTCGTGCAGGCCGAGATAACCGACGCACTCGACAGACCGGATGAGGCCGCGACGCTCTACGATAGGGCCGCCGCCGCCAATATCCGGCCGATCATGGTGCAGGCGCGCCTGCAAAAGGCGCTGATGCTCAATCGCAAGGGCAAGCTTGGCGAAAAGGAACTCACCGCCGAGCTCGACAAGCTGCGCATGATGTGGCGCGGCGACGAAACGGAGCGACGCGTTCTTTCGGCCTTGGCCGAACGGCAGCTCGCCGATGGCGATGTCGTTTCGGCACTCAAGACCATGCGGATCGCAACCGTAAACTTTCCCGACAGCGATGAAGCGCGGGCGATGGGCGCGCGCATGCCCGACATATTCGCCGATTATTTTATCAGCGACCGCGCGGCGAAGCTGCCGCCGGTGCAGGCTGTGAGTCTCTATTACAGTTTTCAGGACCTGACGCCGATCGGGCAAAAAGGCGACGAGCTGATCCGTCGTCTCGCGGAGCATCTCGTCTCAGCCGATCTTCTTTCCCAGGCAGAAACGCTGCTGCGTTATCAGATCGAGCAGCGGCTTTATGGCGGTGTCGGCAAGGCACAGGTAGCGGCGCGGTTGGCGGGCATTTATCTCCTGGACCAGAAGCCTGAAGACGCGCTTCGGATTATCCGTGCGACGGCGCAGAATGCGCTGCCGGCCGATCTCGATCGTCAGCGGCGGCTTATCGAGGCGCGAACGCTGGCGTCGCTGAAACAATACGATCTGGCGCTCGATCTGCTCTCCGAAATCGCAGGGCCGCTCGCCGACGCTCTGCGAACGGATGTCCTCTGGGAGGCACAGCGCTGGGACGAGGCCGGAGCGGCAGCGGAAGTTCTGCTCACGGAGAACGACGTGGCGTCGGTACCGCTTTCCAGCGACCAACGTTTCGACATCATGCGCGGCGCGATCGCCTACTCGTTGGCGGACGATGAGGGGGGACTCTCCCGCCTTCGATCCAAATTTGGCAATCGCATGGCCGAAACGCCCGACGCCAGCGCGTTCGCGATTGTGACCGCCCCGATCGAGAAGCAGGGCGTAGCCTTCCGCGAACTGGCGAGCCATATTGCCTCCATCAACACGATGGAGCGCTTCGTCAATTCGCTGAAGAAGACCGACAAGGTTTCGGCGGTGGACGGGATTCCGGTCGCGAGCAACTAGTCGAAGCTAGAACATAGACCTCCTTTCGGGTATCTCTAGCCTCAAAGATTGGGGCGTTTCGCGATGGTTGGGGGCACTTACATTCGAAGAGTATTCACCCTTTGGCATTCAGTCATTTCCTTCGCGTCGTCGAGGATGAAGGACGGGAGTGGCTGGCCAATATCCGGTGAACACCTTTCACTTTTCTGTCTCTGCATCTTGTGGATGATGTTCCTCGTCTACCCCGGACCGGTGCTCTATCATCCGGATGAAATCGTCGGTAAAAGCCTTAGAATTCTTGTGTCGAATGGGAATCCTCATTTTTTTAATTATCCCGGACTTTTGCTGTACCTAAATGCTGCTCTGTATGGACTTTTGTATCTGTGCCTGAGAGCAAGCGGTTTTGTGCAGGGATACGCCGACTTTTTCAATCTCTATGAGATGCGTTCGTTCGGCCGGATTGGTGGTCTAAATCTGAACTTTCTCTGGCCATCTTTTTTTATCACGGCCACCTTCTCGCTC
>NZ_DATKFR010000165.1:0-9557 GCF_035511255.1 Parvibaculum sp.
ACGATGGCTTCGAGGAGCGAGTTCGAGGCGAGGCGGTTCGCGCCATGCGCGCCGGTCGAGGTGACCTCGCCGCAGGCCCAGAGACCGTCGAGGCTGGAGCGACCCCTCGCGTCCACGGCGATGCCGCCCATGTGGTAATGCTCGGCGGGCGCGACCGGGATCGGGTCCTTCACCGGATCGATGCCGGAGCCGATGCAGTTTTCATAGACGGTCGGGAATTTCTCCGGCAGACGCGCGCCGACGACGGCACGCGTGTCGAGATAGACGGTGCGTCCGGCGGCGATCTCGCGGAAGATCGCGCGGGCGACGATGTCGCGGGGCGCAAGCTCCGCATCCGGATGGATGGCCGGCATGAAGCGGCGGCCCGTCTGGTCGATCAGGATCGCGCCTTCGCCGCGCAGCGCTTCGGTGACGAGCGGCGCTGGGTCCTTCGCGCCGGCGATCGCGGTCGGATGGAACTGGACGAATTCGGGATCGGCGATCACGGCGCCCGCGCGCGCCGCCAGCGCGACGCCCTGTCCGCGCGCCTGGGGCGGGTTGGTCGTCACCGCATAGAGCTGGCCGATGCCACCCGAAGCCAGCACCGTTGCGCGAGCGCGCACGAGCAGGCTTTCGCCCGTCTCGACATGGCGCGCATAAACGCCCGCGACGCGCTTGCCCGCCCCATGAGTTCGGCACATGGCCAGCTCATAGGCCGAATAGTTTTCGATGACGCGGATCGAAGGGGTCTGGCGGACGGCGGCGACGAGCGCCTCCATGATCGCCTTGCCGGCGCGGTCGCCGCGCACATGCACGATGCGGCGGTGGCTGTGGGCCGCCTCGCGGCCGACGGCGAGATGGCCTTCGAGATCGCGGTCGAAGGGAACGCCGTAGGAGAGGAGATCGGCGATGCGGTCCGGCGCCTCGCGCGCCATGGAGAGCGCGACCTCTTCGTCGACGATGCCGGCGCCGGCGACCACCGTGTCGGCCGCATGGGATTCCGGCGTGTCGCCCTTTTCGACGGCGGCGGCGATGCCGCCCTGTGCCCAGGCGCTCGATGCGCCGTCGCCGATGGGCGCGGCGGCGAGCACCGTGACCGGACGCGGGCTGAGCTTCAGCGCCGTGAAAAGTCCGGCGAGGCCCGCGCCGACGATGAGAACGTCGCCGGCATCCGTTTCATTCTGTGTGCCGAGCATCAGATGCTCCGATCTTCCTTTACCTCCCCCCTTGAGGGGGAGGTCGATCAGCGAAGCTGATCGGGTGGGGGGACTTCTTCGCAAAGACTCTTTCTTGCGGCCCACCCCCCTCCCAACCCTCCCCCTCAAGGGGGGAGGGCCAGAGGAAGGCGAGAGTTCAGTTCCCGAGATTGATCATGCGCTCGACCGCACGGCGCGCGGGCGCCGCGATGGCCGGGTCGATTGTCACTTCCTCGCGCATGTAGACAAGGCTATCGAGAATGGTCTTCAGCGAGATGCGCTTCATGTGCGGGCAGAGATTGCAGGGCCGCACGAATTCGACGTCCGGCACCTCGACCGCCACGTTGTCGCTCATCGAGCATTCGGTGACCATGACGACGCGGGCGGGCTTGTGCTCCTTCACCCAAGAGATCATGCCGCTGGTCGAGCCCGCGAAGTCCGCTTCCGCGACGACTTCGGGCGGGCATTCGGGGTGCGCGATGATGACGATGTTTGGATCGTCCTGACGGTACTGGCGAAGCTCTTCCGGCGTGAAGCGCTCATGCACCTCGCAATGGCCCTTCCAGGCGATGACCTTGACCTTGGTCTGCTTCGCGATGTTCCGGGCGAGATATTCGTCCGGAATGCAGAGCACGCGGTCGGTGCCGAAGCTCTCGACGATCTTCAGCGCGTTCGAGGAGGTGCAGCAGATGTCGCTCTCGGCCTTCACCTCGGCCGAGGTGTTGACATAGGTGACGATCGGCACGCCCGGATATTTCTGGCGCAGCAGACGGACGTCAGCGCCCGTGATCGATTCCGCCAGCGAGCAGCCGGCGCGGTGGTCGGGGATGAGAACCGTCTTTTCCGGGTTCAGCAGCTTCGAGGTCTCGGCCATGAAGTGAACGCCGCACTGGACGATCACATCGGCATCGACCTTGGTCGCTTCCTTGGCGAGCTGCAGCGAGTCGCCGCGAATGTCGGAGACGCAGTGGAAGATTTCTGGCGTCTGATAGTTGTGCGCGAGCAGGACCGCGCCGCGCTCCTTCTTCAGACGGTTGATGGCGTGGATATAGGGCGCGAAGAAAGGCCACTCGATCGAGGGCACGACGTGGCGGACCTTCTCATAAAGAGGCGCCATTTCCTTCGCGAGGCCCGGCGTATATTCGAGCATCGGCATGTCGAGTGGCTTGAACTTGCGCGGCTCGACCTTTGCCGGCCGCGCCGTGTCGCGCTGCATTTCACCTGCGAGTGCCATCCCTGCCTCCTTTATGCTCTAGTTGAGCATATCATTGGGATCAAAAACACCGGCACCTCCTGACAGGGCCGGGTTGCGATCCGTCGATATGCTACGGCTGAGCATTAGCCGTGGTCAACAGGGAATATGAAGGTGCGACGACGCGCAACTTCAAGGGGTGAAAGAGAGAAGGATTCCGCGACGAAAAGACGGTCCCTGTGTGATCCGCCGGACACGAATGGGTAAAAAACACCTGACTGACATTCCTGTCACCTATTCGTCATTCAAATGAAGGTTATCCTTCACATGCATATATTAACGGAAGGTGATGGGGCGTTCGCAGACGCAGCACGCCCCTTGTGCAGTGACCGGCCGGCGCATGCCGGCTATGGAAATGGGGGCGTTTCAAATGAATTATCGAGCTATGGGGCTCGCCGCGCGCTTGCTGGCGGGTACCGCGCTTGGCGTTTCGGTGGGGTTCAGCGCCTGGGCGGCCGAACCCGCCGCGACGCCCCAGCCGGCAGAGACGGCCGCGGCCGACACCGGCAGTTATGGCGACGTCGAGGAAATGCTCGTGACCGCGCAGAAGCGGACCGAGCGCAATCTCGACGTGCCAATCAACATCACGGCCTATAGCGGCGATTTCCTCGAGAAAATGGGCATCACCGAATTCTCTGCGCTCTCCGCCTATACGCCGGGCCTCATCGTCCAGGAGCAGAGCCCGAACAATCCGGGCTTCGTCATTCGCGGCCTGACCTCCGATGACGGGTCTTCCAATACGGAAGCCCGCGTTTCGATCTATCAGGACGGCGTTTCGATCTCGCGCTCGCGCGGTTCGGTGGTCGAGCTCTTCGACATGGAGCGTGTCGAGGTCCTCAAGGGTCCCCAGAGCACGCTCTTCGGACGCGGCGCACTCATCGGCGCGATCAACCTCGTCGAGAACAAGGCCGAGGACGACACTTACGCCAAGGCCACGGTCGGCTTCGGCAACTACAACCAGCGAGAGGCGACCGCCGTCGTCAACGCGCCCATCGTCGAGGGCAAGATCTTCGGCCGCATCGCCGCGACCATCAAGCAGCGCGACGGCTATGTCGCCAATGAACTGCCGGGCGGTGGCGAAAGCGATCTCAACGGCAAGGACACGAAGGCGATCCGCGGCTCGTTCCATTTCGACGCCTCGGCCGACACCAATTTCGACCTGATCCTGAACTATCAGAAGGACACGCCGTCGGGGACGAGCTTCAAGAGCGGCGCCATCCCGGCCTATAAGGGCGACACCAGCCCCTACAGCTACGCCTCGCTCAGCGCCGATCCGCGCTTCGAGGACGGCGCGCTCGGCATCGACCGTTCGGTCTGGGGCGCGACGGTGCTCGAGAAGATCGGTCTCACGGACTCGCTGTCGATTTCGGGCACCAGCGCCTATCGCCGTTTCATGAGCAAGGAAGTTTTCGATTCCGACGGCTCCGCCTTCATGCTGATGGAAGCGGCGGAACAGGCGAGGGGTACGCAGGCCAGCCAGGAACTTCGCCTCAACTACGAGCAGGGGAAGGTGAAGTCTTTCATCGGCGCGGACTTCTCCTATGAGGACGGTTCGTATCGTGTGCCGCTCGCGACCAACGAGCAGCAACTCGCGCTCTGGCTCGGCAAGATCAATTTCGACCCGACGCTGAACGGCTACTGGAATCTTCTGAACGGGTTCTATCCGGGCCTCACCACCGCCTTCAACAATGGCGACCCGACCGCTCTTCCCGCAGGCGCGCTGGCGCTGCTCGGCAGCCTGGGAGGGATCTCCGACTATTATTCCGAGGAATACACGAATTCCGCGACGACGCGCTCGGTCGATCTCTTCGGCGATCTCTCGGTCGAGGTGGTGAAGGACCTCACGCTCACCGGCGGTCTGCGCTGGTCGCATGACGACAAGACGGTCGGCTACGAGGGACACAGCACGGGCGCCGCGAGCTCGCTGACGGGCTCGACGCTTGTCGCGGGCAATACGCCCTACCAGTCGCAGTCGGGCGATTTCTCCGGCTTCACCTGGCGTCTCGTCGCGAAGTATGCGATCGACGACAATGCGAATGTCTATGCGAGCTATGCGCGCGGCCGTCGCCCGCAGGTGATCACGCCGGTGGTCAGCACTTTCCCCGGCACTTTCTACGGCTTCAAGGAACTGAAGGACGAGACGGTCGACAGCTACGAAGTCGGCGCCAAGACGCGGCTCTTCGACAAGCGCCTCGACCTCGAAGGCTCGCTCTTCACCTACAAGTACAAGAACTATCAGGTGGTCAGCACCACGACGCTGACGCCGACGGTTCTCAATGTCGGCAGTGCGACCTCCTATGGCGGTGAAATCCAGGCGACCGTCAACGCGACGGAATGGCTGAAGTTCTACGCGACCTACGGCTACAATCACGGACGCTTCGACGACGACGCCATGAAGGGGTATGCGAACAACCACTTCCGCCTGAGCCCGGACCAGACGCTCTCTCTCGCCGCGCAGACGACGGCGCCGCTCTTCGGCGGCGAAGCCTTCTTCACGCCGAGCTACACCTGGAAGTCGAAGGTCTGGTTCGAGGAGAAGAACCAGCCGGAATACACGCAGGACGCCTTCGGTCTGCTCAATCTGCGGACCGGCTGGATCACGCCGAACAAGGCGTGGACCTTCACCTTCTTCGTCAACAATATTCTGGACAAGGACTATGTCATCGACGCCGGAAATTCGGGCGATGCTCTCGGCTCCGGCACCTATATCGCCGGCGCGCCGCGCATGCTCGGCGTGACGACGTCGGTCCAGTTCTGATTAGAAGTAAACGTGCGTACCAAGGGGGCCGCGATGAAAGTCGCGGCCCTTTCTCTTTTCAGCTATTCGCGCGGCTCTTCGAGGGTGCGAGGCGCAGGCCTGGAGCGGGGCGTTCGTTGAGAACCTCGCGGCGGAAGCGGAACTGTTCGGCGGGGCGGCCGCCGGTGCGCGTGGTCATGCGGCCGGTGCGCTCGACCAGGCCGGCGTTTTCGACGAGGCGGCGGAAATTCTGCTTGTGGACATGGAGCCCGAGCAGCGCTTCCACCGTCTTCTGCAATTCGAAGAGCGTGAAGGTCGGCGGCATCAGCTCGAAGGCGACCGGGCGGTATTTCAGTTTCGCGCGCAACCGGCTCATCGCGGTCGCGAGGATGCGGCGGTGGTCGAACTGCATCGGGCGGCCGAGATTGGGGTCGCTCGCCCGCCC
Source organism: Parvibaculum sp. (assembly GCF_035511255.1). Classification (GTDB taxonomy): domain Bacteria; phylum Pseudomonadota; class Alphaproteobacteria; order Parvibaculales; family Parvibaculaceae; genus Parvibaculum. The sequence continues at coordinate 5,610 of NZ_DATKFR010000165.1, forward strand.
GCGCGCGATCGCGTTCGGCCGTCCGTCGCGCGCCGCCTCGCGGACGAGGCCCGCTTCGTAAAGAAGTTCGTAGCGTTCGAGCACCTTCTCGTCGTCCCATGGCACGCCGTCGAGGCCGAAGCAGAGCCGCATGCGGTCGCGGCGTTTGCCGCGCGTCAGCTCGTCATCGCTCGCGTCCGCCTGGTGCGAGGCCCAGTCGCGCAGGAGCGGCGCGATCACCTGATCGACGATGGCGGGCTTGCCCTGCCGCCAGTCTTCCCAGGGGCAATGCTCGTACCAGTCGCGCCAGGCCGCGCCCGACAGATCGCCGTCATGCGTGCGGGTGAGAGCGAGATAGCCGACCGAGACGACATGCTCGCCCGGCGCCTCGACCTCGAGCGCATGGCGGCCGCGATCGCCGAAGGTGTAGAGCTGTTCGACATAGCCGAGCGCCAGATGCGTCTGCTCGCGCACCCAGTCGCGAAGGCCGATGTCGAGCGTACGATGCTTCAGCGGGTCGAAGGGGCCGAAGGGCAAGGCGTCCCAGTCGCCCGCCGCGTTCGTCCCGCGCTCGCTTCCCTGCGGCACCACGAGAATTTTCGGCTGGTCTTCCGAGACGGTGACGATGGCGGCATTGAGGCCGATGACGACCGCCTTGCCCGCGAGGTCCGCGCCCGCCATCGCGTCGCGGGCGGATTCCGCGGGTGACGGCTGCCGGTCTGTCGCCGTCATGACGCGGGTTGCTCCCGGACGAATTCCTCCGGATGGATGGGGAGCGAGAATAGCTCGCCCTCCCAGGCGGCGCGGCCCGGGCCGAGCGCCTCGACGGCGTCGCGCATGCGGCCCTCGCGGCCGAGAAGTTCGTCGGCGATGCGGACCATCAGCCGGTTCGGATGGGCATGAGCGCCGCGCCTGCGGACGAGGCGGGCGAGCATGTCCTCCGGATGGTTTTCATTCAGTGTACAGAGCGCGATGAAGGCCGCCGCCGTCGAGCGGCTGATGCCGGCCCAGCAATGGACGAGCATCGGACGCTTCTGGTCCCAGCCGCGGATGAAGGCGATGAGATCCGCGACATGGGCGGCGCTGGGGCTCACCAGCATCTCGTTCGGTTCGGCAATATCGTTGACGCAAAGACGCAGGTGCCGCTCGCGGACGATGCCGTCCGGCGTGTCGATCATCGTCTCGGGATCGAGCAGGCTCACGAGATGGGAAGGGCGGACGGTCCGGATCGCATCGACGACGCCGCTGAGGGGGCTTACGTAGATCATGCCCAGAACATAGCACAGATTCGTGAAAAGCACCCCTGAAATGGCGCTATGCCGCCACTCTAGCCGTATGGCCTTCACGATTCGGTGACAGGGGGCGCCGCGTCACTCGCCATTCAGTTCCGCAAACCGTTTCAAAAATCGCGCCTGCGCCTCGCGGGTCGGGAGCGGCTTCAGCCGGATCGGCGTCAGGCCGCGCGGGCGGCTGAAGATTTGCGCCGCCTCCTCGTCGTCGAAGCCGGCGATCTGCGTCGCCTCGAAAAAGGCGGACGCCCGGTCGGCGCGTTTGATGATCTCCTCGACTGTGTGCGGGAGGTCCGGCGGCAGGCCGAAGCGGCGATGGATCGCGGCGGCGAGGCGATGCTCGAAGGCTTTGTAGTCGACGCCGAGCGCCGCCTTGAAGGGGCTGATCATGTCGCCGATCACATATTCGGGCGCGTCGTGGAGGAGGGCCGCAAGCCGCCACTTCGCGGGCCAGCCCGGACGCAGCCGCGCGCAGATGTCGTCGACCAGCACGCAATGTTCGGCGACGGTGAAGGCGTGGTCGCCCTTCGTCTGACCGTTCCAGCGCGCGACGCGGGCAAGGCCGTGGGCGATGTCCTCGATCTCGATGTCGAGCGGCGAGGGGTCGAGCAGGTCGAGACGGCGCCCGCTCAGCATGCGCTGCCAGGCCCGAGGCGTCCCATTGGGCTTTCCGTCTTTGCTGCGGCTCGGCTCGGCCATTCTCACTCTCCGGTTTCGCGAGCCGGGCAATCTAGGGCGGAGGACGAGGATTGTCATCCGGTCGGGAACGAAGCGGTGCTAGGCTTCGACGCGTTGCATCACGCACAGGGGAGACCATCATGATCCTTGGTATGACGAGTTTTACCTTCATCCATGTCCTCATCAGTCTGGTGGGCATCGTCACGGGCCTCGTCGTCGCCTGGGGCCTGCTGACCAGTCGTGGGCTCGCCGCCTGGACCGCCATCTTTCTTGCCACGACGGTGGCGACCAGTGTCACGGGCTTCCTCTTTCCCTTCAACGGTTTCACGCCGGCGATCGGCTTCGGTATTCTGTCGCTGGCGATCCTCGCGCCGGCGATCTATGCGCTTTATGGCCGGCATCTCGACGGCATCTGGCGCCCGGTCTATGTGGTCGGCGCGGTGACGGCGCTCTATCTCAACGTCTTCGTGCTGATCGTGCAGCTCTTTCTGAAGGTTCCGGCGCTCAATGCGCTGGCCCCGACGCAAGGAGAGCCGCCCTTCCAGATCGCGCAGGGCGCGGCGCTGTTGCTCTTCGTCGCCATAGGATTCCTGTCGCTCAGGACATTCCATCCGCCGGTCGCCACCCCGGCCTGATCGCGAGCGATTTTTCAAACATCTGTATGGCCGAACCCGCATGCCGAGAAACGGCATGCGGGTTTTCGTTTTCAGGCAAAACGGTCTGCCGGCCGGTCGAAAGGTGTTGATAATGCGAATCTTTCGCAATATTAGAAAGGAGATAGTGAGAATTATTCGCAATATGGGGGCTCCAGCATGCGAGATCGGCGATATTCGTCCACGGCTCTTTGGCGCGGGCAGCGGGAGCGGCTGAAATATGCCGGCCTTCTGGCGGCGATCGGCACCGCGCTGGTCATCCAGCCGGCAAAGGCCGAGGAGGCCGCCGCAACGACCGACGCCAAGAGCGGCACGGCGGTGCTGGCGCCGATCAATGTGCAGGCCAATACCGAAAATGAAGGACCGCTCGGGCCGGTGATCCAGCAGGATTCAAGTACCGCCACGAAAACCGACACGCCGATCAAGGACATTCCGCGCTCGATTTCGGTCGAGACGCGCCAGCAAATGACCGACAAGGGCGCGTTGCGGCTCGAGGATACTTTCGATTACACGGCCGGCATGCGCGGCAGCAATTACGGCGTCGACGCGCGCGGCAATTGGGGATCGGTGCGCGGCTTCTCTCCAGCCACCTATCTCGACGGGCTGCAATTCGGCAATGATGGCTATTACAACGACACGCTTCCGGAAATCGACATGCTGGAGCGCGTCGAAATCCTGAAGGGCCCGGCCAGCGCGCTTTACGGCATGAGCGCGGTCGGCGGGATCGTCAATGCGGTCAGCAAGAGACCGCAGGAAGAGACGAGCCGCCGCGTCACCGTCGAATACGGAACGAACAACCGCAAACAGGCGACGCTCGACATGACGGGCAAGATCGACGAAGACGGCAAGATTCTCGGCCGCTTCGTCGGGCTGATCCGCGACTCGGATACGCAGGTCAATTACGGCAAGGACGATGCTGGACTTCTCATGCCCTCGATCACCTTCCGCCCGGACACGGATACGGACATCACGGTGATCGGTCGCTATGAAAAAACCAAGATAACGCCGGAAATCCAGTTCCTCTCCCTCTACGGAACGCTTCTTCCGGGGCCGGACGGCAAATATCTCGACACCGACACTTTCGTCGGCGAGCCGGGATTCGACAAGCTCAACGCGACGACGCGGGCGCTGACGGTGGACGGCCGCCGCCGTCTCGACGACGTCTGGACGATCAAGGGTACGATGCGCTACTCCGCGAGCAGCGCCCTCTACAATCACGCCTATTGGGGTTACGACAACTACCCGACGCGCTACACGGGCGCGGGCGAGGCCGATCGCACCTTCTACAGCCGCGAGGGCGCGACCTATTTCTGGCTCGGCGACCTCAACGCGACCGCCGATTTCGAGAC
>NZ_DATKFR010000166.1:0-13885 GCF_035511255.1 Parvibaculum sp.
GAGGAAAGAAAGCGCCTTGAACGTGAATTGAACGAGACCAAGAAGAAGCTCGCCATGTCGGGCGGCGGCGTGGCGGAAGCCTCGCCCGCTCAGTCGATCGGCGGGATCAACGTGGTGGCGCGCGTGCTGAATGGCGTCGGCGGCGCGCTTTGCGATGCTGTGGAAACACGCGCCCGCGCGCTCGGCATCGCGCGCCTCTTCACCGAGGCGAGCAAGATCGCGCGGCCCGTCTTCGAGCGGAAGGGCTATTCGCTAATCGCCGAACAGTCGGTGACGCTCAACGGCGTTGCGCTGACCAACTACCGGATGGAAAAACCGATCGCACCCTAAGCAGCGACGGCGGCAAGCGCTGCCTTGACGGCGTCGAGCGCGGCATCGGCTTTCGCGCCGTCGGGACCGCCGGCCTGGGCCATGTCCGGCCGCCCGCCGCCCCCCTTGCCGCCCATCGCGTCGGCACCCGCCTTCACGAGTTCGACCGCATTGTAGCGCGAAGTCAGGTCGGAGGTGACGCCGACCGCGATCGCGCCCTTGCCGTCTTCGCTGACGGCGACGAGCGCGACGATGCCTGACCCGATCTGTTGCTTTGCCTCGTCTATGAGTCCGCGCAGATCCTTCGGATTGACGCCATTCAGCGCGCGCGCCACCACGTTGATCCCGCCGATCGACTGAGCGGGCGAGGCTTCCGCCACGCCGCTGCCCGACATGGCGAGCTTCTTCTTGGCCTCGTTCAATTCACGTTCAAGGCGCTTTCTTTCCTCGACCAGCGAGACGACGCGGGCGGGCAGATCTTCCGGGGCGATCTTCAGGGCGCCGGCCGCTTCCTTCGCGATGCGGTCCTGCTTCACAAGGTAGTGTCGCGCGCCCTCGCCCGTCAGCGCCTCGATGCGGCGGACGCCGGACGCGACCGCGCTCTCGCCGACGATCTTGAAAATCGCGATGTCGCCGACGCGGCGCACATGCGTGCCGCCGCAAAGCTCGACCGAGTAGGTCTTGCCATCCGTATCGTCGTTGACGCCCATCGCAAGGACGCGCACCTCGTCGCCGTATTTCTCGCCGAAGAGAGCCAACGCACCGGCTTCGATCGCTTCCTTGGGCGTCATCAGCCTCGTCGTCACATCGCTGTTCTGGCGGATGACGCGGTTGACGATCTCCTCGACCTTCGCGATCTCGTCGGCGGTCATGGGCTTCGGGTGGCTGAAGTCGAAGCGCAGGCGCTCCGGCGCGACCATCGAGCCCTTCTGCGTCACGTGATCGCCCAGCACGCGGCGCAGCGCCTCATGCAGCAGATGGGTCGCCGAATGGTTCGCCCGGGTCGCCGAGCGGCGGGCGCCGTCGACCTTCATCTCGACCACGTCGCCGACCTTGAGCTGCCCGCGCGCGAGCTTGCCCGAATGGACGACCATGTCGCCCAACTTCTTCTGGGTATCGCTGACCGGAAACTCGACGCCCGAGCCGTTGAAGAGAACGCCCGTATCGCCGACCTGCCCGCCCGATTCGCCATAGAAGGGCGTCTGGTTGGTGATAATGGCGGCGTTCGTCCCGGCCGCGATGCTCTCGACGGGTTTGCCGTCGACGACGATGGCGACGACCTTGCCTTCGGCATTCTCGGTGTCGTAGCCGAGGAACTCCGTCGCGCCGGCTTTCTCGCGCAATTCGAACCAGACCGTCTCCGTGGCCTTTTCGCCGGAGCCTGCCCAGGCCTTGCGCGCATCCTCGCGCTGGCGCTGCATGGCGCTGTCGAAACCGGCCTGCTCGACCTCGATGCCCTTGGGGCGCAAGGCGTCCTGCGTCAGGTCGAGCGGGAAGCCATAGGTATCGTAGAGCTTGAAGGCGACCTCGCCCGGCAGCACCTTCGCGCCGCCGATGCGGTCGAGTTCCTCGTCGAGAAGACGAAGGCCGCGCACCAGCGTTTCGCGGAAGCGCGTTTCCTCGAGCTTCAGCGTCTCGGTGATGAGGGCCTCGGCGCGGCGGAGCTCCGGATACGCGTCGCCCATCTGACGGACGAGCGACGGCACGAGCTTCCACATCAACGGCTCGGTGACGCCGAGCAACTGCGCATGGCGCATCGCGCGACGCATGATGCGGCGGAGCACATAGCCGCGTCCCTCATTCGAGGGCAGCACGCCGTCGGCGATCAGAAAACAGCTTGCGCGAAGATGATCGGCGATGACGCGATGGCTCACGGCATGGGCGCCGTCCGGGTCGGTGCGCGAGGCCTCGGCGCTCGCGACGATCAGCGCGCGCATCAGGTCGGTGGCGTAATTGTCGTGCGTTCCCTGCAACACGGCGGCGATGCGCTCGAGCCCCATGCCGGTGTCGATCGAAGGCTTGGGCAGGCTGAGCCGCGAGCCGTCGGCTTGCTGCTCATACTGCATGAAAACGAGGTTCCAGATTTCGATGAAGCGGTCGCCGTCCTGATCCGCGCTACCGGGAGGGCCGCCCGGAATTTTCGGGCCGTGATCGAAGAAGATTTCCGAGCAGGGACCGCAGGGGCCGGTATCGCCCATCGACCAGAAATTGTCGGAGGTCGGGATGCGGATGATGCGGTCGTCGGAGAAGCCGGCGATCTTTTTCCAGAGGTCGAAGGCTTCATCGTCATCCGCATAGACCGTCGAGAGCAGCCGCTCCTTCGGCAGACCGAATTCCTTCGTGATCAGGTTCCAGGCGAATTCGATCGCATCGGCCTTGAAATAGTCGCCGAAGGAGAAATTGCCGAGCATCTCGAAAAAGGTGTGGTGGCGCGCCGTATAGCCGACATTGTCGAGATCGTTATGCTTGCCGCCCGCGCGGACGCATTTCTGCGACGTGGTGGCGCGCTTGTAGGGCCGCGTCTCCTGGCCCGTAAAGACGTTCTTGAACTGCACCATGCCGGCATTGGTGAAAAGCAGCGTCGGGTCGTTGTTCGGGACGAGCGGCCCCGAAGGCAGGACCTCATGGCCGTGCCCGCCGAAATAGGAAAGATACTTGCTGCGGATCTCGTTGAGCCCGGCCATTCCGTCGTCTCGCTTCAAAGCCCTCGGACGTCTCCCCACCCTCGAGATGTGGCGGTTCGCCCGGAAAAGTTAAAGTCGTTCCAGCTTTTACCGTCCGCCCCGCCAACTGTCTAGGAAGGCCGCCTTGCGGCGATCTGCCCGAAAAACCGGCTTGCTCAAAAGCAAAACGGCGCCGGGGGGTATCCGGCGCCGCACCTTGCACGCAAGGCTAGAGAAACTTAGGGGAAGAAAGCGTCAGGCACTCGCCTCCAGGTCGTCGCCGTCGGCATCCTCTTCGGGCGAACCTTCCATGATCTGCTCGGCGATGAGGCCGGCATTCTGGCGGATGGCCTGTTCGATCTGGGCGGCCATCTCCGGATTGTCCCGGAGGAAGATTTTGGCGTTCTCGCGGCCCTGACCGATGCGCGTACTGTTGTAGGAGAACCAGGAGCCCGACTTCTCGACGATGCCGGCCTTGACGCCGAGATCGACGAGTTCACCCGTCTTCGAGATGCCTTCGCCATACATGATGTCGAATTCGATCTGCTTGAAGGGCGGCGCGACCTTGTTCTTGACGACCTTCACGCGGGTCTGGTTGCCGACCACCTCTTCACGATCCTTGATCGCGCCGATGCGGCGGATGTCGAGGCGGACCGAGGCATAGAATTTCAGCGCGTTGCCGCCCGTCGTGGTTTCGGGGCTGCCGAACATCACACCGATCTTCATGCGGATCTGGTTGATGAAGATCACCATCGTGTTCGACTTTGAAATCGAGGCGGTGAGCTTCCTGAGCGCCTGGCTCATCAGGCGAGCCTGCAGGCCCGGCAGGCTGTCGCCCATCTCGCCCTCGAGTTCGGCCTTGGGCGTCAGAGCTGCGACCGAGTCGACGACGAGCACGTCGACCGCGCCGGAACGGACCAGCGTGTCGCAGATTTCAAGCGCCTGCTCGCCGGTGTCAGGCTGGGAGATCAGAAGATCGTCGAGCGCCACGCCAAGCTTGCGGGCATAAACCGGATCGAGCGCATGTTCCGCATCGATGAAGGCGCAGACGCCGCCCTTCTTCTGAGCTTCGGCAACCGTTTGCAGCGCCAGCGTGGTCTTGCCGGAGGATTCGGGTCCGTAAACCTCGATCACCCGGCCACGGGGAAGCCCGCCGATGCCGAGCGCGATATCGAGACCAAGCGAACCGGTGGAGATTGCCTCAATCTCCACGACCTGCTCGTTCTTGCCGAGCCGCATGATGGAGCCCTTGCCGAACGAACGCTCGATCTGGCTCAGGGCTGCTTCCAGGGCCTTCTGCTTGTCCATATCGGTCTTATCGCCCCTCTCCACGAGCTGTACGACACCTTTCGACATTCCGGTTCCCCTTATTCCATGCTGGCCAAAGCGACGCAATCGAGGGTTAATGTACCGGTTTTGTTCTCATGCGCAAGGGAAAATTTAACCCACTGATATTAAGCACAATTTTGGTACACGTTCCAGAGATGTTCCCCCGGACACAACCAGTCACAACGCGAAGTGGTGGAATCGGACGGCGAGGTGTCAGGCCTTCGCCATCACTTCCTTGACGGCCGCGGCAAGCTGCTTCAGCGAAAAGGGCTTGGGCAGGAAATGAAACTCCTGGTCGGGATCTAGACTCTTCTCGAAGGCGTCCTCGGCGTAGCCCGAGACGAAGATAATCCGGATCCCGGGCAGCTTGTCCTTCAGCGTCTTGACCATGGTCGGGCCGTCCATGTTCGGCATAACGACGTCGGAGACGATGAGGTCGATCTTGCCCGCGAAGTCCTCGACGAGGGCGATTGCCGCCTCTCCGCTATCGGCCTGCAGGACCTCGTAGCCGCGCGTCTGGAGCGCGCGGGCAGCAAAGGTGCGGACCGCATCTTCATCCTCGACGAGGAGGATGGTGCCCTTGCCGGTAAGGTCCGTGGGCTCAGCCGCGACGGCGGCGGCCTGCGCTTCCGCTTCAGCCTTGGCCTCAGCCGCGGTTTCGAAATAGCGCGGCAGATAGATGCGGAAGGTCGTGCCCTTACCCACCGTCGAATAGGCAAAAATGAAGCCGCCTGTCTGCTTGACGATGCCGTAGACCGTCGAGAGGCCAAGGCCGGTGCCCTTGCTTGGATCCTTCGTCGTATAGAAAGGCTCGAAAATCTTGCCGAGATTTTCCTTCGGGATGCCGGTACCGGTGTCCGCCACCTCGATCAGCAGATAGTCGGCCGGCGGCATCATCGCATGGTCGAGTGCCCGGGAATCCTCCTCCGAGACGTTTGCCGTGCGGATCGTCACCCTGCCCCCGTCCGGCATCGCATCGCGCGCGTTGACGGCAAGGTTCATGATGACCTGCTCGAGCTGGTTCTGATCGACCTTGACTAGACCCAGATCGCGGCCATGCACGATCTTGAGTTCGACTTTCTCGGTAAGAAGGCGAGATAGAAGATTCTGCAGTTCGGCCAGCGCATCGGTCAGCGAAAGAACCTTGGGGCGCAGCGTCTGGCGGCGCGAAAAGGCCAGTAACTGACGCGTCAAATTCGCGGCGCGATTTGCGTTCTGCTTGATCTGCATGACATCGGCGAACGACGGATCGCCCGCCTGATGGCGCGCAAGCAGCAGGTCGCAGAAACCGATAATGGCAGTCAGCAGATTGTTGAAGTCGTGCGCGACACCGCCGGCGAGCTGGCCGATCGCCTGCATTTTCTGCGACTGGGCAAATTGCAGCTCAAGCGATTTCTGTTCCGTCGCGTCGATGAGATAGACGACCGTCGAGCCAACGCCTTCGCCACTGTCGACCCGGCTCGCATAAAGCTGGCCGACCCGTTCCGAACGATTGACGAGGCGGACCTCGATGGGGGCGCCGGGCTGCCTGCCCTCGCGCAGACGCGCGAGGCATTCGGAAACGGAGGGGCGGTCCTCCTCGACCATCAAGTCGGCGAGCCGCACGCCACGCGCCACTTCGCCGCCCATATAGGCGAGGAAGGCGCTGTTGGCATTGTCGATGCGCCCTTCGTAATCGACAGTCGCGATGCCGATTGGCGCGTTGTTGAAGAAGCGTGCGAAGCGCAGCTCGGCGTCGCGAGCGGTTTCCTCAGCTTCGCCCGATGTCTTGCGGTCGAAGACGAAGGCGCAGCTGATGAGTGCGCCGGACTTGCTGCCGGGCCGACCGGGCACCAGCGATTGGACGATGCGCACCGGCACCGGAAGGCCGCCGGGACCCTTGAGGTCGGCATCGACGACGACGGTGCCTTCAAAATCCGAAACGCGAGTGAGCGCGCCGGCATCGCCCAACAGGACGTCGGAGAGCTTGTGCGGGCGCTCGGCAAATCGTTCTGGCGTCGCACCGAGCCAGCTCGCAAGCTTGGTATTCACATAAAGAATTTCGCCGGTCAGTTCGGCGGCATAAAAACCCAGCGGCGTCGCCGACAGGAACGCGAAGACACGCCGCCATTGCTCCTCAACGAGGTCCAGGCGCTCGCGCTCCACGGTGAGGTCGCGCAGAAGCCAGACCGCCCCACCGGCCTGCCCGCTCAGGGGGCGGACGACGACCTTGTAGATGCGCTCGACAGCACCGGGCCGCGGCGAAAACCGGATTTCTTCGTCGGCGGCAAAGCCGGTACGCGCCGCCTGGGCCAGCCGGTAAAGCGTTTCGGCGAGAACCTCGCGGCCCGCGAGCAGGCGCTCCAACGGCGCCGGACGTTCGGCGTTGATGATGCCAATGAGACTCCGATAGGCCTCATTCGCAAACAGGATCGCGCCGCGCCGGTCGGTGACATAGCAGGGATCGGGAAGCGCATTGAGCGCGTCGCCCGCCGCAGCCGGCGCGCGGCTGACGTCGCGGGACATGGTGGCGCTGAAGCCCAAAAGAATAATCGCGCCGCCGGCGACCATACCCATGAGGCTCAGAGCGCCCTCGGTACCGAAAGCGTGAATTTCGAAGGCGTCGAGCAGAAAAGCAATACCCGAGACGGCGGCTCCCGCCAGCGTCACCAGACGGCGCGGCGACAGACGCGGGCTCGCGCGCTCCGGAACGCTTCGCTCCAGTTCGGCTATTTCCGCCGGCATTTCGGTCATCGGCCTGCCCCCAAAGCTGCCGTCGCAAGCGTGTCGCCCAAATATCTGCTTGGGTGCAATTCCAGCGGAGAACCGGTTCCCGCTTTCTGGAATTGCTTGAGTTCACCGTTATGAAGTTTGAGCGGCATGGGCGACCGAATCAACTGGCGCGTCTCCGCCGGCCGATCTTAGCCTTAAGACGCATCACATAGCCAATGACCTCGGCGACGGCCTTGTAGTGCTCCGGCTGTATTTCCTGGTCGATCTCGACAGAAGCGTGAAGGGCGCGGGCAAGCGGCGGGTTCTCCACCACAGGCACCGAATTTTCCTCGGCGAGGGCGCGGATCTTCAGAGCGACCGCGTCAAGGCCCTTGGCGACGCATACCGGCGCCCCCATCCCCTTTTCGTATTTGAGCGCCACCGCGTAGTGGGTCGGGTTCATGATGACGACGGTCGCCTTGGGTACGTTCGCCATCATGCGCTTGCGGCCGCGCTCCAGGCGGATCTGACGGAGCTTCGCCTTGATCGTCGGATCGCCTTCCGACTGTTTGTACTCGTCCTTGATTTCCTGAAGCGACATGCGCTGCTTCTTGAGCCATTGAAATCGCTCGAAGAGGTAATCGACAGCGGCGACGATCGTCATGATCGCGACCACACCAGCAAGCATCTTGAGCGCCAGCGTCTTGACGAGCGGCAGCAACAGCGAGACGTCCCAGGTCATCATCAGGGCAAGCCGGTCTCGCTCGGGCCATGCGAGTTGAAAGACAACCGTGCCGACGACGCAGAACTTGACGATGCTTTTGACGAGGTTGACGAGGCTCTTGGGTCCAAACAGCCGCTCCAACCCCTTCATCGGCGAAAGCTTCGAAAAGGACGGCTTCATGTTCTCGGCCGTGAAGACCGGCGCATGCTGCAGCACGTTGCCCGCGACCGCCGCGACAACAAGGACGCCGAGCGGCAGGGCCATGGCGCCGAAGACTGTCGCACCGAGATGCAGGATCATCGCCCTCAGGTGATCGCGGTCCATGGGGATCGCTTCAGGCGCGGCGAGAAATACCTTGAGCGCTCCCATAATCGTTCCGGCCGACGAGCTTCCCATCAAGCCGACCGCCATGGCCGCACCAAGCATCACAAACCATGCATTGATTTCCTGGCTTTTCGGGAAGTCGCCTTTCTTGCTGGCTTCTTCAAGTTTTCGGTGTGTCGGATCTTCTGTTTTCTCGGAGTCGTTCTGTTCGGACATGCCGCCCTACTCCCCGCGTCAGTGTACGAACAGCGCCATCGACTGCTCGAAGCCCTGCAGGAACCACGTCATCATGGCGCCGAGGATCAGAAAAAGCAGAGCGAAGCCGAAGCCGATATTGGCCGGAACGGTGATGAAAAAGATTTGAATCTGCGGCATGAGCCGCGAGAGGATTCCAATGCCCACATAGAACACCAGGCCGAAGACGAGGAACGGCGCCGAAAGCTGAAGCCCGAGCCGGAAGGAGCCCGAAACCGCCTTCACCGCCATCTCGGAAAAGTCGCCGACAGGCAGCGCCTGCCCGGGCTTGAAGAGGTCATAGCTGTCACGCATCGCCGCGATCAGCAAATGATCGAGGTTGGTGGCGAAAATGAGCGTGACCGCGAGCATCGAGAAGAATGTGGCGATCAGAACGCCCTGTGTTCCTTGCGTTGGGTCGACGGTCTGGGCGAATGAAAGTCCCATCTGCAGAGCGATCGTATTGCCCGCGACGTGAAGCGCGCTCATGACGATCCGCGCCGACATGCCGACGAAAAGACCGATCGCAACCTCGTAGAAGACGGACATTGCAAGGCCCGGCACTGTGGTCGGAACGGCGCCGTATGAGCCTGCGACGAGCGGCATCATGACGGCAGTGATGAGAAGAGCCAGGATGAGGCGGACCCGCACCGGGATCGAAACCTCGCCGAGCGCCGGCATCAGCATGATCATGGTGCCGAGGCGCGAGAAAACGAGCATGAAGACGAAGCCCGTCTCCGGCAGGAATTCGATGTCGATCATGATGCGCCCCGTCCTTCCGCTCGCTCAGCCGGCGACGATCTTCTGCGCGATCAGATTCATGTAGCCCGCGAGTGCCTGTCCCATGAAGGGAAGTGCGAGTAACAGGACAACGAAAATGGCGACGATCTTTGGCACGAAAACGAGAGTCATTTCCTGAACCTGCGTCAACGCCTGCAGAAGCGCGATGACAATGCCGACGACCAAAGCGACAATCATCATGGGCGCCGAAATCTCCAGAAGCAGATAGATGCTCTGCCGTGCAAGATCGAGCACTTCCGGTCCGGTCATTCCCCCACCCTCTTTCTCGAAATCAATCGCTTTAACGCATCTCTCCGAAGCCCCACGCTTCAGATCGGCATCTTCATAATGTCCAGATAGGCGGAGATCACCTTGTCGCGCACGGCGACGACCGTCTGCAACGTGGTCTCGGCTTCGGAAACCGCCGTCACCACGTCGACGAGGCTCGTATCCTTCGCGGCAGCGGTCGAGGCCATGCGGCTTTCGCTCACCTTGCCCGTATCGACCGTTTCGCTGATCGCCTTCTCGAGAAAATCGCCGAAGCTTCCGCCCGAGGATTCCTTCGCCACGGCCCCAACCTGGGGCATGGCAGCACCGCCGCCCATGCCGGCGGCACGGGCATAGGCATTGAGTGCGACTGTCGCTGGAATGGCCATGATGCTTTACCGCTTCAGAATGTCGATCGTCTGCGAAATCATCCGGCGCGACGCCTGGATGAGGTTGAGGTTTGCCTCGTAGCTCCGCTGCGCCTCTTTCATGTCCATCGCCTCGACGAGGCCGTTGACGTTCGGCATCTTCACATAGCCGTTCTGGTCGGCGGCCGGATGTCCGGGCATGTATTTCAACTGGAAATCGCTGCTGTCGAGAACCGGCCGGCCGAGTTGCACCGTTTCGGCGCCGAGCGAACGGTCGAGACGATCCTGGAAGGTCGGAATCTTGCGACGATAGGGATCGCCGCCCGGCTTCGTCGAAGCCGAATCCGCATTGGCGATATTCTCCGCGATGATGCGCATACGCCCACTCTGGGCCTTGAGCCCCGAGGCGGCGACCATCATCGACTTCAAAAGATCCATGGCGCTCATGACGTGCGTTCCTTTGATCTGGCTTTATGAGTTGCCGCTGATCGCGAGCTTGATGAGGCCGAGGCTCTTCGAATAGAGGCTCGTCACCGTGTCGTAATCCATCTGGGTCTGCGCGACCTTCACCATCTCGTCCTCGAGGACTACCGAATTTCCGTTTGGCGTCGTTTCGAAGTCGGGTTTCTTGATCGTCTCGCCGCCGCGCGCTTGGCCGAGATTCATGCCGTCGGCAGATCCGGCGATAGGCGTTCCGATATGCGAGGCATTGGTGGCGACGGGCGAGAGCTTCGGACCGCTCGCATCGACCATCGCGCCGAAATCCAATTCCTTGAGATCCCTGGCTTCATAGCCGGGCGTGTTCGCGTTGGCGACGTTCTGCGCCAGAACCTGCTGGCGTTCAGTCAACCAATGAAGACGCTGCTTCATCATCGAGAGGATGGGGAGATCGCCGATCGACATGGTCGCGTGCCCAACAGAGTCCCGCCGGCTCGTCCCTTCTGGGCGCTTGTAACGGGCTTTCTCTTCAAATCGCAGACCACGCATTCCTTGGCGGCAAGGTCAGTCTTTGCCACTCTCGGTTAAGATCGTCCTAACGTCGGCAAAAACGACCTAGCGAGGTAACGAAAGGCTAACCACCAAAATGGCGGTTTTTTGCCACCCTTAACCCGCCATTAAATATAAGCCCGGCAAATTGTGCCAGACGGAGGCGCCCCGATGCGGGACGCGCCCCGGGGTTGTGGGCAGACCAGATGGACATCACAGAGATTCTCCGCTTTGCCGCCGCGCTCGCCTTCATCATCGGGCTGATCGGCGTTTGCGCCTATGTCGCCAGGCGGCTCGGCCTTGCAACGGGTGGCTTCGGCAGCACCGGGTCGCTCAAGCGTCTTTCCATCTCCGAGGTCAAGGTGGTCGATACCAAGCATCGGCTGGTTCTGATCCGCCGCGACGACAAGGAGCATCTCATTCTCATGGGCGGCGATCAGAACCTTCTGA
This sequence comes from Parvibaculum sp., assembly GCF_035511255.1. Lineage (GTDB taxonomy): Bacteria > Pseudomonadota > Alphaproteobacteria > Parvibaculales > Parvibaculaceae > Parvibaculum. The sequence goes on from NZ_DATKFR010000166.1 coordinate 11,127, forward strand.
TCGAGGCCGGCATCGACGCGCCGGCCGTCGTCGATGCCGCACCGGAGACGGACGGTGTCCGCCCCGCTCCCTCCCTTCAATTCCAGCGCATCGTCGAGTTCATCAAGGAGCGCCGCGCGTGAATCGCACTTCGCAACTCATTCTGCGCTACGCGCCGCTTCTCGCCGGCATTCTCGGGGCGTTCGTCGCCTTCTCAATTTCCGACGCCGCGCTCGCCGACACCATCAAGGTCGATCTTGCGGACAATTTCGGGCTGACGGATCACATCGTCCAGCTCGTCGCGCTGATTACGGTTTTGAGCCTCGCACCGTCGATCTTCATCATGGTGACGTCTTTCGTACGCATCGTCGTGGTGCTGTCGCTTCTGCGCACGGCCATGGGCCTGCAGCAGTCGCCGCCGAATTCGGTGCTCATCAGTCTCGCGCTCTTTCTCACCGCCTTCGTCATGACGCCGACCTTCACGACGGCCTATCACAACGGTATAGAGCCGTTAATGAACAAGCAGATCGAAATCGGCGAGGCATTCACCAAATCGGCCGAGCCCTTCAAGGGCTTCATGCTGACGCAGGTCCGCAAGCAGGATCTGAAGCTCTTCGTCGATCTCTCCAAGACGGCAGAACCCGAAGAAGCCAAAGATCTGCCGCTTCAGGTCATCGTGCCGGCCTTCATGCTGAGCGAGCTCCGCCGCTCGTTTGAAATCGGCTTTCTGATCTTCCTGCCCTTCATCGTCATCGACATGGTGGTTGCCTCCGTCCTGATGTCGATGGGCATGATGATGCTGCCGCCGGTGACGATCTCGCTGCCCTTCAAGCTCATCTTCTTCGTGCTGGTGGACGGCTGGGCGCTGATTGCGGGGAGCCTCGTCCAAAGCTTCGGAACCTGACGGCGATATCCGACTGAGTCGGATTAGCCCGTTGCCGCCAGCATCTCGCCCATCTTCCGGTGGAGCATGTTGACCGCCTTCAACGGACGCACCATGACCTTGAAGTGTGTGATGAGCCCAGCTTCGTTCCAGTGGATCATGTCGACGCCGTTGATCTTGATGCCATCGACCTCACCCATGAACTCGAGCACGCCGGAGCGCTCGCTCTTCCACTCACCAACAAAGCGGAACGAGTCGTTGCCGAGCACGTGAACGGCCGCATTCAGGTACATCGCCGTTATCGCCTTGCCGACCTGCGGCGTATGAACGATGGGCGACTCGAATATGACATCCTCGGCAAGCAAGCCGTCGATTGCATCGAAGTCGCGGTGCAGGGCGACCTCGTGCCAACCTTTCAAAGCATCCGTCATATGATCCTCCTCCATGTGCACCGACATGGAGGACATTCTAGGACATGAGATGAGACCTGTCCGGCTCGTCCTGGCACAAGCAATGTTCAGCTTTCGCCCGGGCGAAGCGGGAGGTCCATGCACATGCGGCTTATATCAGGAGCGCCCGTCCCCCTCCTACAGAAAGAATGGGATTTCTAGGCACCACAGAGAGCCGGGCGGCTAATTTTCGCGTGAATAAATTCCGGCGAGTCTGACGCCGTATCGCGCCTGTGAACCTTGCAAGAAGGTGCATGACGGATAGTGAGCACAAGTTGCTCGCAGTGCCGCTATGTATTGTGGATCATAAATGTAGATCTCAATCAGAGGCCCTCGCAAACGGCGGAAGGGAAGCTCAGACCCGTAAGCTGAATAAATATTCTCTCTATCCAGAGTCACATCGTCTATGGGAGATGAGTAGGGGTTTATCTGCAGAACTCCTACCGCTCCAATCAGCTTTTTCCACTGATCTTTAAAGCGCGCGTTTTGCGCAGCCGTATACGGCTGCTGTTCTAATTCGAAACTGTCAACCACGCTTACGGTACAAGGACGGGTCTTCCCGCCGCACACATTGAAAAAATGCGTCCATCTGCGTTGAGCCTGATCCACCCACCTCGTAGTAGCCGCCAGGGAATAATCCGTCTTGGCGTCACCAATGGAGGCCTTCTCCAGAATGTCTGTGCTGATTTCGCGGGTATCCGCTTTCGTCAGAAGCTCAACTTGTCTGGACGACTGCCAGATAGGGCCGATCAGCGCTGCAGCGAATAGACAAACACCCAAGTCCCCCCAAACGGGGTGAATTGTTCCAGCAAGCAGTCGCTGCACCTGAGAAAAAGCTAAGCCAAAAAAGAGGGCGGCGAACGGCAATAGGGGAAGCGCATATCGGACAAATCCGAGCCGAGACATCCCTATTACGACCACAAAAAGGATCATCGGAACAAGAATCGCGACGCGTGCGGCCAGTCGCGGAAATCCGACGGTGAATACTCCCAAGCCGGCCAGAGCGGCTAAATAGCCGATCAGCCCAAATCCCATGGGTATGCTTTTCAAGAGGTGAAATGAGAATCCATTTTCAACTGTAAATCCCGGATGACCAACCCGCGAATGCATGATCTCCAGGAAGAAATCATGACTGAAATCCCGCATATCCAGGATGATGAAGGGATTGAAGAAAAGAAAAGTGGCAAACGCAATCGCTCCGGCTTCGATACTCCGCAACAAGCGCAATCTGACCGATCTTTCTTCCACAAAGAAGACGGCCCATATGCCGGAGAGCGCCAATGCTCCAGGGTATTTTATGGCAGCCGCGCAGCCCGCCAAAACGGAGGCGAGCCGCCACAAATCAGGACGCCGTACGATAACGGAAAGCGTCATGAAAAAAACCGACGTCATCGGAATATCTACGGTCAACATGTGCGCGTTTGCAGACCATAGCGGAGCGACGCATA
>NZ_DATKFR010000167.1:0-2747 GCF_035511255.1 Parvibaculum sp.
CCCTTCATCCATCTCGAGCGCAGCTTCATGCATCTCGGCTTCCACATCTACGACGTCGGCTTCCAGTCGCGCAATTCGGAGGCCGGCCGTTCGATGGTCTTCGTCACCGCTCTGGTGCTGATGGCCCTGGTGCTGGCGCTCAACGCCGTTTCGATCAATGTCCGCAACCGGCTGAAGCGCAAATTCGCCGGCGACAAATTCTGAAAATATCCGCCGGCTTCCGCGCCGGCCGAAGGAGTGACCCCGCATGTCGACAGCAACCGCGCTCAAGCAAGAGACCTCGATGACCGGCGCCGACGGTTACGATCCGACCGTCTATCACCCGGTCGAAAGCCCCGGCGGCGTCGAGATCTCGATCCGCAATTTCAATCTCTGGTACGGCCAGTCGCAGGCGCTGCACGGCGTCTCGATGGAAATCCAGAAGGGCATGGTGACCTCGCTGATCGGCCCGTCCGGTTGCGGCAAGTCCACGCTGCTGCGCTCCCTGAATCGCATGAACGATCTCATCGACCATCTGCGTATCCAGGGCGACGTGCGGCTCTCGGGCGAACCCCTCTTCGGGCCCCAGGTCGATGTCATCGCGCTCCGGAAGCGCATGGGCATGGTCTTCCAGAAGCCCAATCCCTTCCCGATGACGATCGCCGAGAACGTGACCTATGCATTGAAGGTCGACGGCGTGACGAACAAGAAGCTCCTTGCCGAGGCCTGCGAATCCGCGTTGAAGGGCGCCGCGCTCTGGGACGAGGTGAAGAACCGCCTCAACGACAGCGCCCTCGGCCTCTCCGGCGGCCAGCAGCAGCGTCTCTGCATCGCCCGCGCCATTGCCGGCAATCCCGAAGTGCTGCTGATGGACGAGCCCTGCTCGGCTCTCGACCCGATCGCCACCATGCGCATCGAGCAGCTCATCGAGGAGCTGAAATCGACCTACACCATCGTCATCGTGACCCACAACATGCAGCAGGCGGCGCGCGTCTCCGACAATACCGCCTTCATGTATCTCGGCCGCCTGATCGAATATGGCGCGACGAAGGAGGTCTTCACCAACCCCCATTCCAAGCGCACGGAAGAATATGTGACCGGCCGCTTCGGCTAGCACATCGCCACGAACCCCCGCTGCACAATCCCTCGCAAGACGCAGCGAACTAGCCCCGCCGGTTTCGGCGGGGCTTTTTTCGTTCTCGCCTTCCAGCCCTCTCTCTAGGAGAGGGTTGGGTGAGGGGCTTCACGAGACGCGGCGCATGTGGGCTTGCCCTCACCCGAAACGCGTTCCGCGTTTCGACCTCTCCCATAGGGAGAGGTGAAGACGAAGCCGTGCGAAGGCGCGCAAACAAAAACCCCCGGAGCCGAAGCTCCGGGGGTCTGCTCTGAAGACCTGCGAGGATCGATCAGAAGGCGAACTGCAGGCGGGCAGCGATCGCGCGGTAATCGACACCGAGGTCGGTGTAGGAGCCGCTGTTGCCGATCTTGTCGGTGCTGACGTCCAGATACTCGAACATCGCGCGGACGTTGTTGATCGGATACCAGTTCAGGCCCACCGTGATGATGTCCTGCTTGCCGCCACGGATGCCGCCGACGGGCGCCGCGGAGCCGAGCGAACCTTCGTTGTAGTTGAGGTCCGCGACGCTGTAGCGGGCCGCGAGTTCCCAGGCGCCGATGCCGCCGCCGAGGCTGAAGGGGCTCGCCGGCTTCACGCCCTTATAGGCCGCTTCTTCCATCGAGTACTTGTAGGCTTCGCCGGTGATGACCCAGGAGGCCTGCACGTACCAGGCGTTGAAGTCCGGATCGGGCAGCGTACCGACGCGATCGACCTTGTAGTAGTAGTATTCGCCCTGCAGCTTGACCGGGCCGTAGCTCGCGGCCAGTTCCGGGCCGACTACGTAGGCGTCGGTCGCCGCGATCGAGCCGGTGTCGATCAGACGGGACGCATCGACGCGCAGTTCGGGACGGTCGCGGAAGCGGATCGAGCCGGCGGTGCCGCCATTCGCGCTGGGATCGGCCGCATAGGTGCCCGAGACGCCGAGATGGACGTTCGACTTCTCGATCGGCTGGAAGGCGAAGGCCGCACGGCCGACGATGTTCGAACCTTCATTCGACGTGTTGGCCTGACCGACCGTTTCCGTCGTGTAGAAGAGCGAACCGTAGAAGTTCTCGGTGTTGCCGCGCGCACCGAAGGAGATGCGGCCGTCGCCGGCGCCGAGCGAGGTGGTGAGGTTCGCCGCGGAGGCGCGCTCGATGAAGGTGATGTCGTTCGAAGAGGTCGAGTCGTCCAGCGTCTGGAACGTCTGGATGGCGCCGGCCATGATCGAGATGCCCTTGATCCCGTTATATGCGAGATAGAGATCCTTGATCGTGCTGGCTTTTTCGTTGCCGCTGTCGCCCCACTGGAAGTTCATCTTGTAACCCCAGTCGCGCATGAACGTGCCTTCGACGCCAAGCTCGGCACGACGGAAGTTGAAGCCCGAATTGAGGCCCGTCGACGACGAGGCGCCGCCGAGGTTCTGGCTGGAGCCCAGACGCGCGGTGTCTTCCGAACCCAGATTGTAGGACGCCATATCGAGATGCGCGCGACCGCGGATCGACATGGTGAAGAGGCCGTCGCCCGTGCGGAAAGTCGGCTTGCCGTCCTTGAAGTCGATCTGAACGGCGTCCTGCTTCTCCTTGATTTCCTTCAGCTCGTTGCCCTGGGAAATCTGAAGATCGTCGAGGCGCTGCTGCAGATCCATGATCTGCTGCTTCATCGTATTGAT
>NZ_DATKFR010000168.1:0-1751 GCF_035511255.1 Parvibaculum sp.
ACGCCCGAGGCGATGACTTCGCCGACGATGCGCGAAACCTCGTCGGGCAGCGTGCCGCCATTGGTATCGCAAAGCACCGCCCAGCGCGCGCCGGCCTCGAGCGCGGTCCGGACGCAAGACAGCGCATAGGCCGGGTTCGCCTTGTAGCCGTCGAAGAAATGCTCGCAATCGATCATCGGCTCGCGGCCTCTGGCGGCAATCGCCTTGACGCTGTCGGCGATCGACTCGAGGTTCTCCTCATTGGTGATGCCGAGCGCCACCTTCACCTGGAAATCCCAGCTCTTCGCGACCAGGCAGACGGCATCCGTATCGGCATCGAGGATCGCGGCAAGACCCGGATCGTTCGACGCGCTGCGGCCCGCCCGCTTGGTCATCCCGAAGGCGGTGAACTTCGCATGGCGAAGCGCCGGGCGCTCGCCGAAAAAGGACGTGTCTGTCGGATTGGCGCCCGGATAGCCGCCTTCGACGTAGTCGAGGCCGAGCTCGTCCAGCAGGCCGGCAATCAGCCGCTTGTCTTCCACGCTGAAGTCGACGCCCTGCGTCTGCGCACCGTCGCGCAGCGTCGTGTCGAAGAGGTAGAGACGTTCTCTGGCCTTGCTCATGATCATGTTCCGTGTGACGCGCACAGCAATCGGCCTGCCGCGACCGGACCCGTTATCTCACATGGAATTTAAGCGAGCTTGTACGGCGGCGGCAGACTGTTGTCAGCCGCGAATAATGAGAATTCCGATAATGGCTTGGCGTTTCGTCGCCATCTTCAGTGCCATCTTATCGCCGTTACAAAATTGGAAGTCTTTTCAAAGACTTGCACCGCGCAACCGGGCCTCTGCCCTTTCGCGCCCGATGAGAGGTAGCAGGTTTTTCAGCTCCGGTCCATGGTCGAGCCCGGTCAGGGCCAGCCTGAGCGGCATGAAAAGCGCCTTGCCCTTGCGGCCGGTCTTGCCCTTCACCGCCTCGGTCCAGGCGCCCCAGGTCTCGATCCCCCAGGGTTCCGGCGGCAGCAGGGACGCCGCTTCGGCGGCGAAATCCATGTCCTCGATAACGGGCGCAATCGGTCCCTGAACGACCCGCGCCCAGTCCGCCGCATCGGCGAACTTCACGAGGTTCGGCTTCACCGCTTCCCAGAAGGCTGGCCCGAGATTGCAGCCCGCAGCATCGAGCCGCGCCGTCACGGCGTCATAAGGCGTCAGGTGCAGCAGCGCCGCATTCATCTTGTCGAGATCGCCCGGCTCGAAGCGGATGTCGGCACGGCCGAGATGCGAAATGTCGAAACCGTCCGCGAGTTCGCCAAGCGTCAGCCGCGGCTCGATGGTGTCCGACGTCCCAAGCCGCGCCAGCAGCGAATTGACCGCCATCGGCTCGTAGCCCGCCGCGCGCAGCGCCTCGATGGAAAAGGCGGCATCCTCGCGCTTCGAAAGGGGTCGCCCTTCCGGTCCCTGCAGCAACGAGAAATGCGCATAGGCCGGCGGCTCCGCGCCCAGCGCCCGCGTGATCTGGATCTGCACACCGGTATTGGTGATGTGGTCGGCGCCGCGCACGACATGGGTGATCGCAAACTCGATATCGTCAACGACGCTCGGCAGCGTGTAGAGGAAGCTTCCATCTTCCCGCACCAGCACCGGATCCGACAGCGATGCGGCATCGACCGAGACATGCCCCTGCACGAGATCGTCGAAGCCGGTCTTCTCGCTTTCGAGCTTGAAGCGCCAATGCGGGCGGCGCCCCCCCGCTTCCAGCGCGCGCTTTTCCGC
>NZ_DATKFR010000169.1:0-14167 GCF_035511255.1 Parvibaculum sp.
CGACAGCTCAGTTCCGGATGTCCCCGCAAGCGGCGCATCGTTTCCAGACACGAATTCCGCCTCGGCCGCGCTCTACCAGCGCGCGCTCCGGGTCATGCCCGGGGGCAATTCGAGGCACACCGTATTTTTCAAACCCTATCCGGTCTACGCGGCGCGGGGCCGGGGCGCGCGGGTGTGGGACGAGGACGGCATCGAACGCATCGATCTCATCAACAACTATTCGTCCCTCATTCACGGACACAACCACCCGCGGATCGTCGAAGCCATTGTCGCGCAGGCCCAGAACATCCTCTCGATCGCACTTCCGACGCGAAAGGAGATCGAGCTCGCCGAAATCGTCACCGACCGCGTGCCTGGCGTCGAACAGATCCGTTTCTGTAATTCGGGCACCGAAGGCGTCATGTTCGCGATCAAGGCGGCCCGCGCCTACACGAACCGGCCGAAGATCGCGAAGATCGAAGGCGCCTATCACGGCAGCGACGATACGGCCGGCATCAGCACCGGCCCCACGCCGGACAAATGGGGAGATGCGGAAGCGCCCGCGAGCGTCGCGCCGGCGGGAACCGGGCCCGGGGCCGCGCAAGACGTCGTCATCCTGCCGATGAACGAGGTCGAGACGGCGCGGCGCATCATCCGCGCCCATGCCGACGAACTCGCCGGCGTCATACTCGATCCGTTGGTCAAGAATCTGGGATACGAGCCCGCCACCCCCACCTTCGTGAAGATGCTCCGCGAGGAAACGTCGCGCTGCGGCGCGATGCTGATCTTCGACGAAGTCTACAGTTTCCGCCTCGGCTTCAACGGTGCGCAGGGAGCTGTCGGCGTGATTCCCGATCTGACGGCGATGGGAAAGATCATCGGCGGCGGATTGCCGGTCGGTGCCGTGGGCGGACGCGCGTCGCTGATGACCGAACTCTTCGACCCTCGCACCGGAAAGCCGAAGCTTGGGCATGGCGGCACCTTCAATGCCAATCCGATGACCATGGCCGCCGGCGTCGTCGCGATGGAGCTTTTCGACCGCGAATCGTTCGACCGCCTGTCCGCCTTGTCCGATCGCTTCAGGGCCGGGCTGCGCGAGGCCATCAAGATCGCCGGCGTTCCGGCGACCGTGAAGGGGTCGGCCTCCATGACATCGCTGTTTCATGTGGAGGGCGAGGCGCATAATTATCGCGACGTCGTCTCCATGATGCGCTCGAATGCGACGGCGACGCAGCGGGCGGAAATATTCTTCAACCACATGCTCAACAACGGCGTTCTGATGGGGGCGCCTGGATTCTTCGTCTTCTCGACCGCCGTTACCGATGCCGATATCGACCACACGCTGGATCAGGCGTTGAGCGCCCTCCGCAAACTGGACAGATAAATGCTGCCTTCTCACAAGCACACCCCTTCCGGAAAATTGCGGGCGCGGGGCGCCGGCGTTCCTTTCATCGGCAAGCCGGGTCCGAATAACGCCATCACCGACGTTCCGGGCGTCGAGGTCGGCTATTGCACGTTGATCAGCGGCGAAGGGCCCCTTGTCGTAGGACAGGGACCGGTCAGAACCGGCGTCACCGCGATCTTTCCGCGCGGCAGGGAACATCCGGAAGTCGCCGTCTATAGCGGTTATTTCAGCATGAGCGGCAACGGCGAGATGAGCGGCGCCGCCTTCATCGAGGAACGCGGCCGCTTCGACGGGCCAATCACCATTACCAATACGCATTCCTGCGGCATTACGCGCGACGCGACTGCCCAGTGGATGTTCAACCGCCTCGACCCCGCCAAGAAATCCGACCAGCCCTTCTGGCTACCCGTCGCGGCGGAGACCTTCGACGGCTACCTGAACGACATCAATGGCCATCATGTGAAGCACGAGCATGTCTTTGCGGCCTTCGACGACGCCCGCAGCGGTCCGATCGAGGAAGGCAGCGTCGGCGGTGGAACGGGCATGCGATGCTACGAGTTCAAGGGTGGCTCGGGTTCAGCTTCCCGCGAAGTGGTCTATGCCGACACGACCTACCATGTCGGCGCTTTCGTCCAGTCCAATTTCGGCAAGCGGCACCTGATGACCATCGCCGGTATTCCCGTCGGACTTGAGATACCCGTCACCAGCGACGACGTGGGCGAATACGGCTCGATCATCGGCGTCGTGGCGACCGACGCTCCCATGCTGCCGCATCAACTTAACCGCGTGGCTCGACGCGCCGCCTACGGAATTGCGCGCTCGGGCGGAATCGCATCGAACGAATCCGGAGATCTGTTCCTGAGCTTCTCCACCGCCAACAAGGAGGCGGTCGACACGCACACGGGGCTGAATTCGGCAAGCTTCGTCGGGGAGGCAGCGATGAGCGCCTTCTACGAAGCGACCATTCAGGCCGTCGACGAAGCGATCATGAACAGCATCTTTGCGAACCAGACGATGGTCGGCCGCGACGGCAACAGCATTCCCGGCCTGCCCATAGAGCGGGTTCAGAAGATCCTGCTGAGGCATGGCCGCCTGACGACGATCGATTGACCGCGGACAGAAGACTCGCCGGGCCTGCACTACTTGGCTTGCCCCTGCCGCGTCCCGGCGCTAAAACCGCAGACGATACCCTGATTTGCGGTTGTCGACGGAGGACGGCGTGACGGTTACCGAGAGGACAACGGCGAAGCGAAAGTCTTCGCGTCCCTATCATAAAGGGAATGTGTCCGAGGACCTGCTCGCAGCGGCCTCGCGCATTCTCGAGAACGAGCGCTTCGAGGATCTCTCCGTGCGTCGTCTCGCGCGGGAAGTCGGCGTGACGCCCGGCAACTTCTACAATCATTTCGAAAGCCTCGACGATCTCCTGCTGTCGCTTGCCGCCGATGCCTTCGATCAGCGCGCCCGGCTCATCAGACGTATGATAAACAGTTCGAAACCGCGAACCGAGGCTGCTCGCATGGTCTCGCTCTCGTTCGTCGAATTCGCGATCGCCAATCACCAGCTCTTCCGGATCATGTTCGGGCAGATTCCGAACGCCACGACGCATGAGCGATTCCGCAACGCCGCCGAGGGCTCCTTTGCCGAGCTGGTTCACCTGCTCTACGGCGAAGACATCTACAGACCGGATGATGTCACCTGGTCGCATGAACATTGCCGGGACGCCTATGCACTCTTTTCATTCATGTACGGCCTCGCCCGGAACATTATCGAGAACCAGATAACCTTCCCCACCGGAACCAGAGCCGAGCTGCGGCGCTTCGTGCTGGAAGTCGTCGATCTTCTCATCACCGGCCAGAACTTCGTGCTCGCCAAGCGCAGCAGGGATTAATTCACCCTCATCCGCATGACGTCATGCCCGCCCCGGTTTCCCGGAGCGGGCATGCCGCATTCACACGATACTCGCGCGTGAACTAGAAATCGTGCGAGACCTGGACGCCGAACGTCCGTCCATAGGATGTCGAGACTGGCCCGGCGTAGTATTCGAACTCGACGATCCGGTCGTCCAGCAGGTTGTTAACGAAGGCCGTCAGGCGCGTACTGCCGTTGATCACCACGCCACCCGTCAAATCGATCTTCGTCAGATTCTCGTAGGGGGTCTGCAGACTCGGGTCGAGGATACCGCCGATCTCTTCGCGAACGGCGGCACTGCCGACGAGTGTCAGTTTGTCCGACACCGGATATTTGGCGTCAAGCCTGACATTCATTGTCCAATCGCGGGTGTAGGGAATCTTCGTTCCCGTCAGGTCGAACTCATAACTGGTGCCAGGGTACTGGAGGCCCTTCGTGAACCGGTCATGAAGATATCCGACGCTCGCCGCTCCCGTTAGCCAAGGAGCGATCCTCGCAAAGCCTTCGAACTCCACGCCGTAGGTCCGCGCGTCGCCTGCGTTCCCCAGATAATAGTAGCCATAAGTATTGTCGTTCGGATCGTCGAACTGCACGACAAGATCCTTCTGGTCCATAATGAAGGCCGCCAGATTGAGACCGAGTTTACCATCGAGCCACTGGGTCTTGACGCCGACTTCATAGTTCTTGGCGCTCTCCTGGCCGTAGGGCACGAAGGCTGGATCCGACGTCGATGCATTGAACGAGCCCGCGCGAAATCCCGTCGAGTAGAGCGCGTAGAGGTTCACATTCTCGGTCGCCTTGTAGTTGATACCGGTCGAGGGCGCCAAGAAATGAAATTTCGGCGCATCATGCAGTTTGTAGGAAGGAGCGGCCGAACCGAAGAGCGCGGCAAGATAGCCGTTCACCGCCGGGTCGGAACCCGGAATGATGCCTTGAGCGAAGTTCAGGGTCTTTTTGTCCTGCGTCCAGCGCAGACCACCGAATACCGAAAGATCGTCGGTGAAGTGGTAGGTGAGTTCCGCAAAGGTCGAGATCGATTTGGTCTTGATCGACGTGCCCGGAAGCGGAAGGCCCGCGCTGCCGGAGACGACGGAATAGCCGGCGGGAGCGCCGGGAAAAGGCGCGATGTTCAGTGTCGTGTCGTAGACGCGCGAATAGTCAAAGGTCTCGTCGAAATAGGAAACGCCGGCAATCCAGGTGAGGGGCATGTCCTCCTTCGACGTCCAGAGTCCCTCGACGTAAAAGTCGTTCGTCGATTCGCTGCCCTTCATGACACGTTGCAACGCGCCGAGCGTCGTCGGCGCGAAATCCGTATAATCCGCGTCCTGGATGCTGTGATGGTCATAGTCCTTGTAGGACGCCAGAAGATTGAAGAGACCGATATCGGTTTCGTAAGCGATATTCTGGGAGACATAATAGGTTTCCGAGGTCGCCCTTGACGGCGTGTCCTGGTGAATCGTGCGATAAGACTCAGGATCGCTCCGGTTGGTTCCGAGCGCCACGTCGTTCAGCACGCCGTTCGGTGCATATGCCCTGAGCGCCGGCCCCTCCGTCTTTTGATATTCGGCCACCCACAGAATGGAGAGGTCTTCCGTAGCTTGCGCCTTGGCGCTGAAGCGAAGCCCCTTGTCATAGCCCTTGTCGATCTCCTGATGGAGCGTCTCGTTATAATATTCGCCCTTTTCCTGGTTGAACCACCAACCCGCCATGCGGGTCGAGAACTTGCTGTTCACCGGGGCATTGATTGCGCCCTCCAGCTCGGTCCTGTCGTATCGGCCGTAGCTTGCGCGGGCATATCCGCCGAATTCATCCGTCGGCGTCGCATATATCACGTTGATCGCGCCGCCGAGAGCATTTCGGCCGTAGAGACCACCTTGCGGTCCCCGCAGCACCTCGATCCGCTCCACGTCGACCTGGGAGCCGAGATTCGATCGCGAGCCGCCGTAGAAAATCCCGTTGCGGTAGAGACCAAAGTTCGGCTCGGCATAGAGATCCGCCTGTCGAATGCCGCGAATGTTGACGTAGGTATTGCTGTTGTCTGGATTAGTCGGGATCACCGCGTTGGGAATCAGCGCGATGACATCTTTCATATCGCTGATCCCCGCATCGCGAAGAGCATCGCCGGAAATTGCCGACACCGAAGCCGGCACATTGAATAGCGTCTCCGATCGACGACGCGCCGTGACGACCATCTCTTCGACAGCGTCACCGTCTGCAGCCGCTTCTTGCAACTTCGCCTTCTCGTCCTTCTTTGTCGCCTCGCCTGCATCCACTGCGGTGGATGCATCGGCCGCCGCGGCAGCCGTTCCTGCAAAAACGCAGACCGGCACAGCCAGCAGCGGTAAACTGACCGAAGCAAGCAGCGCACTTCTGAATCTCGATAGCAGATGCATAGTGAAACCCCTTTTTTTAGAGAAGCGCCGCAACGAGTGATCCCCCGCGCCCCTTCGACCGTCGGAAATAGCGTGCAGAAAAATGCTTCGCCATATCAACACCGTTCACATTACGGACGGAAACTTTTTTTATGTCAACACCGTTCATATTAAGCTCGGCCAGAAACCATTGCGTGAGGATTTCTGGCGACACCCAGGAACTTCATCGTCCCGTAAATGCCGTTTTTATGCGCTTTTCGTGCTTATTTGGATGCCACCGTGTCGATATTCAGTGCACCGGCATCGACACCGGAATGCGAACCAATGTAGTCAACGTACGTTGACGCTCACGGAGCCGTCTGAAAAGAGAGCCGCGCGCTTCATCCCGGCAGAGATGAACGGCATTGCGATTCTTCCCGCCACATCGATGGCGATAAGCCCACCGCTACCGCCGAGGTCTTCGACCTCCCGAAGGACGGCGACCGCGGCGTCATTCAGCCCCTGTCCGGCATAGTGCAACCGATGGGCGACCTGAACGGCTGCGGCCGTCCGAATGAAGAACTCGCCATGACCTGTGCAAGACACCGCGCAAAACCGATCCGCCCAGGTACCGGCGCCCGGAACCGGACTATCGCCGACACGCCCCGCCTGCTTCCCGAAAATGCCAGCCGTGGATGTCGCCGAAGCAAGTCCGCCGTACCGATCGAGAACAACGCAGCCCACGGTGCCAAAAGGCCGGCTCCCGAATCCCGAAGCGGAACGACCGGAGCCGACATGGGTGTACCAGTTATCGTCCGGCACGGGCTCGAGACCGCTTCGTCTCGCAAAGGCAGCCGCTCCCGCACCGGCAAAAAAAACATGTGGCGAGCTTTCCATCACGGCGCGCGCGACTTCGACGGGACTTTTGAAGTTCTGCAATGCGGCGACCGCGCCAATCCGGGCCGTTGTACCGTCCATCAGAGCGGCGTCGAGCTCATACAGGCCTTCATCGTTAGGCGACGCGCCCCGCCCCGCCACGTAAAGTCCCGACATCTCCATCTCATGCACGATGGCGGCGGCGATGCTGGCGGCGGCTTCGCCTTGATCGAGCCTTGTTCTCGCTACTTCCACAAGTTCCCGCATATGCTCGATTTCGAGGCTGTAATCCTTTGCGGTATCGATGATCGCTCCACCATGGAGCGCCATGGCCCCGCCCTGGATGCCAGCCATGTCAGGCCCCTTCCACTAGAACGATCTCCGCGACGCCCGCGCCTTTTCGATGCTGCCTCGCCCGTGCATAGGCCGGCGATCGGTAGCAATCGAGCGCGGCTTCCATGGAGTCGAATTCGATGATCACGTTCCTCGGGCGGGCGTTTCCCTCAACCGCATTGAAATCTCCGCCTCTCGCGAGAACCTTGGCATTATACGTCGCGAAGACCTTCGTCGCCTCGGTCGCATAAAGGGAATATCGCTCGGGGTCGGTGACCGTGACGCGCGCGATCCAGTACGCCTTGGGCATGACTATCCTCTTGAAGATATGGGACTCAGCCGACAGGTCGTGGCGCTTTTCATGCGATAGCGCCACGACGCGTTTCCGGCTCCGGATCGCGACGCAGCCTTCCCCGCACATTGAATTGCTGCCGGCTCAGAAAAATATATACGACGTATATATTGCGTCAACACGCTTCGCCGATCGATGTGCTCGTCGCTGATCGTCTACGAGGGGTTTGGAGAGTTGGAGCCAGGTATGGCGGCCCCTGTTCCATGCAGGCTTTCGCGTCGAAGGCCTTAACTCAGGCTGATTCAGATATTTCAGTCCGTCTTGCCCGGTTTGTGGTCGCGATAGTCAGTTTCGTCCAGCTGCACGCGTTCCGGTGCGCCGAACAGGCGGAACGCCATGATCGATGCCGTCTCGCGAATGCCCGGAATCTTGTGGAGCTTGAAATTGACGAACTCACCTACGCTTTGTTCCTCGGGCAGATAAAACTTGGCGAGGAGATCGTAAACTCCGGTAATGGAATAGACTTCGGAGGTCTCTTCCAGCCCCTCGACCAGCCGCTCGGCTACGTCATAAGCTTTCCCGAGCTCGCACTTGATCTGAACATAGAGCGGTTTCATCGGCATTCTCCCGCGCCGCGAAAGGCGCTCGACTTCGTGGAACGTTTCTCTTGGAAGCCCACGCGACCGAGCTCCCGAGAAGCAGCAACCGCGCATTTCCTAAAATGCGGAAAATGAAGCCGCTTTTTTGTACCGGACGACGTATCCGCCGGCGCCGTCTTCTAAAAGGCGGCACCGGTCCATCCGTTCAACACTTGACGAACGGATGAGACGGGCGTTGGAACGCGCCCGCGGACGCCGCACCCGGCCACCTCTTCTGCGAGGACAAGAGAGGCGTCGGCTATTCGATCCCGGCTCGGGCACGCCCCGGCATTTTTTTATCTTCAGATCAAAGTCCTTGCCTTTCAAGCTTTCGAGCGTTGCGTTAGGCGATATCCGCCGAGCGGACCGAGGCCTTCAATTTCTCGAGAAGCGAAGTCAGAATCTGCAGATCGGTACGCGTGAGCCCTTGCATCGCCTCGGCGATCCACTGCTGATGAACCGGAACCATGGTATCGAAAAGCTTGCGTCCTCCCCGCGTCAGGGCGATCAAAGTGCTGCGCCGGTCCTCCGGATGGGGCTTGCGCGCAACCAGATGGTCTTTTTCCATGGCATCGATGAGCGTCGTTACATTGCCGTTGGTGACCATCAGCCTTTCCGAAATTTCGCCCATGCTGAGAGTACCGCCCGCCGCATCGAGCTGGGCCAGCACGTCGAAACGCGGCAAGGTCGTCGAGAATTCCGACCGCAGGCGGCTTCGGATATCGCCTTCGATCATTTTCGAACAGGCGAGCAGGCGCAACCAGGCGCGCAACTGGAGCTTTTCGGCGCCAGTTCCCGTCTTTCGGTAACCCGTCACTGCTTGAACTGTCTTCCGAGACGACTGCATGACTTCCCCTACCCCGTGGCTCGATCAGGGCAACAATATGATCTTCCCGGTGCTTCGTCTGCTTTCGAGAAGCTCATGAGCCATGGCAGCTTCGTCGAGCCGAAAGCGGTGTCCGATCACCGGTGGCAGTGCCCCATTCATATAGAGATCGCACAGGTCGCGCCATGACGGCGGAATCAATTCAGGTTTCCGGGCGAAAATGACGCTGAGATTGAGCGCCGCGTAGCTGGCGGATTTGGAGAGCAGCGTGCCGACATCCGGTCGCGGTTCGATTCCACCGGCCACGCCGACCGTGACGAGGCGCCCCAGCGGCGCGAGAGCCTGCTGCAAGGTCCAGAACAGCTCTCCTCCCACGGTTTCGATGACCACGTCGGGCCCCCGCCCTTCCGTGATTTCCGCAAGCCGCGCGGAAACATCTTCGACGCGGTAGTTGACGACATGTTCCACGCCGAGTTTCGCGACATATTCGCGCTTTTCGTCGGAGCCGATGCCGGCGATCATCCTAAGGTTCCAGGCTTTCGCCAGTTGAAGAATGGCAGTCCCGAGGCCGCCCGCGGCGGCGCTGATGAACAGCCCATCTCCGCTCTCTGCATGTCCGAGCGTGCGGAGCGCGTGATAACCGGTGAGATAGACATGGGTGAAGGCCGCCGCCTCTTCGAAGGACATAGTCTCCGGCAGCGGCAACGCGTAGTGCGCCGGAACGGAGACCCATTCCGCATAGGCACCCCCGAAAGGCGAATAGACACCGACGCGGTCGCCGGGGCGATGCTCGCGCACGGCCGCACCGCAGGCCACCACGACGCCTGCCCCCTCACAACCGACGACGATGGGCGGCGGCCGCATGCTTGGATGGGCGGCCTCGCGGCAAAGCACGTCGGCATAGTTGACGCCGATCGCATGGAAGCGCACAAGCACCGCATGTTCGTCGATTTCGGGTACCGGCAGATCGACCCATGCAAGCACTTCCGGTCCGCCACGGCGTTCGGCGCGTATCGCCTTCATGAACTCTCCCATCAGGTCACCTTCAGCCGCGCATGGTGCGCCGGCTGTTTCCATTCGTCGCTCTCCATGATGTGGCGCAAGGCAGCGACCGCATCCCAGAGCTCCGTATAGCCGAGATAGAGCGGCGTGAAGCCAAACCTCAGAACATCCGGCGCACGGAAATCGCCGATCACGCCTCGCGCGATCAGGGACTGCATGATGGGCCATGCAGACGCATGGCTGAGGCATACCTGGCTGCCGCGACGGTCCGCCTCCCTCGGCGAAACGATCTCGAAACCGAGACCGGCGACCTCCTGCTCTATCAACGCGGCGAAGATCTCCGCCTGCCGGACGGATTTGGCCCGCAGGGCCGACATGGAGGCCTCGAGCATCAGATCGACCCCGACTTCCAGCGCAGAGAGGCTGATCAGCGGGGGCGTCCCGACCAGCGCGCGCGCGATGCCGGACGCCGGCCGATAGGAAGGCTCGAAGGCAAAGGGATCGGCGTGACCGAACCAGCCCGTCAGCGGAACCGCGACGGTATCCTGATGACGCCTGGCGACATAGAGAAAGGCCGGGGCGCCGGGACCGCCATTGAGATACTTGTATCCGCAGCCAACCGCGAAATCCGCGCCGGCGGCGGCAAGGTGTAGCGGAACGGCACCCGCCGAATGGGCGAGATCCCAGACGGTCAACGCGCCCGCCCGGTGCGCGCGTTCCGTCACCTTCGCCATGTCGTACATGCGACCCGTGCGGTAATTCACATGCGTCAGCATGACGACCGCGACATCCTCATCGATCGCGCTCTCAATTTCGTCGGGCTCGGCCAGCACGAGTTCGTGGTCGCCACCGAGAAGCGCGATCAGGCCTTCGGCCATGTAGAGATCAGTCGGGAAATTCGCCGGCTCCGACAGGATAACCCGCCGGCCGGGCCGGAGCTTCAACGCCGCCGCCAGCATCTTGAAGAGATTGACGGAGGTCGAATCCGCAACGATCGTTTCCCCCTCGTCCGCTCCGATCAAGCGACCGATCTTCGCGCCGATGCGTTGCTGCAAGTCGATCCAGCCATACTGATTCCAGCTCCGAATGAGCCCCTGCGCCCATTCGACATCGACGACGTGGCGCACCCGCTCCGACGCGGCTTTCGGCATGGCGCCCAGTGAATTGCCGTCGAGATAGATCAGACCGTCCGGCAAATGGAAGCGGTCTCGAAAGGTGCGCAATTCATCGCGCTCGTCCATCGTCTCGAGAGCGGCGCGGGTCAATTTCACTGTCATCTCGGCAACTCTCTCAGGACAGCACGTACCGGGGCGGCGTCGAGTTCCGCGAGACGCAGGGGCAAGGCGATGAGTTCATAGTCGCCCGGCGTCACCGCATCGAGAACGAGGCCTTCGAGGATCGACATGCCATTGCGACGGACGGCATGATGCGCATCGAGCGTCTTCGAGGTTTCGGGATCGAGGGACGGCGTGTCGACGCCGATCAGCACGACACCACGCGACGCGAGGAGGTCGATGGAGGTGGCTGCAACCGACGCGAAAAGCGGGTCCCATGTCTCGAGCGGCGCCCGCTCATAGGTCCGCAGCAGCACGCGCGGCGGCACGTCGTCGAGGAACGGGCGAAGATCGTCCGGTTCGACCCGTTGCCCGCTCGCCGTTACGTCGATCACGCGGCAGGGCCCGACATACCGTCCGAGATCGAGACCGTCGACTGGCGCGCCGTCCTTCGCATAGTGAAGCGGCGCGTCGGCATGCGCGCCCGTATGCGTCGACAAAGTGATGCGGGAGACGTTCACGACGCCCCCTGGACCTATTTCCCATTTGCGTTCCTGCATGAAGGGCGTATCTCCGGGCCAGACCGCGATACGCGGACTCAACGGCGGCGAGATGTCTATCAACGCGCTCGTCATAGCGCCGTCCTCACGTCCCACAATTCGGGGAAGAAGACGATGTCGAGCGCCTTCTGGAGATAGCCGACGCCGGCTGTGCCGCCTGTCCCTCGCTTGAAGCCGATCACGCGCCGCACCGTCGTCATGTGCCGGAAGCGCCATTGCTGGAACGAATCCTCGATATCGACGAGCTCCTCCGCGAGCTGGTAGAGATCCCAGTATTCCTCCGAATGTCGGTAAACCTCGGTCCATGCCTCCAACACGCTCGGGTGCGGATGATGCGGCAACGAGAGGTCCCGGTTCAGAACGTCCGGATCGATAAAAAATCCGCGGCGGACGAGAAGCCTGATCGCTTCATCGTAAAGACTGGGACGCCGCAGCGCGGTCTGAAGCTTCGCGTCCAGTTCGGGAATATGCGCATGCGGCTTCAGCATGTGCTCCTGCTTGTTTCCCAGCAGGAACTCGATCTGGCGATATTGAGCCGACTGAAAGCCGGACGACTGACCGAGCGCATCGCGAAAATTCGAATAATCGGCCGGCGTCATCGTCGCCAGCACATCCCAGGATTGTATGAGCTGCGCCTGAATACGACTGACGCGGGCCATGCTCTTGAAGGCAGGCTCGAGCCGATCGTTGCGCAGAAGCGCAACGGCATTTTCGAGTTCGTGCAACACCAGCTTCATCCAGAGCTCTGACGACTGATGTATGATGATGAAGAGCAATTCATCGTGCTGGTCGCTACGGGGCTTTTGCGCGGAGAGAATAGTGTCGAGGTCGAGGTAGTCGCCGTAACTCATGCTTTCGGCGAAGTCTCCGTGAGCCTCAGCCGCCAGTTTTGCCGCCGCTTCTCTCGCTTCGTCCTTCTGCACCTGCTTACTCCACAAAAAATACTAACAGACGACGAAATTAGTTTATGCATAAACTTTTTTAAATCAAACAAAATGCGACTCTTCCGATTGCCTGGGAATATAGTTCATATATAAACTATGTCGTCCTGCTTATCGCCGGCCCGCGTCGGCCGGATCGGGGAACAACATGAAGATCGTATGTGTCGGCGGCGGCCCAGCCGGGCTCTATTTCTCCATCCTGATGAAGATTTCCGATCCGGCGCATGACATCGAGGTCTTCGAGCGCAACCGTCGCGACGACACGTTCGGCTGGGGTGTGGTTTTCTCGGACCAGACCATCCAGAACCTGAAAGACGGTGACGAGGAAACGCACAGACGGATCGTCGACAGTTTCCAGCACTGGGACGACATCGACGTTCACTTCAAGGATCGCGTCGTCACCTCCGGCGGACACGGCTTCTGCGGCATCGAACGCAAGCGTCTCCTCAACATCCTTCAGGATCGCGCGGAAGAGCTTGGCGTCAGCCTGCATTTCGAAACCGAGATCGAAGACGTTTCCCGCTTCGCCGGCGCCGACCTCGTCATCGCCTCCGACGGCATCAACAGCCGGATAAGAACGCAATTTTCCGACTCATTCGAACCGGAGATCGACCGGCGGAAAAACAAATTCGTCTGGCTCGGCACGCACAAGCTCTTCGATGCATTCACCTTCATTTTCGTCGAAACGAAATGGGGCTGGATGCAGGCGCATGCCTACCGCTTCAACGAGGATACCTCGACGTTCATCGTCGAGATGCGCGAGGAAACCTGGGCCGCCGCCGGTCTGGCGGATGCAGATACGAGCCGGACCATTGCGTTCTGCGCAGAAGTCTTCGCTCCCTGGCTCGACGGCAACGCCCTTCTGGCCAACGGAAGGCACCCCCGCGGATCGGAATGGATCACCTTTCCACGGATCGCCAACAAGCGATGGATCAAGGACAACATCGTCCTGATGGGCGACGCGGCCCACACGGCGCATTTCTCGATCGGCTCCGGCACCAAGCTCGCGCTGGAGGATGCGATCGGCCTCGCCCGTTCGCTCGGCAAGCATTCCGACATCACCGGGGCCCTGCGCGCCTATGAAGCCGAGCGGCGCATCGAGGTGGTTAAGATCCAGTCTGCCGCGCGCAACTCGACCGAGTGGTTCGAGAATGTCGGACGCTACACAGCGCTCGAGCCCGAGCAGTTCGCCTACAGCCTCCTCACGCGCAGCCAACGCGTCAGCCACGAAAACCTGCGCCTCAGGGACAAGGCCTATCTCGAAGGCATGGAACGATGGCTGAACCGCAAGGCGGGGATCGCCGACCGGAACATACCCGTGCCGCCCATGTTCCTGCCGATCAGGCTCCGTCAGATGGAGATCGGCAACCGTATCGTCGTCTCCCCGATGGCGACCTACAGCGCCGAGAACGGCGTGCCGAACGACTTTCATCTGGTTCATCTGGGGGCACGCGCGATGGGCGGCGCGGGCCTCGTCTTCACCGAGATGACCTGTATCGCACCTGACGCCCGCATCACCCCCGGATGCCCCGGCCTCTGGAGCGCTGCGCAGACGGCCGCATGGCGCCGGATCGTCGACTTCGTTCACCAGAATTCGACCGCAAAAATTTGCCTGCAGCTCGGCCATGCCGGCCCAAAAGGATCGACTCGGCTCGGCTGGGACGGCATGGACGAACCGCTGGCCGATGGAAACTGGCCGCTCCTCGCCGCCTCCACCATCCCCTGGGGTCCGGGAAATCAGGTCCCGCGCCAGGCGACCCGGGACGACATGATCGCGGTGCG
>NZ_DATKFR010000170.1:0-2890 GCF_035511255.1 Parvibaculum sp.
TCGGACCAGCTGACGGGCGCCGCCTCGACACCTTCATTGTTGAAGAGCAGCGCCGGTCCGTCGCCCTCATGCGAAAGAAGGTTTTCGGCGAAGTTCAGCTTCGCATCGGGGAAGAATTTCGCGCCGGGCATCTTGTCGGCATCGACGAGGAAACGCGCGCCCTTCTCTCCGACGACGCCGCAGAAATCCCAGACCGCATCCCAGAAGGCTTCCGGATGATCGACCGACCATTGATGGAGCGCCGCGTAGTCGGCGAAGCGGACGCCGTGTCGCGCCGTCAGGTGGCCGGCAAAAGCGGCGAGGTTCGTCCCCGCGACGCGGGCGGGCGACGGGGTCCAGAGGGGAGCATCGGTATTCGTCACTTGCGGCCCTTTCCGGGCCAGTGCCCGATCAGGAGTGCTTGAAATTCGGCGGGCGCTTTTCGATGAAGGCCGCCATGCCTTCCTTCTGGTCCGCATTGGCGAAGCCCGAATGGAAGACGCGACGTTCGAAACGGACGCCTTCGGCGAGCGTCACCTCGAAGCTGCGGTTGACGCTCTCCTTGATCGCCATCGTAGCGGGCAGAGACATTCCTGCAATCGTCTCGGCGAGTTTCGCGGCTTCTTCGAGCAATTTATCCGCCGGAACGATGCGGGCAACGAGACCTGCGCGCTCGGCTTCCTCGGCATCCATGAAACGGCCGGTCAGACACATTTCCATGGCCTTCGCCTTGCCGACGGCACGCGTCAGGCGCTGCGAGCCGCCCATGCCCGGGATCACGCCGAGCTTCACTTCCGGCTGCCCGAATTTTGCGCTGTCGGCGGCGAGGATGAAGTCGCACATCATGGCGAGTTCACAACCGCCACCCAGCGCGAAGCCGGAAACTGCCGCAATAATGGGCTTTCTGACGCGGGTCAGCTCTTCCCAGGGCGCGAACCAGTCATGGAGATACATTTCCGTCGCCTGCCGCTCGGCCATCTCCTTGATGTCGGCGCCCGCGGCGAAGGCCTTGGCCGAGCCGGTGATGACGATGCAGCCGACGCCCGCATCCGCGTCGAAGCCCTTGGCCGCCGCCAGTACCTCGTTCATCAGCGTCGCATTGAGCGCGTTGAGCGCCTGGGGGCGGTTGAGCGTGATGGTGGCGACGCGACCGCGCGTCTCGGTGAGGATCGTTTCGTAAGCCATGTCTCGTCTCCCGAAATGCGCGGTTAAATCTGACCCTTGATGAGCTTTATGACGCCGGAGAAGTCAATCCCGTCATGGCCCGAAGCTTCCATCAGCGCGTAAAGCTGCGCGGCCTGTGCGCCGAGCGGCGTCGGTACGCGGGCGGTCTTCGACGCATCCTGCGCCAGACGCAGATCTTTCAACATCATGCCCGCCGTAAAGCCCGGCTTGTAGTCGCGGTTGGCGGGCGAGGTCGGCACGGGCCCCGGCACCGGACAATAGGAGGTCATCGACCAGCACTGGCCGGATGCCGTCGAGGAAATATCGAAGAGCGTCTGCGCGTCGAGGCCGAGCTTCTCGCCCAGCGCAAAGGCTTCCGAAACCGCGATCATCGAGATCCCGAGGATCATGTTGTTGCAGACCTTGGCGACCTGGCCGTTGCCTGCGGCACCGGCGTGGAAAATATTCTTGCCCATCTTTTCGAGGATCGGCTTCGCCCTGGCGAAAGCTTCGGCGCTGCCGCCGACCATGAAGGTCAGCGTCCCCGCTTCCGCGCCGCCGACGCCGCCCGAGACCGGCGCGTCGAGCATCGCCATGCCGGCGGCCTCCGCCGCCGCGATCACGTCGCGCGCGGAAGGCACGTCGATGGTCGAGCTGTCGATGAAGAGCGTGCCCTTGTCGGCGGCGGCGATCAGGCCTCCATCGCCGAGATAGACCGCGCGCACATGCTCGCCGGCGGGGAGCATGGTGACGACGAATTCGACGCCCTTCGCCGCGTCGGCGGCCGTCGCTGCCTTTTCGGCACCGGCCTCGACGAGACCAGCCACGGCAGGTCCCGAGAGGTCGAAGACTTTCAGCGCATGGCCAGCCTTCACCAGATTGCGCGCCATCGGCCCACCCATATTGCCGAGGCCGATGAATCCGATCTTCGCCATGTCTCTCTCCCTCTTTGCCGAATTAGCCGAATGTCAGTTCATCGCCACCGAGCGACGCGAAATAGCCATCGACATCTTCGCGCTTCACGCCTGCGAGCGACGACGGCTCCCATTTCGGGCTCTGGTCCTTGTCGATGATGATGGCGCGCACGCCCTCGTAGAAGTCATGGCCGCGCATGAAACGGTTGGTAAGCCTGAATTCGAGCTTCATGCAGTCTTCGAAGGAGAGTTTCGCGCCTTCCCTCACCTGCCGGTAGGTCACGAGGAGACTTGTCGGCGATTTCGCGCGAAGCGTCGCCGCAGCCTTCTGCGCCCAATCGCTACTATCCGCTTCAAGCGACGCAATGATCTCAGCCACCGAAGCTTTCGAGAAATGCCTGTCGATGGCGGCGCGATGCTGCGCCAGCGGCGGTTCGCCCGCCGGAGCGGAATGGCTGTCGAGCGCGGCGTCGACGTCTTCGCCGGCCGCCAGCCGCGCCTTCAGATCGCCGAGCCGGTCAGAAGGAATATAAGTGTCGGCAATGCCGGCATAGATCGCGTCCGCCGCCTTCAGGCGTTCGCCGGTCAGCGCGAGGAACATGCCGATCTCGCCGGGGCAGCGCGGCAGAAAATAGGTACCGCCGACATCCGGAAAAAGACCGATGCCGGTTTCCGGCATGGCGAAGGTGAGCCGCTCGGTCGCGACGCGATCCGAGCCGTTGACCGACACGCCGACGCCGCCGCCCATGTCGATGCCATCCATCAAGGCGACATAGGGCTTCGGATAGAGCTTGATATAGGTGTTGAGGCGATATTCCTCGCGATAGAATTCG
>NZ_DATKFR010000171.1:0-2170 GCF_035511255.1 Parvibaculum sp.
GTCCAGACCAGCGAGGCGCGGTTGCCGACCATGGGCAGGATCGCGAAAGGCCCGCCGGGCAGGAAATATTCCTGCGCGACACCCTCATGCGGGCGCTCATGCTCGACGGTCGTGACGATGCCGGTCTGGCCGTAATCCCAGCCGATGGTGCGGATGCCCGCCGCCTCGCGCGTCGGCGAGGGGCGGCCATCGGCGGCAAAGCAGAGCTTCGCGCGGACCACCGTGCCGTCGGCGAGCGTCGCGGTCGCATGGGCCGCATCATAGGCGACCGACTTGACCGCATTCGGCGCGATCAGCCGGACGAGCGGCTGCCCCGCGATCGCCTTGCCGAGGGCGATGCGCGTATGCCGGTTCTCGATCAGATGGCCAAGCGGTTCGTCGCCGATCTCGGTGTGATCGAAATGAAGGAAAAGCGGCGACGCCCCTTCGCGGACGCGGCCGTCCGAAACGATGATGTCGTTGATCGGCTGCATCTGGCCCGCCAGATGCTTCGTGACGCCGAGCCGGTCGAACATGCGGCAGGAGGCAAAGGCGATCGCCGAGACGCGGCCGTCGAAACCGGCATCATGCGTCTTCGCCGGATCCTGCGCATCGATCACCGTGACGGTGAGACCGCCTTGCGCCAGCGCCAGCGCCAGCGGGAGACCCGCGAGCCCGCCGCCGACGATCAGAACATCGCTTTCGTAATCCGCTTTCATCATGGGGCGTGAGCCTCTAACGGATGGACGCCAAAGTCCAGCCCGCGCGGCAATTTGCCCTTCTCCGGATAGGGATTTAGCATCCGGACAAAACAGAACAACAGGAGGACGTCATGTCGGAAACACTGACCCGCGACGAGGGGGCCGCTCTGCCGACCGGCGCCGGATTGACCGCCCTCGACGAAACCTATCGCGAGGATATTCATCGCGTGCTCGACAGGCTGCGCGAAGAGGCTCCGCTTCATCGCGACCGGGAACTCGGCCATGTCTTCGCGACGCGGCACGACGACGTGAAGGCGGTGCTGCGCGACCGCGAGATGCTGGTCGATCCGCGCACCGCGCTGGCCGACGATTACGTCCGCCTCTTCGCGCCCGACGCCGATAGCGAGAGCTACGAGCCGAGCATGCTCTTCCTCGACGATCCCGATCACAAGCGCTTGCGCGGCATCGTGAGCCAGGCCTTCAATCCGCGTTCGATCGAGGCGATGCGGCCGCGCATCGAGGCGATCGCGGCGGAACTGCTCGACGCGATGGAGGGAAAGTCCGGGGTCGATTTCATCGCCGCCTATGCGGCGCCCCTGCCGACCATCGTCATCGCCGATATGCTGGGGGTCGAGCGCGAGCGCCGCGCCGACTTCAAGCGCTGGTCTGACGACATCGTGCAGATCTTCGATCCGATGCGAAGTCCGGAGACGACCGAGCGTATGAACGCCTCGCAACAGGCGATGCGCGACTACTTCACCGCGACCATCGCGGCGCGCCGCGCCAATCCCGGCACGGATCTCGTGAGCGATCTGATCCGCGCCGAAGAGGAAGGCGCGAAGCTCTCGAACCGCGAGGTGCTGACTATGTGCACCCTGCTCCTCACCGCCGGCAATGTGACGACGACCGATCTCATCGGCAACGGCGTCCACGCACTGCTCACCCATCCGGCCGAGCTCGCAAAGCTGAAATCCGATCCCTCGCTCATCGTCAACGCTGTCGAGGAAATGCTGCGCTACGACAGCCCCGTGACCGACTCGGGCCGCCACCCGGCCCGGGACATGACCGTGGGCGGCTGTCCGATCGAGAAGGGCCGCACGGTGACGACCTCTCTCGCCGCCGCCAATCACGACCCCGCCGTCTATCCGAAGCCGCACGTCTTCGACATTTCGCGCACGGACACGCATCACCATTCCTTCGGCGGCGGCGTCCATATCTGTCTCGGCGCGCCGCTCGCGAGGCTCGAGGCGCAGATCGGGATTTCGATGCTCATCGCCCGCTTCCCCGGCATCGCGCTCGGACGGGAGGCGCCGGTGCGGCGGCACCTGCCCTCCTTCCGCGGCTTCGAACGCATGGTCGTGACGCTGTGACGCAAGGCTGGAACGAAACGACGACGGCGCTTCAGTTCGGCCGCCTCTTCGAGGAGGGCAAGGCCGACCCGCGCGAGGTGACGGATTTCTTTCTCGACCGCGCCGAAAAGGAAGACCCGG
>NZ_DATKFR010000172.1:0-9261 GCF_035511255.1 Parvibaculum sp.
GCGGGATCGGGGCGATGCGGCTCGTCTGCCATAAGCGCCGGATTTTCCTCGCTGCCGTCCATGAGCGCCTTTCAGGGAAGTAGGTGGGCAAGGAAGATGAGGTGGGAGGCTGGACGAACGACCCGAGCCGAACTCGTTACGGCTGCTTCCTTCCGGACCTGACCGGGTTGGCGAGGGACTCGTCCATCGCCAACCTCCCGAGGCGACTATATCAGGGTAAAAGACCCGCGATGCAAGTGTCGCGGCGGGGATTAACCGTGCCGCACGATAAAACGGCGAAAACATTGACAGTACGGGGGCTTACGACAAGAGTTTCGGGGTGGCCGCGGTTTGGTGGGGGCGGCGCGGATGGTGGGCATGGGTGGTTTTCGGCGTCTTGCACGGCGCAGCGTTCCGCTGCTGGCCGCGCTCTTTCTCTCAGGCTGTTATTTCAGTGTCGAGCCGTTGATCCGCTCGGCCGAGGCCGACCTGCCGCTCGGCGACGGCGCGCGCTATCTGCATCTGCGGCAGGGCGACGGCGGCTGGGTGCCGATGGCGGCGGTGACGGTTCACCGCGAGGGGCAATTCTATTACCTCGGCAACGACCGGGACGCGCAGTTCCTGCTCAGTCACGCCTACGGGGCCTATTACGTCGCCACGCAGCGCGGCCCCAAGGGCTACACCTACGATTTCGTCAAGATTGCACCCGATCGGGTCGTCGCCTACGGCTTCGCCTGCGACGCACACGCACGCGCCTTCGTCACGGCCGGCCTCGTCGTCTCGATAGCGGGACCGGCGGCATCCCCTGTCTGCCTGGTCGACAGCTTCGACAAGCTGGTCAAGGTTTTCCGCAAACTCGTCGAGCAGGGTACGGAGCCGAAGAACATCTATTATCCGCTCGACACGCCCGCGTCCTGAGGTCGTGGGACCAGGATTGAGCCGCGACGAGCGCTGTGCCACCCTGCCGGCCACCGACTTCAAATCATCAGAAACGTCAAAGCGCCGGACACCCTCATGGGCCTTCCTCAAAATCCGAATATCTTCGCCAACAATCCGCTCGACCGCGCGAGCTATCGCCGCACCGACGCGGACTGGGTCGCATCTCAGATCGCCGATCCGGCGAGCCTCTTCGTGCCGTTCCACAAGCTCCAGCCTTTCGTGCTACCGGAGGAAAAGCCCGGACAGGGCAAGGATGTCGGCTGGTTGCGCATGGGATTGTTGCAGGACCTCTGCGGCCCCGATCCCGTCATCGTCTTTCTCGGCATCAACAAGCGCGGCAAGTCGCTCTTTGCAGCGGATGCGAGCGGCATCAAGGACCCCGAGAACCATCCGTCGCTGAAAGGTCTCGGCGCCTTCGAGGAATTGCGCGGGCTGGCCATGGCCGGGGAGATCACGCCGACGGAGCTTGCGATCCTCGCGCAAGGCAAGAGCATGATCGACTGGCATCAGCGCCACGGCTTCTGCTCGGTCTGCGGGACGAAGAGCGAGATCAAGGAAGCGGGCTACAAGCGCCAGTGCCCCAGCTGCAAGGCCGAGCATTTTCCGCGCACCGATCCGGTCGCGATCATGCTGGCGACCTACAAGGACGCCTGTTTTCTCGGCCGCCAGAAGATCTGGCCGAAGGGCATGCATTCGGCGCTGGCCGGCTTTATCGAGCCCGGCGAATCGATTGAGGAAGCAGTTGCCCGCGAACTCCACGAAGAGGCGGGACTCCGGGTCGGCAGCGTCACCTATCACTCGACGCAACCCTGGCCCTATCCGTCGTCGCTGATGATTGGCTGCCATGCGGTGGCCGAAACCGACGAATTCAAGATCGACGGCATCGAGCTTTCGGCGGGACGCTGGTTCACGCGCGAGGAAATTCAGGCGGTGCTCGCCGGAAAAGGCGATGGAAGCTTCTGGCTGCCGCCGCCCTTCGCCATCGCGCATCAACTGGTCAAGGCCTTTGCCGAAGGCAAGGCCTGAGGTCTCCGGTGCTTTCGGCGGCGCTCAGAAGCCGGCCGCCGCGAGCACACCGCGATAGGGATGGGATTTATAGATGCCGAGAATCTTCAGCTCGGTGGTGAAGAATTCCAGCTCCTCGAGCGCCAGGCGGACGTTGCGCGAGGCGGGATGCCCCTCGATATCGGCATAGAACTGGCTCGCGTTGAACGTGCCTTCGAGCTGGTAGCTTTCGAGCTTCGTCATGTTGACGCCGTTGGTCGCGAAGCCGCCCAGTGCCTTATAGAGCGCGGCGGGTACGTTCCGCACACGGAAAATGAAGCTCGTGATGACCGGACCTTCCTCCGGCTCGGCGTCGTTCGGCTCCTTCGCCATGATGAGGAAGCGGGTCGTGTTGTGCTCGGCGTCCTCGATATCGCGCTTCAGGATGTCGAGGCTGTAGATGTCGGCGGCGAGGTCGGAAGCGATCGCGGCCCGGCTCCTGTCGTTCGCCTGGGCGATTTCACGAGCCGAGCCCGCCGTGTCGGCGGCGACGACGGGCGTGAGCCCCAGTTCGCGGATCACCTTGCGGCACTGGCCGAGCGCCATGACATGGCTCTGGACCGTCTTCAGCTCCGAAAGCGCCGCGCCCTTCACGCCGAGAAGCTGATGGCGCACGCGCAGGAAATGCTCGCCGACGATATAGAGCGAGGATTCCGGCAGCAGATGATGGATGTCGGCGACGCGGCCCGCGACCGAGTTCTCGATCGGGATCATCGCGAGGCGCGCCTTGCCTTCATTGATCGCGGCAAAGACATCCTCGAAAGTCGCGCAAGGCAGCTCGACCATGTCGGGGAAGGCCTCGCGGCAGGCGATGTGCGAATTGGCGCCGAGTTCGCCCTGATAGGCGATCGTGTTTTCGGATGTCGCGGAAGCGCTCATGGGCACAGGTCTCACATCGCGCGGGCGGAAAGCGCCGCACGGGCCTTTTCGAGGTCGGCGGGAGTATCGACACCGAGCGGAACGGTGTCAACGAGCGCGACCTCGATCGACATGCCGGCTTCGAGCGCACGCAACTGCTCGAGCTTCTCGCGCTTTTCGAGCGGCGAGGGCGGAAGAGAAACGAAGCGCCGGAGCGCGTCGCGGCGATACCCGTAGAGCCCGATGTGATGGTAATGCGGGCCGTCGCCATAGGGCGCCGTCGCGCGCGTGAAGTAGAGGGCGCGGCCCGAAGGCGCGCCGTCGGCAAGGGCGATCACCGCCTTCACGACATTGGGATTGGTGCGTTCTTCCTCGACCTTGATCTCGCAGGCCAGCGTCGAAATGTCGGCGCCGGTCCTCAAGAGCGCGTCGGCGGCGCGGCGGACGAGATGCGGATCGAGCGTCGGCAGATCGCCCTGGACGTTGATGATGATCTCGTGGCGGCCTTCGGCGTCGACGCCCTTCAAGGCCTGCCAGATGCGGTCCGAGCCGGAGGGCAGATCGGGATCGGTGAGAACGGCCTCGCCGCCCGCCGCGACCACGGCTTCCGCGATCTCGCGCTCGGCGGCGGCGACGACGACGCGGCCCAGGCAGGCCTCGCTCGCCCGGCGCCAGACCTGCACGATCATGGGCAGGCCGCAAATGTCGGCCAGCGGCTTTCCGGGAAGCCTCGTCGAGGCCATGCGGGCTGGAATCACGATGATGGGCTCGGCGGCCATGGACGGCATCTCCGCTCGGTCGGGAACATCGGGCCGGACCTACCCTGAAGAGTGTCGAGGTGCGACGGATCGCCGCAATTCGTGCCCGTTCCGCAAGGGAGTTCCCTGCATGACGCTTCATCATGCACCCCTGCGAATGCGGGCACTTATACGGCTTGCGGCGCAGGCGCGGAAGCGGCTAATCTCCGCGCCAATTGCGGGGTCTGGCAAGGCGCGGCCGCGTCTATTCGGCGTTTCTCTTGTCTTCTCCACCCCTTTTCGTGAATTCATCTTCCCTGACCGGGACGGGCGGAGCGAGAGCCGATGGACAGTTTTGAACTCAATAAAATCGCAGGCGCAGTGCTGTTTTCGGTGCTTGTCGTACTCGGCGTAAAAAACCTCGCCGATTACCTCTATGACGTGCCGGCGGCCAATCCGAAATCCTTCGTCGTCGAGGGCGTCGCGGCGGAAGGCGAAGGCGGCGCCGCCGCGCCGGCCGCTGCCGCGGCCGAGGAACCGCTGCCGGTCCTGCTCGCGAAGGCAGACCCCGCCGCCGGCGAAAAGCAATCGAAGAAGTGCCAGGCCTGCCACAATCTGCAGGAAGGCGCCGGCGCCAAGATCGGTCCGGACCTCTATGCCGTGGTCGGCCGCAAGGTCGCGAGCGCGGCAGGCTTCAATTATACCGACGCGATGAAGAAGCATGGCGGCACCTGGACCTTCGACGAGCTCTTCCACTTCGTGAAGGATCCGCGCGGCTATATCTCGGGCACGGCGATGTCCTTTGCCGGCATCAAGGACCCGCAGCAGCGCGCCGACCTCCTCGTCTATCTGAATACGCTGGGCTCGAACCAGCCGCTGCCGAAGGCCGATGCGGCCGCTGCCCCGGCGGATGCGGCGAAGCCGGCCGAAGGCGCAAAGCCCGCGGAAGGCAAGCCGGCCGAAGCCCAGCCAGCGCACTAAAATCCGGTCCGCCGGAACAAACGAAGCGCCCGGAAGAAATTCCGGGCGCTTTTTTGTTGGTCTCGTCGCTCGCTCACGCGGCAAGGCTCGCGCGGACCTCAAAAAATGGCCACAATGGGCGGCAAATCTCGGCCATGGACATGGTCGCGCCAGATCGCGAAGCATCGCGCAAGCCGGAGGGGAAATGACGTTCAGCAAGGCCGGGTTCGCTCTGGCGCTCATGGTTTCGATCGCCGGTGCCGCCGGAATTTCATCCGCCGCGCGAGCCGATGCCGAACGTCACGGGGCGTCGCTTTTCGGCGATCTCAAATACGGACCGGACTTCAAGCATTTCGACTATGTGAACCCGCAAGCCCCCAAGGGCGGCACGCTACGTTACGCGGCACTCGGCACCTTCGACAGCCTCAACGCCTTTATCGTCAAGGGCGAGCAGGCTGCGGCTCTCACCCTCGTCTACGACACGCTGCTCGAACCGAGCCTCGACGAGCCGGGCGCCGAATACGGACTCGTCGCCGAAAGCCTTTCCTATCCGGACGACTTTTCCTCCGTCACCTTCACGCTCCGCAAAGAGGCGCGCTTCCAGGACGGAAAGCCGATCACACTCGAAGACGTCATCTGGAGCTTCGAGACGCTGAAGAAGCTCCATCCCTTCTATGCCGCCTATTACCGCAACATCGAGAAAGCGGAGAAGGTCGGCGCCGACAAGGTGCGCTTCGTCTTTTCAGTGAAGGGCAATCGCGAATTGCCGCAGATCACGGGACAGTTGCCGGTGCTGCCGAAGCATTACTGGACGGGCAAGGATGCCAAGGGCCGCCCGCGAGACATTTCTCAGACGACGCTCGAAGCGCCGATCGGCAGCGGCCCTTATCGCATCGCGCAAGTCGTGCCGGGCCGCAGCATCGTCTATGAGCGCGTCAAGGATTACTGGGCGAAGGACCTGCCCGCGAAAGTCGGCACCAACAATTTCGACCGGCTGCGCTTCGACTATTACGGCGATCCGACCGTCGCCTTTCAGGCCTTCAAGGCCGACCAGGTGGATTTCCGCATCGAGAGCAGCGCCAAGAGCTGGGCGACAGGCTACGACTTCCCCGCGATCCGGGATGGCCGCGTCAAGCGCGAGCAGATCCGCACGCATAATCCGTCCGGCATGCAGGGCTTTGCCTTCAATCTGCGTCGCGACGTCTTCAAGGACGAGCGTGTCCGCGAGGCCTTCGACTGGGCGCTCGATTTCGAATGGCAGAACAAGAATATCTTCTCGGGCCAATATGCGCGCACGGACAGCTACTTCGCCAATTCCGAGCTCGCCTCGAACGGCGTCCCGCAGGGGCTCGAGCTCGACATGCTGAAGCCCTTCGAAAAGGATTTGCCGCCGGCCCTTTTCACCACGCCCTACAGCAACCCGAAGACCGACGGCAGCGGCAACAACCGCGCCAATCTCCGCCACGCGGCCGAACTCCTCGACGCTGCGGGTTGGAAGATCGTCAACGGCCAGCGCGTGAAGGACGGCAAGCAGCTTTCGGTCGAGTTCCTGCTCGCCGATCCGCAATTCGAGCGCATCGTCGCACCCTACAAGCAGTCGCTCGACAAGCTCGGCATCAAGACAGCGCTCAGGACCGTCGACACGGCGCAATACCAGAACCGCGTCGACAATCGCGATTTCGACATCATCGTCTCCTCGTTCCCGCAATCGCTTTCGCCCGGCAACGAGCAGCGCGAATTCTGGGGTTGCGAGGCGGCGACCCGCGTGGGCAGCCGCAACGTCATCGGCATCTGCGATCCTGTCGTCGAAAAGCTCATCGACCGCGTGATCTTCGCGAAAAGCCGCGCCGAACTCGTCGCCGCGACCCATGCGCTCGACCGCGTGCTGCTCTGGCGGCATTACGTGGTGCCGCAATGGTATTCGCCCTTCACCCGCGTCGCCTATTGGGCACGGCTCGCGCATCCGAAAGCGATGCCGGACTACGCGATCGGCTTTCCGGACATCTGGTGGTACGACGCAAGCGGCAAGGCCGCAGGCAAGGCGCCCCAGACGCCATGACATCGCGGTTGCTCTTTCCACGCCGCCACCTGCTGGGCCTGATCGGCGCGGGGCTCGGCGCCGCGCTGTTGCCGGCGCCCTTGCGCGCGCAGACCAAGGGCGCGGATACCGGGCGCCGCCACGGCATGTCTATTTTCGGCGATCTCAAATATCCGGCGGGCTTCAAGCATTTCGACTATGGCAACCCGCAAGCGCCGAAAGGCGGCACGCTTTCTCAGACGCCGGTGACGGGCGCCTACAACGCCTCGCTTCTCTCCTTCGACACGCTGAACGGCTATATCCTCAAAGGCAATGCGCCGGCGCGTCTCGACATCATCTTCGACACGCTGATGGCGCGCGCCTGGGACGAGGAGGACGCGGTCTACGGGCTCGCGGCAGAAAGCGTCGAAATCCTCGACAAGGGTAACCGCCTGATCTTTCACATGCGGGACGCCGCGCGTTTCCATGACGGCTCGAAGCTCACCGCCGAAGATGCCGCTTTCAGCCTCAATCTCCTCAAGGCGAAGGGCCATCCGCTCATCTCGCTCAACCTGCGCGAAATGAAGGAAGCAAAGGCGCTCGACGCCGCGACGTTCCAGGTCGTCTTCACCGGCAAGCAGACGCGCGACCTCGCGATCCTGATCGCCGGCGACATGCCGATCTTCTCGAAGGCCTGGTACACGGCGCATCCCTTCGACGAGACGACGCTGACGCCGCCGCTTTCCAGCGGACCCTACAAGATCGGGGCCTTCAAGGCGGGCAGCTACATCGTCTATGAGCGCGTCGCGGATTACTGGGCGCGCGATCTCAACGTCAATGTCGGTCAATGGAATTTCGACCGGTTGCGTTTCGAATTCTACCGCGACCGAACCTCGGGCTTCGAGGCCTTCGCATCCGGGCAATATCTGTTCCGGGAGGAATTCACCTCCAAATCCTGGGCGACGGAATATGTCTTCCCGGCGGTGAAGGACGGGCGCGTCAAGCGCATGACGCTGCCGGATCATACGCCGTCCGGCGCGCAGGGCTGGTTCATCAATGCGCGACGCGAGAAGTTTTCAGACCCGCGCGTCCGCGAGGCGCTGACCATCGCCTTCGATTTCGAATGGACCAACAAGAACCTCTTCTACGGGCTCTACAAGCGGACATCGAGCTTCTTCGAGAATTCGCCGATGCGCGCCGAGGGGCTGCCGTCGCCGGCGGAAGTGAAGCTGCTGGAACCTTGGCGCGATAAGCTACCGGCGTCGGTCTTCGGGCCCGCCTATAGTCCGCCAACGACCGACGGTTCGGGACAGGACCGCAAGCTGCTGCGCCACGCCGCCGAACTTCTCGATCAGGCGGGCTGGAAGATCGCGGGCGGCGCGCGCCAGAACGCAAGAGGCGAGGTACTGACGGTCGAGTTCCTCGGCGACGATCCGCTCTTTCAGCGCATCGAAGGTCCCTTCATCAAGAACCTCAAAATTCTCGGTATCGCGGCGCAGTCGCGGCTCGTCGACTCCGCGCAATTCCAGAAGCGCCTCAAATCCTACGATTTCGATCTCACCGTGCAGCGCTATTCGCTGGGCCTCACGCCGGGCATCGAGATGCGCGGGTTCTGGGGCTCGGAATTCGCGCACACCGACGGCAGCCGGAACCTCTGCGGCATCGACAACCCGGCCATCGACGCGCTGATCGAGACCGTCATCGCCGCGCCGACGCGAGCCGAGCAGATCGTCGCCGCCCGTGCGCTCGACCGTGTGCTCAGGGCCGGGCAATACTGGATTCCCCAATGGTACAAGGCGAGCCACGCGCTCGCTTTCTGGGATATATTCGCCTGGCCCGACAAGGCGCCGAAATATGAGCGCGGCGTCGAGCGGACCTGGTGGATCGACGAAGCGAAGGCGAAGAAGCTCGGGATCAAGGAATAGATATGGGAGCCTATATCGCGCGGCGTCTTCTGCTGATGGTCCCGACCATTCTCGGCATCATGTTCATCAGCTTCGTCATCGTGCAGTTCGCGCCGGGCGGTCCCATCGAGCAGATCGTCGCCCGGCTTTCCGGCACCGACGTTTCCGCGACGGCGCGGATCGGCGGCGGCGGGAGCGATTTCAGCCAAGGCGCCGGCGGCGCGGCGGACGCCGCCCTCAACAGCAAGTATCGCGGCGCGCGCGGGCTCGACCCCGAATTCATCAAGCAGCTCGAAGTGCAGTTCGGCTTCGACAAGCCCTGGTATCAGCGCTTCGGCAAGATGATCTGGGACTATGCGCGCTTCGATTTCGGCAAGAGCTATTT
The DNA here is from genome assembly GCF_035511255.1 of Parvibaculum sp. Classification (GTDB taxonomy): domain Bacteria; phylum Pseudomonadota; class Alphaproteobacteria; order Parvibaculales; family Parvibaculaceae; genus Parvibaculum. The sequence goes on from NZ_DATKFR010000172.1 coordinate 8,824, forward strand.
CCGCGACACGGGCGTCCTCGATCTCATTCTCGAAAAGATGCCGGTGTCGATTTCGCTCGGGCTCTGGACGACGCTGCTCACCTATCTCATTTCCATTCCGCTCGGAATCAAAAAGGCGGTGGAGGACGGATCCCGTTTCGATCTCTGGACCAGCGGCGTCATCATCGTCGGCTATGCAATCCCGAGTTTTCTCTTCGCAATCTTCCTGATCGTGCTTTTCGCCGGCGGTTCCTACTGGCAGATATTCCCGCTTCGCGGCCTCACTTCCGACAACTGGTCGGAGCTTTCGCTCGCCGGCAAGGCGCTCGACTATCTCTGGCATATCGTGCTGCCGGTGACGGCGATGACCATCGGCGGCTTCGCGACTTCGACGCTGCTGACCAAGAACTCCTTCCTCGACGAAATCCGCAAGCAGTATGTTGTCACCGCCCGCGCCAA
>NZ_DATKFR010000173.1:0-8781 GCF_035511255.1 Parvibaculum sp.
GGTCGGGGTCGAAATGTGGAACTTCGGGTCGTCGAAATTGGTGCGCTTGTCGGCATAATAACGTTGATACCAGTCGCCTTCTCGCACGGCGTTGAAGGTGAGAAACATGGCGCGTCGCGATGCAGCGCTGCCATTCGGCGCCGATCGATGTGGTGCAAACGAATCGAAAAGGACGAGATCGAGAGGTGACGTCTCGACGGCCTGCCAGTCGAGCGCCTGCTCGATGGGGTCCAGAATGTCGCCGTTCTGCGCGCCGCCCTTGTGAAAACGCAGAAGCGGACGTCCCTCGACCCGGCTTTCCACCGCATCGGAAGCCGCCGCGGCAAATGCCGCCCAGTTGGACGCGAATTCGAGGCAACCGTTTTCGCGCGTCGCGGCATCGACTGAAATCATGGCGGTCACATTGTAGCGGGGACCGAAAGCCTGATAGGCGGCGAAATCCTGATGCGGGCCGAAGGCGCCACCTCCGGGATGCTTCTCGTTCTCCTTGTCCTTGAAAGGAATGAAGGGCTCGCCCGTCACCGCCTCGATCACGGGCGCGATCCGCGTCTCGATCAGATGTCGGAACTCCTCGTTGCGGCCGATGAGATATTCGAACCGGCAGAGCTGCATCGGGTCGGCGGCTTCAGGCACGGCGATCAATGCGTCGGGCATCTCCCGCGCCAGTTCCGCGACGGGGCGGCCGCTGTCGTTCGCAAGCCGCAACATCTCGTCGGCCTCCGCCCCCATCGCGCGCGACAGGCGGTCTATTTCCGCAACCTCGTCGGCGCCGAAAAAATCGCGCAAGACGAGTACGCCGTCACGTCGAAAGCTTTCGCGCTCCGCCGCGCCTATGTGGCAAGCAGCAAGGTGACGCAGAAAGTGCGACACAGGCGGAGTTTCGACGTGAGGGTCCTTCGCGGCCTCGTCGAGTCTGCGAAGCCGCAAAGCATCCTCCGCAAAAGGCAGGTCGCGAAACCGTGCCGCTTCTTCCGCATTCATCGGCCCGCCCTGAAGTTTCAGGCTCAGAACCGAGTCCGGAGCGAGTTGCGCCATATAATCGGGATCGACCGCACAGAGATAACGCTTCGCCTCGACATGCAGACGCACCGGCTCCGAGACGGCTTTGGGCATGCGCTTCGCCAGCCATTTGGCACCGAGAATTTCATGACGATCGTCGATGCCCTGCCCGGCCGGATTCTCGCCGAGCTTGTGGATCATGTGTCCGACATCATGCAACAGCGCCGCCAGCACAAAGGCCGGCGGTTCGCCCTGCGCCTCTGCCAGGGCGGCCGCCTGCAACGCATGCTGGAGCTGACTGATGTCCTCCAGTCCATACTGCCGGTGAGCCCTGTGGACATAGATATCCTCTAGTTCCGCGAAAAGCGACGTTCGCCCGGACATCCTGATTTCCTTTGCACCACGAACTTGCTTCGACGCTCCATCATCGCCCTGCGACGGAACCTCGCAGTGTGAAATTTTCATTGCGCCACAGCACCAGTTGGATCAACCGGCCTCGAGGAGGGCAATGGTACCCTGCCCACCATCTGCACAAATACTGACGACGGCGCGGCTACCCGCAGGCCGGACCGCGAGTTCTTTGACGGCCTGACTGAGGATGCGCGCGCCGGTGGCCCCGAACGGATGCCCGAGAGCCGTGCTGCCGCCGTTCGGGTTCATCCGCTCGCGCGGGAAGCGGCCAAGATCGGTCTCGACGCCGGCTTTCTGCCGCACGAAGTCGCGATCCTCCAGCGCCTTGATATGACAGAGGACCTGTGCCGCGAATGCTTCGTGGATTTCCCACAAATCGACGTCGCCGAGCGTAAGCCCGTTGCGCGCGAGGAGGCGGGGGATTCCATAGGCTGGCCACATCAGCAGCCCCTCATGCCAGAGGTCGATCGCGCCGACATCCCAATCCACGAGTCGCACGCGCGGCACGCCGGCAGGAAGCCGCTCCAGCCCCTTCCGCGTCGCCACCCAGATCGCCGCCGCACCGTCTGTGAGCGGACTCGAATTGCCCGCCGTAAGTGTCCCCCGCCCGCTCGTCTTGTCGAAAGCGGGCTTGAGCTTTCCCAGTTTTTCGAGCGTTGTATCGGCACGAGGGATCAGATCGCGCGCGACGCCGCCGACGGGGATCACCAGGTCGTCGAAAAAACCTTCGTTCCAGCCGCGCACGGCGCCTTGATGGCTGGCCAGCGCGACGGCGTCCTGTTCCTCGCGCGGAATGCCCCAGGTCTTTGCCATCTCCTCCGTGTGTTCGCCCATGCTCTTGTGCGTCGCACGATTCTGCACGGACGGAATATCGAGCCGTACATCGCCAAATTTCAGATGGCCGAGGAGCCTGACGCGATCTCCGAGGGACCGCGCCTGAAGCATGTGGCGCAGCCAGTTCGAAAGTCGGTGTCCGAGACCGACCTGAACATGGCTCATGCTCTCCACGCCACCGATAAGCGCGAGCTCACGGCCGCGCCCGTCGAGCATGCCGGCGGCCGAGAAAACGCTCACCATGCTGGTCGAGCAGGCCAGAATGGTCGTGAAGGACGGGATCGTGAGGTCGATCCCTGCCTCAACGCAGATTTCGCGTGCAAGATTGCTGAAGCCGAGATCGGGTGCAACCGAGCCCCAGGTGAGAAAGTCGGGCTTCTTGCCGCCCAACTGCGCCATCATCGCCTGCACCACCGGCACGGAAAGACCGAACACGTCGAGTTTCGAAAGTCCGCCATCGACCTTGGCGAACGGCGTCCTCACGCCGGCCGCAAGCCAGATATCGTCCAGCTTTGCCTCACCACTCATCGTTCCCTCCAACCCGTTGCCCCGCCGAGTAAACCCGCTCGCCGTGGAATACTCTTGAGGAATTTCGTCGTCGCTGGCCTTACATGATCACAGGTTCTCGATTTCACAACCGATCGCGTCGCAAATCCGGTCCGCTACGATGGCACGATGGCAATGCGAGACGTCCGCCTCGACACACAGAAGTGCCGCCTTTCGGTCCTGCACGATCTCCGCCGCACGCAGCAATTCGAGTTGCGCGGCAGGTTCTTCGAGTTGTCTCTCAAAAATCTCGCGCATTTCATCGAAGCGTCCGGCGCGCGCCGCCATACGGCCTTCCTTTGGCGTGCCGAGCGCACGCAGATGCACATAGTCGATGCCCGCTTCCCTGAGCGAGGCTGCCAGCATGGTTTTAGAGAATCCCGCCCGGCGTGAAGCCGCTACAGCACGCACATCCACGAGCATGTCGATATCGGCTGCCTTCAGCCGCTCGATGAGCTCTGGCAATGTCCGACGTTCATAACCGATCGTCGCAAGCTTCATGGATGCCTCCGTCACCGACAGCCTGCCTCTCGTGGAGACTGACTACAAGTGACTAGCCCCTCTTCGGCCCCTTGTGCTTCAGCTTGTCGAAGCCGCCCGCGGCACCCGGCTTGCCGCCTTTGGCACCCTTCTTCGATGCCCAGACCGGCTTCCCCTTGCCCTTGGGTGAATGGGGCTTTCCGTGAGGCTTGCCCCCATTTGCCGCCCCATGGGCCTTTTTGAAAGACTTGCCGCCTTTGGCGCCCGCAGGACGATCGGCTTTGGGCTTCCACTCCTTCGGTTCATGTCGCGGCCGCTCCGACGCCTGCTCCGTCACAGTTTCGCGACGAGGGCGCTCCTCCCGGGGCGCTTGGCCCTTCGGCTCACGCCGCGGTCGATCCGCCGGCTCCACATGCGCGGCCGCTGTCGCCGGAGCGGGCGCATCGCCACGAACCCGCTCGATGCGCGCCTCGCCCTTCGGCACATTGCGAATAGAAGCCTCGAACGCTTCCGCCGCGGCGCCGTCGACTTCAAAGCGAGTCTCCTGATCGTAGATGTCGATGGTGCCGATCTCGCGGCGCGTAACGCCTCCTTGCCGGCAAATCATCGGCAGGAGCCAGCGTGGGTCGGCATTCTTCTGCCGTCCGACATTGAGCCTGAACCACACCCCCCCGGAGAGCCCCGAGACGCCCGGCTTGCGGCGCGGCGCGGCAACGCGCGGCTCACGCTCCTTGCCGGGTCCGCGCTCGCGACGTCCCTTGGGCGCGCGATCCTCATGGACCTCGCGCTGCGGGCCGGCATCGAGCACTTCTTCCGGCGCAGGCAACTGCGCGCGGTAGAGACGCGCCAGCGCGACGGCGATTTCCTCCGCCGAACGCGCTGCGAGCAGGGCCTTCGCCATTGCAAGATCGTCCTCGCCCACCTCTTCGGTGAACACAGGACTTTCGAGCAGCCGCTCCTGATCGAGCCTCTTGATGTCCTCGACTGACGGCGGCGCCACCCATTCGGCGCGAATACGCGCCGTGTTGAGCAACTGCTCGGCCTTGCGCCGTTTGGATTGCGGCACAAGCAACACGCTGATGCCCTTGCGGCCCGCGCGCCCCGTGCGGCCGCTGCGATGCTGCAGAACCTCGGCATCGTGCGGGAGATCGGCATGGATGACGAGACCGAGGCTGGGCAGATCGATGCCACGCGCGGCCACGTCCGTTGCCACGCAGACGCGTGCGCGGCCGTCGCGCAAGGCCTGCAGCGCGTGATTTCGTTCGCCCTGGCTCAGCTCGCCCGAAAGCGCGACAACCGAGAATCCACGTTCGAGCAGGATCGCCTGCAGGTGGCGAACCGCCTCGCGCGTATTGCAGAAGACGATCGCCGTCGGCGCTTCGGCGAAGCGCAAAACATTGACGACCGTATGTTCGACCTCGTTCGCCGCGACACGGATTGCGCGATAGGTGATGTCCGCGTGTCCGCGCTCTCCACCGGCCGCCTGAATGCGAAGCGCGTCGCGCTGATACTGCCGCGCGAGCGTCACGATCTCCTTGGGCAGGGTCGCCGAAAAGAGAAGCGTACGCCGTTCCTTCGGCGTGGCGTCGAGAATGAATTCGAGATCTTCGCGGAAACCGAGATCGAGCATCTCGTCCGCCTCGTCCAGCACAACGGCCTTGAGGCCGGCGATCTTGAGCCGACCGCGTTCCAGATGATCGCGCAGGCGCCCCGGCGTACCCACAACGATATGCGCGCCTTGCGCGAGCTGGCGTGCCTCGCTACGGGGATCCATGCCGCCGACACAGGCGACGACCCGGGCATTCGCAAAGGCATAGAGCCACTGAAGTTCGCGATGAACCTGCAAGGCGAGTTCCCGGGTCGGCGCGACGATGAGCGCAAGCGGCTCCTCCGGGGCGTCGAGCCGTTCGGCCTCGCCGAGCAAGGTCGATCCAAGCGCCAGCCCGTAGGCGACCGTCTTGCCGGAGCCCGTCTGCGCCGAGACGAGAAGATCGCGCCCCTCCGCATCCGGCTCCAGAACCGCCGTCTGGACCGGCGTCGGATCGTTGTAGTTGCGCTCCGTCAGCGCCCGTGCGAGCGGCGGGTTTGTCGGTAAAAAAGCCAAAGCTGAGCCAAATCCTTCTGCGCCCGGCGGCCAGACTTGCCACGCTCGCCGGGACTGTTTCTTACGGAAAGGCGGGTCATAGCACGCGACAGTCCGAAAGGCGCGTGTTAATCGACGGGGCGTTGCGGGGCGCCTGCGGCAGAATACACCCCCGCTGCGGCACATAGCGGCATCTCATTGACGCCGTCGATATCGCGCGACATCTTCTAGCGATGAAGCAGGTATCCAGACGGACGATCGTGAAAAGCGCCAGTAACCTTGAAGAGAAGACCCGGCCCGGAAAAGCAGGGCCTGTACGCGCCGCCACATCGAAGCCGGTGAGTGCCGCCGGCAAGCGCGGCAAGGCACGGCCGGTCGACATGGAGATCAAGACCCAGCCGCTTCAGGAGCGGTCGCGGCAAACATACGACGCCATTCTCGCTGCGGCCGGCGAGCTTCTCGAGGAAGTCGGCGTGGAACAGCTTTCCACCAACCTTGTTTGCAAGCGCGCGGGCCTGACCCCGCCTGCCCTCTACCGCTATTTCCCGAATAAATATGCATTGCTGCGCGAGCTCGGTGCACGGCTTATGCAGCGGCAGGACGACGCCGTCCTCGCATGGATCGACAATGGCGGACTCGAATCGAAGGGCGTCGAGGAGAGTTACCGCAAGACGCTCGACATCCAGCAGCAGGTCAATGAGATCACGCGTCGGGAACCTGGCGGTGTATGGATCATGCGGGCGATGCGTGCCGTGCCAGCGCTGCGCGAGGTCCGTATCGCCTCTCGCGATCTCGTCGCGGACCGCGTCGCGGAATATTTGAGCACTCTCTATACCGATACGTCCGAGGAAGAATTGCGGATGGCTGCCCGTCTGACCACGGAGGTCGGATATGCTGCCACTGAAATGGCCATTGAGGAGCCTGACACTGCCAAAAAAATGACCGAGGAACTCGCCTGGATGATCTCGCTCTACTACGCAAAATTCCGCTGACGGGCTTCGAAAACCCTTTGACAGTTCGATAGTCGAAGCTATCGTTCCTATGTCACGTAGTTGTCGTGACGGGGACAGGGGATAGCCATGAAGTTCGTCACTCGATATCTCGGAACCACCTGCACCGCGGCGTTGCTCATCGCCGCCTCGGCCGCCAGGGCCGAAGACACACCGCCGCCGCCTCCAACGACCGCCGAAGCAGCCCCCACCGACGACGGCGCGCTTCAGGAAATGATAGTCACAGCGCAGAAGCGCTCCGAAAACATTCAGAAGGTCCCGGTCGCGGTTACCGCCTTCTCGGCGGAAACGCTGACGGACCTCGGCGTCAAGGACGTCAACGACCTGACCGGCCTCGCGCCCTCCCTGCAGATCAAGAGCGCGGACGCATCGGCCAATCCGAAGATTTTCATTCGCGGCGTGGGCTCCAACGACTTCAATCCTACATCGACCAACGCGGTCGGCATCTACGTCGACGGCGCCTATATCGGTTCACCGCTCGCACAGGGGGGACAGTTCTTCGACCTCGAACGCATCGAAGTGCTGCGTGGGCCGCAAGGCACACTCTACGGCCGCAACACGACGGGCGGCGCCATCAACATCATTACGGCAAAGCCGACTCAAGACCTTGAAGGCTACGCTTCCGCCGAGTACGGCAACTACAACACCCTCAATCTCGAAGGCGCCGTGAGCGACGCAATCGTACCGGACAAACTTGCGGTGCGCGTCGCGGCGACTTATGCGCGCAATGACGGTTTCACGGAAAATCGATTCACCGGCAACGACGTCAACAACACCAACAAGTGGGCGGGACGCATGACCTTCCTGTTCACCCCCAATGAAGACGTCGAAATGCTGACGCAATTTCATGGTGGTCAGAACCGGAACGGTGCGATCATGGCGCAGCATCGCGGCGATCCTTACTCCACTGACTATCTAGGATATGCCGATACGGATAACGATCCGTATGCCGGCTCTTATAACCGCGAAGGCACAGATGCCGTTGACCTGCTGGGCGGATCGAACAGCCTCACTTGGAATTTAGGTGCGGTTTCGTTGATATCGATTACGGCCTTCGACTGGTCGCAGCGCGACGATCTGGAAGATACCGATGCGAGTCCGAATGCTCTACTCGAGAGCCACTACAAATCGCTTCAGAACCAGCTTAGCCAGGAACTTCGCTTGCAATCCAATGGAGATACACGCCTCAAATGGGTGGCTGGCCTTTACTATGCTCGCGAGTATCTGAAGACGAACAGCGATCTCGATATCTACGGAATCTTCGGAGCATATGATCCCATCACCGGGGTCGATCCGATTACGGGGGATCCGATCGGCACGGGCATCGGCAACTACTCATATCCTTATACTCAGACCACAAACAGTTACGCCATTTTCGGCCAGACCGATTACAAGGTGACGGAGAAACTGACAGCAACCGTCGGCTTGCGCTATTCGGGCGACAAGAAGGATATCGATTATGAGGTAGTCGGCAACTACGGCGCCGATCCGCTCTGGAACTACTCCGCTTCCAAAACCTTCTCGGCGGTGTCTGGTCGGTTGGGTCTGAGCTATCAGTTCAACGACGACGCGCAGGTCTACGCGACCTACAATCGAGGCTTCAAAAGCGGAGGCTTCTTCGGCGGCTTCACGTCCAGCTACAAACCTCTTGCCGATACAGAGCCGTATAAGGATGAAACCGTCAACGCCTACGAAATTGGCACTAAGACAGATTTTCTTGGGAGAAAGCTTCGCCTGAACACGGCCTTCTTCTACAACGACTACAAAGATCTGCAGGTCTATACGATCGAGACCATCGGCACCATCCCGGTTCAGGTACTCGACAATGCGCCGAAAGCGGAAATGTACGGCGCGGAATTCGAGATCATGGCCAGACCGGCTGAAGGCTTGATGGTGTCGGTCGGGGCCTCTTTACTCCATGCGACCTACAAGGATTACAAGTCAGGCAGCGCCGACTATTCCGGCAATACGATGACGTCCTCGCCGAAACTGACACTGAACGGAACTGTAAACTACGACTATGCCCTGCCCGGCGGCGACGCCATCGTGACAACTGTCCAGGCGAACTATCGAACAAAGGTCTACCTCGATACGTCAAATCGAGAGGATCTCGTTCAGGGCGGTATGCTTCTTCTCGACGGTCGTCTCGGGTGGCGCTCTCCTGACGATCGCTATGAACTTGGGCTCTGGGGCAAGAACCTTCTCGACAAGACATATCTGGTCGACACAGTTCCCCTTGCAGCGGACTTCGGGTTCGATGCCCTCTACTACGGCGATCCGCGCACCTTCGGCGTCTATTTCAAGACCAACTTCTGATCTCTGGAGACGGAGGAACATCATGGCCGACAGTATGCGTATCGACGGTTTTGGTGTTCCTCCGAAGACCGGCGCGATTGCCGCCTGTCTCATTCTAGGCTC
>NZ_DATKFR010000174.1:0-3265 GCF_035511255.1 Parvibaculum sp.
TTGTCCGCCGTCTTCAGCAGGAAGGGGGTTACGGGCGCGACGAGCACGACTCCGGCAATGCGGCCCGACCCGTGCCGTGTGAGGTAGCGGATGATTTCGCAGCTACCCATCGAATGACCGACCAGGGTGACGTCATGGAGATCATGCGCCTCAATCACGGCGGCGAGATCGTCGGCTAGCGTATCGCAATCGTAACCGCCGCCCGGCTGGTCCGAGCGACCGTGCCCGCGCCGGTCATAGGCGACGCAGCGCAGGCCGCGCGCCGTGAGGTCCGCCATCTGGTATTGCCACATGTCCGAATGCAGTGCCCAGCTATGGACGAAGACGACCGGCTTGCCAACGCCCCAGTCGCGGTAGAAGAGCTGTGTACCGTCCTCGACAACGACCGTTGTTGCGACGTTTGGCGCGGAGGATTTCAGGATGGTCCGACCGAACATGATGCGCTCCTGTGAAGGTGATGGAACGAGCATGGACGGGCACGGTAAGCGGGTCGATTACGCGCGAGGTAAGATATGCGCCCATTTCGCGTCCCTCATTACCCCGGAGGTAATGGCCGCACATCGTCGCCTCTGCTAGATTTCGATCCATGGACGCACGCCGCAATGTGATTGAAATTGCTCCGAACGGGGTCGGGCCTCTCCTGCGCCGCTGGCGGGAGTCGCGCCATCTGAGCCAGCTCGGCCTCGCGCTCGAGGCGGAGGTCTCGGCGCGGCATATCAGTTTCGTCGAGACGGGACGGGCGACGCCGAGCCGCGAGATGCTCCTGACGCTTTCCAACGTGCTCGACGTGCCGCTGCGTGAACGGAATGTGTTGCTGCAGGCGGCGGGCTATGCGCCGATCTATCGCGAAACGCGCCTCGACGATCCGCGCATGGCGCAAGTGCGGACAGCGCTCGATCTGATTTTGAAACAGCACGAACCGCGCAGCGCCATCGCTTTCGACCGACATTGGAACCTGGTGATGGTCAACGGTGCTTTCGTGCAGTTGATCACGCTCGCACTCGGCCATCCGATCCCGGACCTCGAGCCGATGACCATTCTAGACCCGCAGAAATTCAACCTTCTGAAAATGCTCTTTGCCCCCGAAGGCATCCGCAGGCTGATCGTCAACTGGGAACCGCTGGCGAAGGCATTGCTCAACGAAGCCTATCAGAGCGCAAGCTGGGCCCGCGACGAGACGATGCAACGGCTCATTGCCGAGGTGCTCGCTTATCCGGGTGTTCCGACACGCTGGCGGGAACCGGACCTCGAAGCGCCGCAGGCGCTGATGCTGCCCTTCGAAATGAAAGTCGGCGATACGATCGCCCGCTTCTTCAGCACGATCACGACCCTCGGAAAGCCGCAGGACGTGACCTTGCAGGAACTCCACATCGAATCCTTCTATCCGGCCGACGCGGTGACAGAGTCCTTGACGCTTCCGCCCGCCTAGCTCACGTCCAGATCGGAAGAAGACGACGCCGACCGCGACGCGGAACCAAACCAGGCGCCCAGGTTTTATTTGGGGAATGCGTTGGTTTTTTCTTCCCATCTTGATCTTGATTGCGGCACTCGCTGTTGGCGTCTGGCGCGGGATCATCCCCGTACCACCAGAATGGAATCCTTGGGCACCGCTCGATCTGCGGGCCGAGGAAAATTCTCTCACCTGGTTTAAGCTGAAGCGGTTGGCGCGCGATCCACGGCTCTGCACTGCGGCGCTCTCGACAGCGGACATGCGCTACACGTTTGTGCCGAACGGCGCCATCGGCGGCAAGTGTCCGCTGGAGAACGTAATTCGTGTGCAGGATCTCGGAGCTCTTCGAGTGTCGGGCAGCTTTCTTTCCAGCTGCCCGCTGGCCGCAGCGCTGGCGTTCTTCGTACGGCATTCGCTGCAGCCGTCGGCTCAGGAACATTTCGGTAAAAAGGTCGTCGAAATCGAACACCTGGGCAGCTACGCCTGCCGCAATGTCTACAGCCGTCCGCAAGGCCGTCTCAGCCAGCATGCCAGCGCCAACGCTCTCGATATTTCGGGCTTCCGTCTTGCCGACGGGACGCGCGTCGTCATCGGCAGGGACTGGAATGGGAGCGATGAAAAATCACGCTTCCTCCACGATGTTGCGAAAAAAGCCTGCCGCAGTTTCAGCCTCGTTCTGGGCCCTGACTACAATGCCGCACACCATAATCACTTCCACCTGGATATGAGCCCTTACTGGTACTGCCCCTGAGAGTCCGAAGGCGGTTCACATTTTGTCGATCGCGCGTCATGATGGCTGCACCGGGCGAACCGGCGTTCCAAGAACCTGGCGTTCAAAAGAACAAGAACGGGCTCGGGGGAGGGAGAACATGATGACTGAAGGCATTCGTACTGCGAATTCGCCGCGCCGCTCGGCGGAAGCGGTCGTGAAGCTTACGGGCACTGTCCTGCTGCTGGCCGGACTCGTTTTCTGGAACGCGCAGGCGCATGCCGCCGGCAAGACGGCGGACACCCCGCCGAGCGAGGCGAGTGGTGCCGACATGTATCAGCGCGGCTATTATCCCGAGGCGCTCGCTGAATGGAAAAAGGCGGTCGATGAGCGGCAGGATGCGGGCGCCGCTTTCCGCCTCGGCGAGGAATATTTCGACGCCAAGGTCGTTCAACGCGACGTGGCGGCCGCATTGAAGTATTACGAGTTCGGCGCCGAGCACGGCGACGCGCGCGCGCAGATGGATCTCGGCAGCCTCTTTGACAAGGGCTGGGGGGTACCGAGAAATCCGGTCGAGGCCGCGAAATGGTACGAAGCGGCGGCGAAGCAGGGCATGGCCGAGGCGCAGTACAATATCGGCACCATGTATCAAGCCGGTGAAGGCGTCACGAAGGACGACCGCAAGGCCTACATGTATTTCCTGCTGGCCGTGCAGAATGGCTTCCCGCAATTTGCGAACAAGGAACTCGAAAAAATGTCGGGCTCCATGTCGCCGGAAGACATCAAGCAGGCGACCATCATGGCGCGCGATTTCAAAACGAACGTCGCCAAACAAGACGCCGTCACACGCTGATTTCACATCGGTCGTAGAGGGGCTCCGGTCGCACCCGGAGCCTTTCTCGTTTCCGATGAACGTCTATGCCATACTTGCTTCAAGAGAAGCGAGCGACTCGGGAGCGGCGCATGAACTACGTTTGGTCGAACTGGTCAGGGTGGGTAAAAGCCTGGCCGAAATCCATCGCCGAGCCTGCGACCGAAGAGGAACTTGCCTCGATCGTCCGGGACGCGGAGACCCCCATCCGCGTCGCCGGCACGGGCCACTCCTT